>NZ_JBQFMP010000001.1:0-540918 GCF_056531905.1 Ruegeria sp. K11
CCGTCAAACCCAATTGATCACGCAAAAATCCAGACAATAACGTCCGACCCTCAACATCACCGCTCACAGATAATCCGTTCACAGTCATAGAAATCTTCATCAGATTTTCCTCCCTGAAATCTATGGCTCAACCGCCAAACACGCGCTTGAGCCATCCCTTTTTCTCGTCTGTTTCTTCAGCTTGTCCTGCCGGTTCGTCCGCAGGTGCGGCAGGGGCTGATTGTGGCGCGACCTCGACCGCACTTTGGAAGTTCTCAAAGAACTGATCCGCCATTTTCTTGGCCACGCCGTCGATGACACGACCACCAAGCTGCGCCAACTTTCCCCCGACGCGTGCGTCGACATTGTAAGCCAGCAGCGTGCCTTCGGGGACATCCGACAGGGTGACGTCCGCCGCGCCTTTGGCGAAACCGGCGGCTCCGCCCTTGCCTTCGCCCGAGAGCTTTACACTTTCCTGATCAACCATATCAGATAGGGTAACGGCACCTTTGAAGGTGGCTTTCACCGGGCCAACTTTCTGAACCACCGTGGCCGCAAAGCCGTCTTCGGCGGTTCCGGTCATCTCCTGACATCCGGGCACGCAGTCTTTCAGAACCTCTGCAGATAACAATGAGTCCCAGACCTTGGAACGTGGGGCCGCGATGACGCGGCTGTCATGTAGTTCCATGTCACTCCCTCCAGTATTTTTTGGTAAGCTACGCGGTGATCTGCCCGATGCCTATAAGACCTTGGGCGTAGTCACCGCAGTTTCGGTGGCGCATGGGTCAGCCCGTGCGCCGAGAATATCTGTTCGATGCGCCCGTCCTGCAAAGCAGCATAAATGGCGTCATCTACAGCATAACTGAGGCCGCGATAGGCGAAATGAACGGCCACGCCGCTGGTCCATGTGCTTACGGCAAATCCGGGCAGGGGTGGGGTGTGAATACCCAGATCGGGTGTCAGCCCGGCCTCTAACTGAGCGCGCGGGCCCATTGCCGCCATTGTCTCGCCTGCGGCGAGTGCCTCCATCGCCTGGACCGCCGAAGGGTAACGCCGCACGTTGCGCGACAGTTGCCCGCCGGGAAAAGCCGACAGGTAAAAATCGGCTATCGAGTCATTTTCCACGGCAACCGTATCAAAGCGGAAATAGGCGGGGACGGGCGGGTCTTCGGGGTATTCGTCCTTGCGATAAGCAATGGCGATTTCCTCATCATGGTATTGGCCGGTGAACACGACCTGTTCGACCCGGCAGGCAAATTCACTGTCATAGGGGATGTGCAGCATGACATTGGCCACGCGCCCGTTGATCAGCGGGCCCTTCCAGATCCAGTTGCGCAGATCGGCCTCAAGATTTTCCCCAGCGGTGACCAAATTGAACCGCGCCTCGACGCCCAGGTCTTCCGCGATCAGTTTGCCGATCTCGATATCGACGCCTTGAATCCTGCCATCTTTCTCAAACGACCAGGGTGCAAAATCTTCATAGGCTGCGAATTCGATATACCCGCGCTCGATGATGGTATCGAGGTCCGCCCCCACGATATCGCGGCTTGCATTCTGGGGTTTGGGTTGGGGCACATGATCTTCGCATCTGGCCAGCGCCGAGCCCGCGGTGAGGGTGGCGGCCAACAGGGAGAGAATAAGGTAACGTCCGATCATATGCCCCACTCTGCCGTTCTATTGCGCGGCAGACAATCCGATGGTCAGCTGTTCGGCTGCCTCGGCGAAATTCGGGCTGTCCCCCGAAATCAGAACCGCCGCCCGCAGCGCCACGCTGTCCGCAACCGGTGCGCCCGAAGCGGTTTCGATTGTGGTTGCGATTTCACTCAGCTCTGACTGCAAGGCACCGGCGTCGCCTTCTGCGCCATCGGCCATCGCGGACAACAGGTCGCGGATTTCTTTCAGGCGATCGGAATGATCATCCAACGCGCCATCGTCGGGCCGCGTCTCGATATAAGTCCGTATCGCCCAGGCTGCTTTCTGGCCCAGAAGCTCTCCGAAGGCGGGCATCTTGGTGATGCCGTTCTGGGTGTAACCTTCGCGGAACCGCTCGATATACCACTCATCGCCATACTCTTCCGCTTCCAGATACCGCAGATCGGGGGCAAGACCGCCCGAAACCACACCCAGCCCGTGGCACCGCGCGCAGTTCTGGTTATAGCCGGAATCGCCGATTTCGATTGCGGTCTGCCAGACCTCTTCGCCCTGATCGCGATAGGGGTTTTCGATCAGCCAATCCTCGCTTACGTCAGGCAGGGCGTCGGTGTCCACAGGTTGCGGCGCCACGTCGCCATGAGCCAGCGCCATGCTTGCCGTCATCGAAGCAACCAGCGCTGCACTATAAAAACCGAGACGCATCTTCTCCTCCTTCTGATGCTTTCCCCGGTCATAGCGCAGGCAGAATCGCCGCGAAATTCGACCTTGGTTGCAGATGCGACGTTGGCTGCGACTAAGGTCGAATGGTCGGGTCGGCAAAGTCGGGCTTTTACTTTGAAAGCCGGGGAGGAGGCGCAGAGATGATCAGAATGTCAGGCATTGTCGCGGCCCTGCTGCTGTTGCCGGGTCTTGCATGGGCCGAGGTCTCGATTTCAGTGACGTATCTGCAGCAGCAGATCGACCGCCCACCGGTCCTGTCCAATCTTGATCCCGTGCCCGAGACTCTGGGCATCGCTGGCGCGGAACTGGGTCTGGCCGATAACCTGACCACGGCCAAGTTTCTGGGTCACAGCTATGAACTGACGGTTACAACGGTTCCTGAAGGAGGGGAATGGCTGGCTGCCGCGCAGGCGGCTTTGGCTACATCCCCGTTTGTGATTCTCGATGCTCCAATGCAGGCGCAGCTGGATGTTGCTGACTTGCCCGAGGCTGCCGATGCCGTGCTGTTCAATGCGTCCGCCCCCGATCTCGCCCTGCGGGACGCGGCCTGTCGCGCAAACCTGCTGCATACTTTGCCGTCTGACGTGATGCGCACCGATGCGCTGGTGCAATTCTTTGTCAAACGCCGTTGGGACGAACTGGTTCTGATTTCCGGCGACCATCCCGGCGATCACGCTTTTGCAGACGCGTTGAAACGATCATTGCAGAAATTCGGCTTGGACCTGAAAGCGGAAAAGACATGGGTGTTCGATGCCGATCTGCGGCGCAATGCAGCGCAGGAAGTGCCTCTGTTCACACAGGAATTTGGTGACTATGACATCCTGCTTGTGGCGGATGAGCTGGACGATTTCGGCCGCTATATTCCCTTCAACACATGGGAAGCCCGCCCGGTTGCGGGCTCGGAAGGTCTGCAGCCCGTCACATGGTCGCGCGTGGTCGAACAATGGGGGGCGGTTCAGATGCAGAACCGGTTTTTCGATCAGACGGGGCGATCCATGCGTCCTCGCGATTATGCTGCATGGGCGGCGTACCGGACGTTGGGTGAGGCGGTCACGCGCACGCAATCCGGTGATGCGTCGGTTTTGCGGGACTACATTCTGTCGGATGATTTCGAATTGGCAGGTTTCAAAGGTCGGGCGATGAATTTCCGGTCGTGGAACGGCCAGCTGCGTCAGCCGATCCCTCTGGTCACCGACCGCGCGGTTGTCGCGATGGCGCCGCTAGAGGGGTTCCTGCATCAGCGCAGCGAATTGGACACGTTGGGCATCGATGAAGCTGAAAGCCAGTGTCAGGCGTTCAAGGAGGATCAGGGATGAGAATACCCGCAATTCTGGCAGCCACGGCGTTTTGCGTTCCGGCCACAGCCGATGAGATTTGGATCAGCAACGAAAAAGACGACACGCTCAGCGTGATCGACATCGAAACGCTGGAGGTGATCCGCACGATTGAGACCGGCGAGCGCCCCCGCGGGATCACCTTTTCCAAGGATTATTCGGTGCTGTATATCTGTGCGTCGGACAGCGACGCTGTGCAGGTCATGGATCCCGAGACGGGCGAGATTCTACATGACCTGCCCTCGGGCGAGGATCCCGAGCAATTTGTGCTGCATCCCAATGACCGGCATCTTTATATCGCCAACGAGGATGACGCGATCACCACCGTGGTCGATACCGAAAGCCGTCAGGTCATTGCCCAGATTGATGTGGGCATCGAACCCGAGGGAATGGCGGTTTCGCCTGATGGCAAGATCGCCATTACCACTTCGGAAACCACCAATATGGCCCATTGGATCGACACCGAAACGCGTGAATTATTCGCCAATACGCTGGTCGATTCGCGGCCACGCCACGCGGAATTCCTGAAAGACGGGACCGAGCTGTGGGTCAGTTCGGAAATTGGCGGCACGATCACCGTGTTTGACGTGGCAACCCAGACCGAAAAGGCCAAGATCGAGTTTGAGGTCAGCGGTGTCCATCCCGACCGGGTGCAGCCCGTGGGCTTTGAGCTGTCAACCGGGGACGAGACCGCCTTTGTCGCGCTTGGGCCGTCAAACCACATTGCCGCTGTCAATGCCGAAACCTATGAGGTCGAAGATTACATCCTTGTCGGCCGTCGTGTCTGGCATATGGATTTCAACGCGGACAAATCGCTTTTGTTCACCACAAACGGCGTGTCGGGCGATGTCACTGTAGTGGACGTGGCCAAGCGTGAACCGATCAAGACGATCAAGGTGGGCCGCTTCCCTTGGGGTGCTGCCTTCCGTCCGACGAGCTGAACAGGGAGATTTAAACATGGTTCGATTGACCGCATTTGCGACCGTTGCCCTACTGGCCTTGCCCGCTTCTGTGCTGGCCGATGTTGATGACGGATTCGGCCTGGCCGGAATCCTGTCAGCCAAGAACAAGGAAGACCTGCCGCCAATCACCCTGTCTGCGGGCGTGCCATTGGCCGAAGCGCCGTGGGAGCTGAAATCTGGCACCTACTACGAATTCGAAATTCAGGGCGATGGCAGTCAGGAACTGGCCTTGGTCGGCCCGGAGTTTTTCCGTGCGATCTGGGTGGATGAGATCGTGGTCGAAGGGTTGGAAATTCGCCCGTTGGGACTGGATTCCGTTGAATTTGACGAGGCTGGCGAAATGGAAATTGGTTTTGTTGCGATCAAGCCGGGCAGCTACTATCTGAAAGTGCCGGGCAGCACCGGTGAAACGCAGCGGCTGGAGATTACCATTAAGTGACGCGACGTTCTGTCCGGAATGTCAGCTAAACCCAAAGTGAAAAAGCGCGCCCTTGATGATGCGAGCTTTCACGTCCAGCAAGCCGCGCTTTGCACGTTACTGAGGTTCAACGGCGTTGGAACACCTCTGCATGGCCGAACGGACATGCGACCTGAATGGCGGGCACCGCAGGCGATTGGAAATCGCGCGCTGCCCGATCCGCGCTCTGTTATTTTAGCTGCTGGATGAGCGCACCGTGGGATTGGACGCTGGCGCGCGACATGCCATCACCAAACACGCGTATGATCTGTCGGCAACAGACGGGCTAACTGTCCTGTGGACACGTATCTGACCGATGATATCGCGGCCTTGCCGCGGGGTACTTGCGCATCCACCCCGTTCACTCATGCGGCCCAGAGGGTGATCCGCATCTACGACCATGGCAGAGATGAAAACCGGTCCCAATTGCGCTATGGTGCTGGCAACCGGAGGGTTCTGACATGATCCGCATCGCCACATTTTTTCTGTTTCTTACCTCGTCGGCGATGGCCCAGACGGTCGAGGACGAATACGGCACGCTCAATCCGCAGGATACCGGCTGGGGCAAGGTTCTGAGCAATATCGAGAATGGCATCACCGATATGACCACCTGCGCGTCCGGCTACTACATGACCAAATCAGGCCGCCATGATCTGGCGCGAACCTTGTTCAACACCTGTGCCGAGGCGGGATATACCGGCGCGATGACGTGGATGGGTCAGTTGGACAATAACGGGCTGGCCGGTCCCTACGACCCGGATGCAGCCGCGGCCTGGGACAAACGGGCCGCTGATCTGGGCGACCCGGTGGGCAAGTTTAACTACGGCCTGAACCTGTTGCGCGGGCATGGCGTTGCAAAGGATGAACAGCTTGGCCGCGCCTATGTGGACGAAGCCGCGCAGGACGGGTTGAAGATCGCGAAACGCCTGCAGGATTCAGGCTATGACCCGAACGAAGTGACGCCCGATGCTGACGAATGGAAATACGCGCCGCTGTTCTGAAACGGCTTGTTTCCCCGCTTTTCTACGACCAAAGGATGAGGCCGCGCGCTGTTTTGCTTGATGTGCGTCAAGCCGATGCCAGCAGTCGCAAAGGTATACTCCGGCAAACGTTCGGAGGATCAAATGAAACACATCGTTCTGTCCCTTGGCCTTGCCGCCTGCGCTGTCGCGGGCTCACCCGTTCTGGCCCAGTCCACATTCGACCGCGTTAAGGTCGAAGCAGGGGAGACCCTGTTTTTCTCGGAATGCCGCCGCTGCCATGCTCCGGATGCGACGGACCCCAGCTATGGCCCGCAACTGGACGGAATTGTCGGGCGTCAGGCCGGAACGGTTGAAGGATACGAATATTCCGAGGCGCTGGCTGGATCGGGCATCGTCTGGACCCCGGCAGCCCTGCGCGCCTGGATGGAGGACAATGACGGTTTCATGCCCGGCACCAAGATGCGCCATGTCGGGATCGAGGACCGAACAGTTCAGGATTTCATTCTGGCCTATCTGAACAGCCTTGAGGGGCAGAACTGACTGAATCAAAAAGTAAAGAACGCAAAGCTCACCGGAATGCGCTGTTTCGGTGACTTTCGCGATTCGTGTTGAAATTCGAGAATTGCACCCTACGACCATTGTGCAATTTCACCGATGGTCCTGCCTGCGAATAATACTCTCGCCAACAATCCCGACGCGTCGGAGATTCGGCGTGGAGGAAAGACACCAGTCTAGGGAGGACACAGATGAGCCGGTTTATAATGGCGGTGGTTGCAAGCGTTTTGGCAACGGGCGCAGCACACGCAGAAGTTACCGAAGACGATCTGGCCAATGACCAAACGATCACCAATCAGGTCGTGACAAACGGCATGGGTCGGCATTTACAGCGTTACAGCCCACTGGACATGCTCAACAAGGATAACGTCAGCAACCTGCTTCCCGCTTGGGCTTTCAGCCTGGGCGGTGAAAAACAGCGCGGCCAGGAAACGCAGCCGCTGATCTATGATGGCATGATGTATATCACCGGGTCCTATTCGCGCCTGTATGCGATCGACCTGAAGACCGGCAAAGAGGTCTGGCAATACGATGCGCGCCTGCCTGAAGGCATTCTGCCCTGCTGTGACGTGGTCAACCGGGGTGCAGCGATTTACGGCGACAAGATCTTTTTCGGCACGCTGGATGCGCGGATCGTGGCGCTTGATCTGAAAACCGGAGACGTCGTCTGGCGTGACAAGATCGCAGATTACAAGGCAGGCTACTCCTATACCGCCGCGCCGCTGATCGTGGATGGCCTGATCGTGACCGGCAATTCGGGCGGTGAGTTCGGGATTGTGGGTGAAGTGCAGGCTCGTGACGCCAATACCGGCGATATCGTCTGGACCCGTCCAGTGATCGAAGGCCACATGGGGACGCTGAACGGCGAAGAAAGCACCATGACCGGCGAACTGAACGCGACGTGGCCGGGCGATATGTGGAAAACCGGTGGCGGCGCGACATGGCTGGGCGGGTCATATGATGCCGATACTGACACGCTGATCTTTGGCGCAGGCAACCCGGCCCCCTGGAATTCGTGGCTGCGCGATGCGGGCACGCCGACCGAGGGCAACAAAGGTGACAATCTCTATGCCGCCAGCCGCATCGGGATCGACCCCAAAACGGGCGACATCAAGTGGCACTTCCAGACCACGCCGCGCGAAGGCTGGGACTATGACGGCGTGAACGAAGTGGTCGCCTATACCGACCGCGAGGGCAATCAGCGTTACGCAACCGCTGATCGCAACGGGTACTTCTACGTGCTGAACCGCGAAGATGGTGGGTTCGTCTCGGCCACGCCGTTCGTCAAGGATATCACATGGTCCTCCGGCGTGGATGATAACGGCCGTCCGATCTTTGTCGAAGACAACCGTCCCGGCGACCCGGCTTCGGCGGCAGATGGCAAGAAAGGCGAAGTGATCTTTGCCTCGCCCTCGTTCCTGGGCGGCAAGAACTGGATGCCGATGGCGTTTTCGCAGAAAACCGGCAACTTCTATGTGCCTTCCAACGAATGGGGCATGGATATCTGGAATGAACCGATCACCTACAAGAAAGGTGCGGCCTATCTGGGCGCGGGCTTTACCATCAAGCCGAACTACGAGGACCATATCGGCTCGCTCAAGGCCATTGACCCGGACACCGGCGAATGGAAGTGGGAATACAAGAACGATGCCCCGCTTTGGTCCGGTGTGATGACGACAGCTGGGGGATTGGTGTTCTTTGGCACCCCCGAAGGCGAATTCATCGCGTTGGATGATGAAACCGGTGAAAAGCTGTGGTCGTTCCAGACTGGCTCGGGCATCGTTGGCCAACCTGTGACCTGGGAACAGGATGGCGAGCAGTATGTCTCGGTCATCTCGGGCTGGGGCGGCGCGGTTCCGCTTTGGGGTGGTGAAGTGGCCAAGAAAGTCAACTACCTGAACCAGGGCGGCCTGTTGTGGACATTCCGCTTGCCGAAAGAGCTGGCCTCGGCCAACTGATCCGGCCTTTCCGCTGATGTAACGCGCGCCGTGACCCGGCGCGCGTTTATTATACGACTTTCCGCCAGTAGGCGTGGTTCCATTCCCTTGTTAGGCTTTGTTAGGTTGGGGCAATTCCATTGCGAAGGCTGAAAGTCATGCTTGCAAAATCCGCCAGACAAAAAGACTTTGAAAACGTGCTGATCGTGGATGATCACCCGCTGTTTTGCGATGCCCTGTCGATGACGTTGCAAAGCGTGGCGAAGATCGGGGAAATTCACACCGCGGACCGGCTTGAAGCGGCGCTGGATCGCATCGCAGGGGGATTAAAGCCCGATGCGGTCATGCTGGATTTGAACCTGCCGGATGTGGATGGGCTGGATGGTCTTGTTCGTCTCAAGGCGGCGGCAGACGCTCCGGTGATCGTGGTTTCGTCCATGACGGACAATCGGGTGGTCAGTCAGGTCATCCACGCCGGTGCCTCGGGCTATGTTCCCAAACACAGCCAACGCGACGTTTTCCGCACCGCGTTCGAGGCGGTGCTGGCAGGCGACGTGTTTCTGCCCGAGGGCTGTGTGCTGATACAGCCGGATGATGAGGACGAACAAAGCGATGCCGTTGGCCGGTTGGCGACGCTGACCAACCAGCAATCGCGGATTCTGCAACTGATCTGCGAGGGGAAACTGAACAAGCAGATCGCCTATGACCTGTCGATTGCGGAAACCACGGTCAAGGCGCATGTCACTGCGATCATGCGCAAACTGGGGGTGCAAAGCCGAACGCAAGCGGTGCTGATCGCCAACAAAGCGTCCTTTGCCAGCGTCTTGCAAGAGCAAGGCTAAGCGGCATACTCTCAGAAATCCACGCGCTTTAAGGGAGGAGGCTGGATGGACCAAGCTATCGGGTGGGCCGGTGCCCAATCCCGTTCGCCAGGTATCGTTAAAACGGCATTTGCACGATATGGCACCGAAGATGCTGTCACTGATCTGACCCATGCCTTGGGTGCGGATGATCTGGCGTTGGTTATCCTGTTTGTGACGGCCAATGCCGACGCGTCGGCAGTGATCGGTCAGGCGCGGGCGGCGTTTGCGCCGACGCCGGTGGTGGGTTGTACCACCGCTGGAGAACTGGCCGGTCAGGGCTATGCAGAAGATCAGATTGTCGCGCTGGGGTTACCCGCGGCTTATTTTGAGGTCCGGACTCTGCTGGTGCCGGACCTGGACAGTTTCTCGGCGCAGGAAATCATCGATCAGATGATCCGCAACCGCAACGAAATGATGGAGGTACAGCCCAACTGGGAGCATGAGTTCACATTTCTGATGATCGACGGCCTGTCGACGAAAGAGGATACGTTGACATCTGAACTGGCAGTGGGTCTTGGTCCGGTTCCGCTGTTCGGGGGGTCGGCCGGGGACGGAATCAGCTTTGAACACACCTATGTGCTGCATGATGGTGAGGCGCTGGAGAACGCGGCAATTCTGACGCAAGTCCGGACTCGCTGTCCGATCAAGGTATTCAAGTCGGACCATCTTGTGCCCACCGCGCACCGTATGGTGGTGACCGAAGCAGATCCCGCGAAACGGATCGTGCGCGAGATCAACGCCGAACCGGCGGCGCGTGAATATGCCCGAATTCTCGGAAAAGACCCCGAACAACTGACAACCTTCACCTTCGCCGCGCACCCGGTTGTGGTGCAGATCGGTGGCCAGCACCACGTTCGCGCGATCCAGCAGGTTGCAGGCAATGGCGATCTGGTTTTCTTTTCCGCCATTGATGAAGGGCTGGTTCTGACCCTGGCCGAGCCGATGGATATGGTAACGCATCTGGAAGGTGAGATCGCGGCACTGACTCAGCATGAACGGCCGGACACTATCCTTGGATGTGATTGCATTCTGCGCCGATTGGAAGCGCAGGAAAAGCAAATGACCGGTGCCATTTCTAACATCCTGTCGGAGAACCGGGTTGTCGGCTTTTCCACCTATGGTGAGCAATTTAACTCGATTCATGTAAACCAGACGCTGACCGGGGTTGCGATCTATCCCCCGGACAAGGTGCCGCATGATTGACTCTCTGCTGGACCCGTCCGATTCCCTGGATCGGCAGAATAAGAAACTGCTGAAAATCGCCGAAGCCCTGATGCGCCGGGTCGAGGAGTCGACCGATGCAAGCGGCGCGGCCTACGCGCAGTTTCAGCGCGCCGCGATGCTAGAGCAGGAGGTGCGCGCCCGAACCGATGACCTGGAACGTGCGCTTGAGCTGTTGAATGAATCCAACGCCCGGCTGGCTCATGCGAACCAGGAAACCGAAGCCGCGCGTGCTGATCTGGCCAATGCGATTGAGACTGTGCAGGAAGGGTTCGCCCTGTTCAATGTCAATGAAGAACTGGTCCTGTGTAACAGCCGTTTCGGTATGCACATGCCTGATATCCAAGGCCATCTGACGCCGGGGCTGCGATTCAAGCAATATGTCGAACTGGTCAGTCAGTCCAAACATCTGTCGCTGCCCGAATCCGTCTCGCCGCAGGACTGGCAGCGCCGTCGATTGACCCGTCACACCGACGATCATGTCGTCTTTAACGTGCGTTTGAACGGCAATCGCTGGACGCAGGTTTCGGAACACCGCACGCCGGACGGAGGCACCGTCATCCTGCAAACGGATGTGACCGACATTATGCGGGTTGAACGGCAGGAAAGAGACCGGATTCTGGATGACAAGGCGCGTCTGATCCGGGCGACCCTGGAACATATCGATCAGGGGGTCTGTATCTTTGACAGCAAGCTGCGCCTGATCGGTTGGAACAATCGCGCCAGCGAGTTGCTGGACATTCCAAATGCGCAATTCCAGATGGGTGCGCAGTTCAAAACTCTGTTCAACCGACTAAGCACCAACATCAGTTTCGAAGAAGGACTGTCAGAGTCAGATTTGCTGGCCTGGGTAAACAAGCTGACAGAGCGCCCGCCTCTGAGTTTTCAGATGCACAGCGGTCGGTTCAAGATCCTTTCGGTGTTTGCGCAGGAAATGCCGGATCGGGGATTCGTGATCTCATTCACCGACGTCACGGCCGAGCGTCAATCTGCGCAAGCGCTTGTCGAGGCCAAGGAACTGCTGGAACAACGGGTGGCTTCGCGCACGGTGGAACTGGCGGATGCGCTGAACGATGCGGAACGCGCCAACGCCTCGAAATCCCGGTTTGTGGCGGCAGCCAGTCATGATCTGTTGCAGCCCTTATCTGCTGCCAAGCTTTATGTTGCCACGTTGGGCAGCGGGTTGAATGCGATGGATGCGCAAAGCGTTGCGACCAAGGCCGAAAGTGCGCTGAACAGCGTCGAACACATCCTTGAGGCCCTGCTGGATATATCCAAGCTGGATTCAGGTAGCGTCTCGGTTCACATGTCGACCGTCAGCATGGGCGACTTGTTCACCCAGTTGGAAGATTCCTTCCGACCCGTTGCGCAGGCCAAAGGGTTGGATCTTCGGTTTGTCGCGACTGATGTGCTGGTCCGAAGCGATGCCAGCTATCTGCGTCGCATATTGCAAAACCTTTTGTCCAACGCGATCCGCTACACGGACTCCGGCAAAGTTCTGGTCGGCGTGCGGCGGCGTGGGAAATCCGTTCTGATCGAGGTTCTGGATACCGGAATCGGTATTGCGGATGACCAGAAACAAGTCATCTTTCAGGAGTTCAAGCGTTTGCACGCGGATGCCAGCGCCGCGGAAGGGATGGGCCTTGGTCTGGCAATCGTGGAACGGGCCTGCGAGTTGCTGGATCACAAGATTGTTCTGCGGTCCGAGTTGGAAAAGGGCACGGTGTTCTCGGTCGAGGTTCCGGTTGCCCAATCCGCTCTGCCTGAGCACGCGGTGCCCGATCTTGTGAGACCACCGGAAACAAAGGCACTGGGCAGTACAGTTGCCCTTTTGATCGAGAATGATGAGAATCTGCGTGGCGCGTTGGCAATGACGATGGAGGCTTGGGGCGTTCAGGTTCTCGAATGCGTCAGTCAGGAAGATGCCGAGAACCTTTTGAATGAGATTGGCATTTTACCGGATATCATCGTCGCTGATTATCAATTGAATGACGGCAAATTGGGGACTGATGCCGTGCGTGATTTGGCGGCCACATTCGGACCTTTGCCAGCCTGCATCATTTCAGCCAATCGTTCGACGGAACTTACAGATGCCTGCGCTTCTGCAGGACTGCCTCTTCTTCACAAGCCCATTGATGCGCAAAAACTGAAACAGGTGATCGAAACGGCTTTGTCCGATATCCCTGCGCACTGAAATGTCCATCGTGCAATGGTGGCGGATTAGATTAATATTTGCAATGTATTACCGGACGATCTTAACTATGATATTTGCAACGCGAAAGACGTCTTGAGTGCCAATGGGGTTCCACGTTTCGGCCTCAAGCCGTCGTCCATTCAGCCATGTTCCGTTCGACGATCCCAGATCGCGCAGATACAACTCACCCGACTTTTCGATCCGAATGACACAATGACGCCCCGAGGTCTTTCCGCTTCGGGGCAGTGCTAGATCGGCCCAGCTGCCGTCGCGCCCGATCTTGATCGAGTGGGAAGACTTGATCCCGGGGACCTTGCGAAACTCGACCGACTTTCCCCGATCCGGTCCACCCGCGACAACCAATTGCCAGAAACCCATCGACCTGGCGGCCATTGGGCTGTGCCAGACCACACCGGCGACCCTGTCATAGCGAGCGGACGCATTCGGGTTCACCCCCGTCAGGCCAAATGTCAGCACTTTCTTGATGGCCCGCGTCGACCTGCGTATGGACGATACAGGTTTCCCGTTTTTGTCCCGCATGGTCAGACGAAGCGCGAACCGGCCGAGCGTGTGGCCGCCAAGAAAACCTTCGCATACCAGCCAATAGATTAAGACCAGCACCACATAGAAGATCATCACATAGCCGGGGTTCGACAGCCACAATCCCATATGTTGGCGCAACACTGGTGCAATCGTGGCCAGCACGAAGCCCAGAAACATGTAATCCAGAAGGGCAGCAGCGGTCAGCAGACGGGCCGCGCTTTTTCCATCCAGTGCACCACCGACTTTCATGCCTGAGCTCCCAACAAGGTCAGCGCCAGAAACAGGGCACATCCAACCGAGAACACCATTAGCGCATCACATCTCATACGCATGGCAAACTTCGCACCTCCACCAGTGCTGCGAAAATGAAAGGTCGATACCCAGAACGCGACGCCGGTCCCGATGGTGGTAAACAACAGCGTTTCGGGCAGAACCTGTCGCACCGGATGTGTGGCCAGCCACTCTGCAGCCCCAACCAGCAACCCGCCCCACAAAAGCGCGATAACATAAATCGCAAACCCCAACACTTCGTTCAACGATTTGCTGAACCTTGCAACCAGCGCGCCTAATCCCCAGCCCAGCGCGGCTGAAATCAGAAGCAAGAGCGTCATTCGTACCGGAAGAGACAATGTAGATACATCAACATTCGGCGCTAAACTCATAGAACTGTTCGCGAAATTCGAGGTAATTCCCAGAAAGGCCAACAGGGCTCCGATGCCTGCTCCGATATTGCCGGCAAATGTGAACAGCTCATTGGTCAATGAGATTTTGTCTCTGAATCCTTTGGGGAATTTCATGTCACCTATACCTGCAAGTCATTAATCAAAACACGCGCTGCCTGATCGCGAAGAGTGAAATGGCAGCCGTAAATATGCCGAATCGTTGATCCAAAATAAAAAGTATGTGATTTTTTCGGTAATTAAGAAGAAAAAATCTTTGCGGAGAAAGTATATGCGTTCTGTAGCGATTTCGGTTTTTGCCTCCCTTTCGCTGTTTTTGTCTGCCTGTGTGGAAGAGACAATTCAAAGTGCGTCGTCTTCGACGGTCGCCGGAAAAACCCAGCAAGAAAAACAACTTGAGAAGCAGGTCAAAAGCCTGGATCAGGTATCTAAAGACATCATTGTCAACAACACGGTACAAGGCGCACTGGCTGGTGCGGTGGCCTTGTGTGGGGTTGCATTACTGTTGGGTGGTGATGGTGGTGATTGTGCGACCGCAGCCGCCGCTGGCGCGGTGGTTGGCGGTATTGGAGGCAACCAGGTTGGCCGACAAGCTGCCGCCAAGAACGTGGAAATCGTGAACAGTAAAGCCGTTTTGGCCAATTTGTCGAACGTCAGCAAACAGCTGAATTCGGTTGAGGCAAACTTGCGCTCGGTTCTGCGTGCGCAGGATGCAGAGCTAAAATCTCTGCGCCGTCAGGTGGATGGCGGTCAGCTTTCGGACACGGCTTACAACAAGCGCGTCAAAGCAATCAAATCGAACCGTCAGGTCGTCTCGAACGAATTGAAACGCAGCGAGCAGAACATGGATGGCACGATTACCGAATTGCGGGCAGCGTCCAAGCAGGGGCAGCCCGGCCTGAGCGGCGCGACAAATGCGGCGGTCAGCAACAAAAACCGTCTGGCCCGGACGCGCGCATCGATTAACCTGCTTTGATTTATTTGGTCCGCGCCTGCGTGTCAGGGGCGGACTGTCCAGTTGAAAGTTAAAAATGATGGTTTCTATGTCCAAACGTGTCTTTCTACCGGTTCTGTTTGTCGCAAGTGGTGCGCTGATGGCCTGCACGGGCTCGACCGACCCGACAACAGCAACATTGTTCGACAACATCCAAAACCTGAATTCCGGGGAATATGACCGTCAGATCGCCAGCAACCGGGCGCAGGCCGACGCGATTCTGGCGCAGAACAAGGCGGCGGAACAGCGTAACGCGCAACTGGCAGCGCAGCGCAATGCCAATCAGGCCGAGATCAACGCGCTGCGCCAGCAGATTGCCGATGTGAAGGCGCAAGGTGCCAAGGCGCGGACCGCTTCGACGTCAAGCCCAGAGCGGTTGCAGCAGGTCAATGCGCTGGACAGTCAGCTACGGGCCGTCGAGCGCGAGGTTTCAAGCGGAACGGCCAACGCCTCGGCGGCACGGTCGGAATTGAATAACATCAAAGCCGCCTACCGCGCGCTGTCGATCTAACAAAAGACGAAGAATTAGACTGGCGCTTGCTTAGGCCGGTGCCGGTCAGGACATTTTACCTGAGGGGGGGTCTTGGGATTGTGACCTACGGGATTTCAAGAATTGTGATGGCCGCCGTCGCGGCTTTGGTCGTAACGGGAACTGCACAGGCGCAAGAGGGTCGGACCCGCGCGCCAGCCACCGGGTTAGCCATTCTGGATTGCGCGCCAGCCGCGCCCGCGCCTGAAGATAGCTGTCTGCTGCGGGTTCCATCGGGCAACGAACGCGGCAGAATGAGCTTTAGCTCGCTGGGCGGAGAGGATGCCGAGTTCAAGCTGCTGAAGTCTCTGGATGAGGTGCCGGGCAATCTGACCCTGTCCGCGACCATGGTCCTGATTGATTTGTCCATTGGCAATCAGGGTGGTCGACGGGGCACCTGGAACCGCGAGCGTGACCTGATCGCTCAGGTGGTTTCCAACCTTCCGTCCGGCGAGAAAGTGGCAATCTACGGGTTTGGAAACGAGATTGTCGAACTGTCGCCTTTTTCAACCAACCGTTCCGGCGCGGAAGATGTCATCGACAGCCTGAACATCACTGAACAAAACACACGTCTTGTCGCCAACGCGACCCGCGCCATTGAACTGCTGAATGATCAGGACGATGTTCTGCTGAAGAACCTCATCCTGATCACTGATGGCGACGAAGAGGGGTTGGCCACCGTCGAAGAAATCTCGGAAGAGGCCGAAAAGGCCGGGGTGTCGCTTTCTGCTTTGGGGATGTTCTGGCGGGCGCAAGGCAATGAGCGCACAACGCGCGGTATCGACGTGCTGAAGCGCCTGACGGATCCTCAGAAAGGGCTGATGGAAGAGGTCTTCTTGCAGAACCCGGCATCAGTGAATGCGGTTGTTTCGGATTTCATCGGTTCTTACGGGAATGCGGTGCGCGGGTCGGGACTGATTGTACCGGTTGGGAACCCGGTCTCGGCGCGGATCAATATCGAGATGATCGAGCCGGTGGTTGGCCAGCCCGGGCAGACTCAGACTCAAACTTATTCGGCCGAGTTCAGGCCGCTGGCTCCTCCGCCTGTTGAACCGGCTCCTGAGCCCGAGCCTGAGACCAACAAGATTTTCGGGATCGACGCCCTCTATGTCTATATCGGGGCCGGGGTACTGGTCCTGTTGCTTCTGCTGTTGGCCGTCATGATGTTGCGTCGTGGGTCGGGCGATGATGACGACGAACTGGTGTTTGAAGATGAGCCCAGCGAACTGGATGATCCCGGCCCGGTCCGAAGCCCGGCTGCAGCACCAGTCCCGCCGATTGCATTTCTGGTGCGCGAGGACAATGGTCACCGGTTCCCGGTGGCAACCGGGCGCGCCACCTTGGGCCGCAGCGGCTCAAACGCGGTCGTGATCCCGGATGGCGGGGTCTCTCGTGTCCACGCCGAGTTGAATGGCTCGCCGGATGGCCGCTTTACGCTGAATGATCTGGGCAGTCTGAACGGCACGCTGGTCAATGATCGCAAGATCAAGGGAACGCAGCGCATTAACGTGGGTGACATTGTGGGCCTTGGGTCCGTACGCCTGAAACTGGTGCGGGCATAAGCCCGCGACCAATTGCACAGGAAAGGTATAGTCATGGGAAACGACAACAAGACAAGCTGGTTGTTTGACAAAGACGAAGAAGACGCAAGCGACGATCTGGATTTCGGCGCGGACGATGCGTTTACCGAAAGCCTTGGACCGTCGGACAACGATGCGACTCACGCCATCGGTGGCGGGTCTTTTAGCGAAGCACCGACCGAATATGTCGAGTCCGACAAAACCGAGATCTACCACGGTGGTCTGGCCAAGAATTTTGCCGGAAAGGCCGAGTTTGATCCGATGGTCGATCCCATCACCGGGTGGTTGGTCGTTGTCAAAGGGCCGGGTCTGGGCCAGTCGGTCAATCTGGGCTCGGGCATGAACACGCTGGGCAGGGATGCGGATGAACGCGTTGCGCTGAACTTTGGTGACAAGATGATTTCGGGCAAGGATCATTTGCGCATCATTTTCGATGACGCCAATCGTGTGTTCTTTGCTGCGCCCGGTACCGGGCGAAACATCAGCCGGATCAACAATCAGATCGTGGCCACAACGATGCCCTTGGAGAACTATGCCCTGATTGAACTGTCAAAGCAGACGCATGCAAGGTTTGTCGCCTTCTGCAATGAAGATTTTGACTGGTCGGAACTGGCCGAAAGCACTGACGACTGATCCAGATGTCGGTCATTAGCGGCAAACAGCTCCTGGGGCGTCGGGAAAACCAGGAAGACGCCTTCGACGTCGTTTTTCAAAACGAACGCGATCCGAAATCGGATATTCTGATGCTGGTTGCGGATGGCATGGGGGGGCACGCTGGCGGTGAAGTCGCTGCAAATCTGGCTCTTTCGGCCTTTAAGAAGCACTTCGTCGAAGGCTCGGGCGCGCCACGCCCGCGCGACAGGTTGCAAGAGTCGTTGCACGCCGCCAATGACGCCCTTCGCAAACGGATCACAAGCCAGCCCGACCTGAAGGGCATGGGATGTACGCTGATCGCGGCATTGAAACTGGGTGATCGCCTGGTTTGGGTCTCGGTCGGTGACAGCAGCTTGTTTTTGCTGCGCGATGGACGTCTGAAGAAGCTGAACGCCGATCATTCCTTGTATGGCGAATTACTTCAGATGGTGGCGACGGGCTCGATCACGCAGGAGGATGCGGACAATCACCCCAGACGGAATGCCCTGCGTTCGGCCCTGATGGGTGAGCAGATTTCGCTGATTGATGTCAACGCAATCAACCTCAAGCCCGGGGATGTGGTGCTTGCGTGTTCGGATGGGTTGGACACGCTGTCTCAACCAGAAATCACGTCGGTGTTGAAAAAGGGTGCGGGGCACGATGTCAGAGGCGTTGCGTCGGACCTGCTGAACGCGGTCGAGGCAAAGGGAAAGCCCAAACAGGACAACACGACGGTGGTTGTTTATGTGCATGTCGAAGAAGGCATGAGCAGCTTGTTGCGCGGCAGCCAATGGGCGTTTGGTGAGGGCAAGAAAGACAACAAAAAGGTGTTGAAATACGCGTCCATTGCACTGGGCGCGTTGGCCATTGGAGCCACGGTTGGGGCCTTGTCGTGGTCCGGCGGTGACGAGCCGCCAGCGACAGAAGATGCGCCGCCTTCTTCCACAGAGCCCGCGCCTGAGCGTGACATCGAAGACCCGACTGTCAACGAACAACCCGCGACACCGCTGCCCGGTGATGGCGATGCGGAAGTGACCGAGCCCGGGACAGAGGATACCGAGGCCGATACCGGAGCCGCCCCGGATGCGCCCGCCGAAGATCCGCCCGCCACGACCGAGCCCGACGACGCGGCGCCGCCAGACCCCGAAACGGTTCCCGACGCTGATCAGGAACCGCCCAGTGAATCGCTTGAAGACGAAAGGTAAGCCCGCGCGTGTCTATTCACCTGCCAAAGGGAGAAACCTTTGCCGGCTACGTTTTGGGCAGCGTGCTGGGGCAGGGTGGGTTTGGCATCACATATCAGTCTCGCAATCGCAAAACAGGCGAGAAATTTGCGATCAAAGAGTATTTTCCGGCCGATTATGCGGAACGTGGACCGGGCAACAAAGTCTCGCCGACGCGGGAAGGCGCGCAGATTTTTCACATGGGGCTGGACGCTTTCCTGCAAGAGGCCGAGCTGCTGCGTGATCTACCGTCGCAGCAGGGCCTGATGCGCGTGCGTGCGGCGTTTCAGAAGCACGACACCGCCTATTGCGTCATGGAGTATATTCAGGGCGATCCGTTGGACCGGATGATGGCGCGCATGGTCGATGCGCGGGGATATGTGCCGCAGGACCTGGTCGTCACCTTTTTGCAATCCATGTTGGGTGCGCTGGATGCCGTTCACAAGGTAGGTGTCGTCCATCGCGACATGAAACCGGCCAACGTGATGATCCGCAAAGATGGTCAACCGATCCTGATCGACTTTGGTGCGGCGCGTCAGATGGGCAAAGCGGGTGCAGCCGGTTCGATGTTCACGCGCAAATATGCAGCGATCGAACAGTTCCCACCGGACAAAACCGGGCTGGGCGGCAATGTGCAGGAGGGACCCTGGAGCGATTTGTTCGCCTTGTCGGTCATCCTGTACGAGATGGTTTCGCAGAGCCTGCCTCCGAACGCTGAAGAGCGGTGGCGCGAGGTCAGAAAATCCGGCCGTGATCCCTATGTTCCGGTGCGCAGGAATCTGGCGCGAAATCGGGTCACGGCCAAGTATGACAGCCACTTGCTGGATGTCATTGATGCAGGCTGCAGTTTGCTGCCTCGCGACCGCATCCAATCCGCCCGGGATTTCGCGCATGCGGCGGGAATTACTCTGACAGATAGAAACAACCCGTCGCAACAACCAGAGCGTCGGAAAGTCAAACCAGCCGAGGGAAAACGCAAAGTCAGCGCATCCGGATCGCGGCCCCGTCTCAGACCGTCGGTTTTGGTCTTGTTGTTTATCATAGCGCTGGCCGGCGCCGTTATTGCATATGGGATTTCAATGTGAAGTTTATGATTTCAATACGTGTTTTCTTGGTTGCCGCGTTGTTGGTCCTGCCATTTGGGCCCAAAATGGCCTTGGCACAGGTTAACAAGGAAGTTGTCGCGTTGGCAGACGCTGCGGTGGGCCGGGTTATGGTGACCCTAGACGAAGGCTGCTGCGCTTTTGGTTCCGGGTTTGTGCTGGCACCGCTGCCGAATGGGGATGGCTTTTACTTCCTTACAAATCAACACGTCATCGAAGGCGGACGAAGTGCTTATGTCGGTTTCAAACGCGGCGACACGATTTTCAAGTATGACGTCAAGGTCGCCGTCTCGTCTTTCGAAAAAGACATGGCCGTGCTGGAAATCCGGCCCCGACAGAACTTTGACCATAAACCCCGGGTGATGGCGATCCGCGAAGGAGAAATCACCAAGGGAGAACCCGTGGCCGCGGTTGGCTTTCCCGGAAATTCCGATCTGTCCAACAAGGGTCGGAATGAGCTGGCCTTGTTTGAAACAACGTTCACGCAAGGCAATGTCAGCAAGGTTTCCCAAGGTTCGACGATGCCAAAACGCGGTATTCAGGAAATCGTCCAGCACACGGCCACAATCAACAAAGGAAATTCCGGCGGCCCAATGATCGACTTTTGCGGCTCGGCGCTCGGGCTCAATACGTCGGTGGCCCAAAACACGTTCTTTGCATCGTCGGCCAATTCAATTGGCAGATATCTGCGGGATAACAGCATCCCCTTCACCACGCATTCGCAAGCCTGCGACCCGGACAATCCCAAAATTGTTCAAGCTGGTCAGTCAGATGACAACCTTTGGGTCATTCTGGCCGTGGTGTGCGGGGCAGGAGCCGCAGTTGTGGGTGGCATGTACTTTGTCGCTTCAAAGGGCAGTGCAGAACCCGTTTTGAAATCCCGAAACGCAGGTGCCGCTGCGTCCTCGGGCGGAGCTGTTCTGGCCCTGTCCATGGCGGGGACCAACTTGAACCTGACCGCGGCGCAGCTCCGCTCTGGGGTGACAATCGGGCGGGCCAGCGAGAATACGCTGACCGTCACGGATCGCAATCTCAGCCGCCGACACGCCAACCTGTCGTTGCAGGGGCGGAAAATCATGCTGACCGATCTGGGGTCCTCGAACGGCACCAAGGTTGATGGCGCGCGCCTGAAGCCCAACAAACCTGTTCAGATCAACACCAAATCGAATGTCACGCTAGGGGGGATCAGACTTGACCTCAGCCGAACCTGACACCGCACGCACGGTTCTGTCGATCCGCAACCTGGGCATCGAACGCGCCCCGGGCTTTTTCGTCGTGATCGAAGAACTGGATTTGCGCGCCGGTGAGTCCGTGGTTCTGGATGCGGTAAGCGGCGCGGGAAAAAGCACCGCTTTGGGGTTGATCGCAGGTGCTTTGCCATTGGCCGCGTTGCCGGACATTCGGCATTCTATTGACGGCGTAGATGTGAAACCGGATATGCCCCGGTCCGAATTCGCCGGGCCTGACAAACTGGGATTTGTCCTGCAAACCAACACCTTGGTTCCCTATCTTACTCTTACCGAGAATGTGGTGCTGCCGATGCAGGTCGCGGGGTGTGTCCCGGATGAGGAATGGATGGATCATCTGATCCGCGCGCTGGGCCTGCGTGATCTGACACATCGCAAACCGGGGCAATTGTCGGTCGGTCAACGCCAGCGCGTGTCGGTTGCGCGGGCCTTGCTGGGCAAACCCGCATTGCTGCTGTTGGATGAGCCTGTGTCTGCGCTGGATCCGGCCAATGTGACCGAGGTCGAAGCCCTGATCGTCCATCTTGCGGCCGAGGCCGGATCTGCGGTGGTACTGGCCAGCCATCAGGCACAGACCGGCGAATTCGCGGACACTCCGCGCGCGGATCATCGTGTCATGGATCACGAGGGACAGTCGTATTCGATCTTTTCAACCGCAGGCCGCGCGGCGGCAAAGGTGGCATGATGATGCAGATACCGGTCAAATTGGCGTTGCGGGAATTGCGGCACGACTGGCAGTCGGCGCTGTGTTTCGTCGCGGCCCTGGCCGGGGTACTTGGGCCGTTGCTGATCGTACTGGCACTGAAGAACGGCATTATCGGAACGATGGTTGGACGCCTGATCGAAGATCCTTCGAACCGCGAGATTCTGGCCATAGGTGCTGGTCAGCATGATGCGGCGTTTTTCGCAGCCCTTGGTGCCCGCGAGGATGTGGCGTTTATTGTCCCGGCAACCCGGTCGATCAACACCTCGGCCAATGCCGTTCGCCACGAGGCCGCCCGCAAATTGGAACGCGCGGTGCCTCTGATCCCCTCTGCCGAAGGCGACCCGTTGATTACCGGCGAAGCCGTGGTGCCCGGACGGGTCTGGGTCTCAGCCATTCTGGCGGAAGATTTGGCCGTTTCGCCCGGTGACACGCTGGACATGATCATCGGGCGCGAGGTTGACGGAAACCGAGAAAACGCGCGCCGCGATCTGCAGGTGATCGGTGTGTTGCCACCAGACATCTGGCCCCGCGCGGCAATTTTCCTGTCGGTTCCGGATTTGCTGGCAGTTGAGAGGTTCCGGGACGACCTGTCGCTGACACCCGAAAACTGGACAGGTCAAACCGATATGCCCGAGACCTTTGCCAGCTATCGCCTTTACGCGCGATCACTGGACGACATCGGAACCCTGTCGTCATATTTGTCTTCGCAAGGGGTGCAATCCCGCCCCCGGGCCGAGAATGCGGCGCTGTTGCTGTCGTTCCGTCGCAACCTGAATATCTTGTTTACTGCCATCGCCGCGCTGGCCGTGTTCGGTTTCTGGGCGGCAATGTCCGCCAATCTGCGTGGCATGGTCGAACGGCAGCGGGTGATTTTCAGCCTGTTTTCCATGCTGACCATGCCCGAACGTCAACGCGGCCTGATCCCCGTTATCCAAAGCCTCGCATTGGTTCTGGGAGGGGTGGTCGTGACGCTGATCGTGATCCTGCCATTTCTGCTGGCGATCAACGCGACGTTCGACACCACTGGCGAGGCCGTCGCGCGCCTCTATGGGCTGGACATTCTGGCGACGTTGGCGCTGGGCGCGATTACGGCTGTAACGGCGGCCCTTTGGGCAGTGATGGCCGTGCGAAACGTTGAACCGCAGGAGGTGTTGACCCATGCCTAGACTGACTCATTTCGCCTTTGCAATCGGCCTGTTGACACTGGCCGGGACCGTCCAGGCGCAGGACATTACCTGGCGCGAGAAATACTATAACCCGCAACCCGCTGACGGGGATCTGACCCTGCCCATGCCGTGCGGTGGGGCCATGACATTCCGCAAGGTCGCGACCCCCAATACTGATGGCGTGATCGGAGATGTATCCGTTGTTCTGGGACAAGAGGGCGGCGATCAGCCCTATCTGAACGGCCTCCGACGCGCTTTTGTGTCCGGCGCGTTCGAGGATGAGGACGGCGCGGCCAAAGGGTATTTCTATATGGCCAAATACGAGCTGGCACAGGCACAATGGGATGTTGTTATGGCTCAGACCTGCCCGGACAAAGAGCCGCGCCGCCGTGCATTTGTGCCGGTGGTCGAAAAGACCCGGTTGGATTTTCAACGTTTTGCCGAAGTTTACACGCTTTGGCTGATGCAAAACGCACCGGATGCCTTGCCACGCGTAGGCGACACACGCGGATATCTGCGACTGCCGACCGAGGAAGAATGGGAATATTCGGTGCGCGGCGGTCTGGCGGTCGATCAATCCCTGTTCCGCTCGCCCTTGCCACCTGTTCCCGAAGGCACGCCTCAGGATGAATACATCGCGCATGGCGGGACGTCCTCGGCGGGGGGTAAGGTGCAGGTCATCGGATCGCTGAAGCCCAACCCGTTGGGTCTGCACGATATGCTTGGCAATGCGGCGGAAATCGTGGGCGACCCGTTTGCACTGGTACGTCATGGTCGATTGCATGGTCAGGCAGGCGGTTTCGTCAAGCGGGGTGGCGATGCCCGTACACCGCTGGCCGATATCACCTCGGCCACCCGGTTCGAAGTGCCGCCGTTCGATATTCTGTCCAACACCGCGTCGGCAGACCGTTTCACCGGAACCCGGCTTGTGTTGCAGGGGCTGGCGATTACCTCGGCAGATCAGGATCAGGCTTTGATCGATGGTCTTGATCAACTGGCCCGCCCGGATGAAGGACTGGCCGTTGCCGCAAGCGAGCAGGAGGCGATGGACCTGCTGGATGAGATTTCGGCCGAAACCCTGTCTGACCGAACCAAAACCCAGCTTGCGGTTATCAAGGATACGCTGAACCGCGGCAGGGTCGAGCGCAATGCGCAGCGCGACCAGTCCATTCGCCTGATCCTGACCTCGGGCGTGCTGGTGTGCGGGCAGGCCATTCGTCGCTATTTGAACGCCCTGATCTCCTCGCTGACAATCCAGCCAGAGCTGGATGCATTGGAAGCCGAAGCGCGGGAAAGTGGCGATCAGGCCTTTCTGGATGAGGTGCTGGCCGCCAAAGAGGAAGCACAGGCCAAACTGGCCGAGCTGGAGGCCAAGGCCAAAGCCGATATTGTTGAATATGCCAACCTGATCGAGGGTCTGGTCGACCAGTATTCGCCGGTTCTGCTGCGTAAGCAGATTGACTTTATCTACCCCAACGAAGCCAAGCGCGGAGAAGAGCGCGCAACCTGTCTGGCCATGGTCCAGGACCATATCGGCGCGCGCAGTGTGGCGGGGTATTCGGATTTGGATGAAATAGCAGACGACTTCCAGCAGGTTGCGTTGTCGTTTGTTCAGGAGTGATTGTGAAAGGGGTTTGAGATGCGAGATGTATTAAGCAAATCGCTGGAGGTTCTGGTCTGGATTGCAGCCGGGTTCTTTATTTTGTTCTTCTGTATTGCGGCTATCGCAGTGCTGCAGCTGAACCCGTTTGGCCCCGACTTCAAGACCATTGTGGGGGCGTTTCTGACGGTTGTCTTTGGGATTACGTGGTCTTTGGTCTTCGCGGGTATCTGCTTTCAGATCATGGATATCCGCACTTTCAGCAAACACGCAGCAATCAGCCTGAAAAACCGGAGGTGATGGGGAATGGAACATTCGGTACTTGGGCTTCGGCCCGGAAGCGTTCTGCAAGACACTTATGAAATCAAGTCGCTGCTGGGCGAGGGCGGAATGGGGGCCACGTTCCGTGGGCTGAACCGGGCCAGCGGGCACGAGGTGGCGATCAAGGTGATGACGCCCGAGTTTGCCAAGAACAAAAAGGCGGTGGATCTGTTCCGACGCGAAGCCAACCTGTTGCGCACCGTCCGCAGTGAGGCCGTCGTGCGGTTCGAAACTTCGATGTTGGACAAGGATGGCCGGCTGTTTCTGGTGATGGAGTTCGTGCCCGGTCACCCTCTGTCGCATTATTTGAAGAAAGGCGCGCGTCTGTCTTCTGATGATGTCCTGAAACTTGGGCTGCGTCTGTCCGAGGGGCTGGAAGCCATTCACAAACTGGGCATCGTTCACCGGGACGTTGCACCTGATAACGTGATGATTTCGCATGAGGATATCAATCAGGCCAAGTTTATCGACTTTGGTCTGGCGTCAGACAGCGTCGGCACTGACAAGTCCATCATCGGTGACAGCTTTGCTGGCAAGTTGCGGTATTGCGCGCCGGAACAGTTGGGGCTGTTCGGGGGGGATGTCTCTACGGCGACGGATGCCTATGCGCTGGGCTTGGTCCTCATGCGCACGGCAGGTCTGACCTTGCCCGGTGATGGCAAGGGTTTTGCCGCTGTCGAGGACAGAAAATCGGACGTCATGATTGATGGGTCCAAGGTTGAACCGGGCTTGAAATGGGCACTGGAACAGTTGTTGAGGGCCAATCCCAAGGATCGCCCCGCCGACCTTCCGGCCCTGTTCCGCAAAGCGCTTGGCGGAAGCGGTGGCACATCTGCGCGTCCGAAAGAGGTGCCTGAAGTCAAGGCCCAGCCAAAAGTTGAACCAGAGTCAAAAAGCAAGACGCCAATGATCGCGGCGGCTGTGATCGCATTGGCGGCTGTTGCAGGCGGGGCCTGGTACATGCTGTCCGGGGAAGGGGGGCCATCGGCCGAGGTGACCGAATCCGTTGTTGTCGCGCGCGAAGCGGTGGCGGCGGATGATCCTCTGACGGCGGCGCGCAACCTGTTGAACGAAGGCGGATCGCAAAACCTTGAGGCCGCGCTGGGCGCGTTGATGGCGATCAGCAACGATCAGCAACTTGCCGAACAGGATCGGGCGGACGCCAATGTCATGATCGCTGAAATGTACGATCCGGAAACGCACACCACCACAACCTCGCCATTCCCGCGCCCCGATCCTGCGGCGGCGCTGCGGTATTACCGGCGCGCCGCTGATCTTGGGTCGGAACCGGCTCAGGACGCGGTTAACCGGTTGGGCGAGTAAGGAGGGTCAGACCATGTCGAAACGTATTTTCCTGCTGAGCGCATTGTTGATGGGGCTGGCCCTGCCAGTTGCCGCCCAGAACAAGTCTCCGCTGCCGATCGAGGGCAAGACCAATTTGTTCCAGCGTGTTCTTATACGCGAGCAGATCGAGGCGCGCTCTGATCCCGAAAGTGAGGAAGGCGGGCAAGCGCTTTCTCCGCTGCAGGTCTTTTTTGTATATGACCGAAATGGCGACTGGATGCAGATCGGCCCCAATGATCAGGGCGATGATTTGGTCTGGATTCCCGAGACGGCCTCGGTCGCTTGGAACCAGAATATCGTGGCGACGCTGGAAGGCAGTGACAATGTGGGTCGTGTTCTGTTCTTCAATGATATGGATCCGATATATGACATCATCGAAAGCGAAAATCCCGGCGGGATGGCGCAGGACGCGCGCGATGATGCCCTGAAGGCGGAAACGGGTGGTGCGCCGTCAGAGTCCGTCATTGCCCTTGGCCCGCGCGAGGTCATTGATCAGCGGCAGAACCTGTATGTGATGCCGATCCTTTCCGTAGAAGAGGCGGTGTTCGATATCGGCCCCTTCGTCAACCTGCTGCAGGTGGCCGTGGCCAGCGCCAATGCGCCCAAGCCTGCCAACCTGCCAGTGGCACAGGATGCGGGCGATCTGAAAACTGCCGTTGTGTTTGTCGTGGATACGACAATTTCCATGGAACCCTATATCCGCGCCACGCGCGAGGCCTTGCAGGAAGTCTATAAAGAGGCAGCAGGCTCGGATGCTGCGGACGCGGTCAGTTTCGGATTGGTCGGCTATCGGGACAATCTGTCGGCTGCCCCCGATCTGGGCTATGACGTCCGCACCTTCGTCAACCTGCAGGACGGTCTGGCGGTTCAGAACTTTCTGGATGGCATTGACCGGATGCAGGAAGCCGATACCAGCAGCAAGAATTTCCGGGAAGACAGCTATCGGGGTATCGAGCATGCTTTGGAAGACATGGACTGGAGCGAGTTCGGTGCCCGGTTCATCGTGCTGGTCACCGACGCGGGCCCGAGAGAGTTTGACGACAAATACTCGGCCACGGGTCTGAGCGCCGAAAGCCTGAACCGGATTATCCGTGAACGGATTGGTGGGGCGATGTCGGTCATGCATCTGCGCACACCGCGGGGAACCAATGATCACCCAACTGCCGAGGCCGCGTATAAACAATTGACCGCCTATCCGAATTCGGCACCGCTGTATTTTCCGATTGAGAATGGCGACCCCGGCATCTATCAGCAGACGGCGCGCAAACTGGGGCAGATCGTTGCCCAGCAAACATCATCATATCGGCGCAGCGGCGGTGATGACGTTTTGAACGAAGACGCCATCATCAACGAGGATGGCGGGCAGTTCAGCGGGTTGAACACTGCCGGGCGCACCATGCAGCTGGCCTATCTGGGAAAGACCGAAAACGCCCGCGCGCCGGACTTGTTCGAGGCGTTTGTGGCCGACCGGGATTTCGACCGAACCGGGCTGAAGCCCTTATCCATCCGGTTGCTGATTTCCAAAGCCGATCTGAGTAACCTTGAAGAAGCCTTGCGGATCATTGTGGACCAGGCCGAGCGCAACGTGGTCAATCCGGACCAGTTCTTTACACAGGTGCTGGGTGTCGCCGCTGACATGAGCCGCAGACCCGACAAGGTCTCCAGACAGTCCGATCCAAGCCTCGCCGAGGCGGTTGCGCTGGACGAATACTTGTCGGACCTGCCCTACAAGTCGCAGATCATGTCGATCACCGAGGATGACTGGGTCCGTCTTCCGATCTCGGAACAGCAGACCATCGTCAACGGGCTTTATGACAAGATAGAACGCTACCGCCGCTATAACGAGGCCACCGATCAGTGGGTTGACTATCTGGGGGCAGGGCCGTCGGCGGGCAATCTGCTATACCCGATGCTGTTGGATGATTTGCCCTAGGCGTGTCAGGCCAGAGCTTCACCAATGGTTTGGCGGGCGTGCAGAAGGCGCCCGACCATCCGAACCGTGTATTGAACTCTAGTCAGAACAGGCTCGGGTTCAGAGGTGAAGCCGCCGTCAGGCCGCCATCGATCGTAAACAGTTGACCGGTTGCAAACCCGGCTTCATCCGAGGCGAGCCAGACCGCCATGCTGGCAATATCTGCAGGCCTGCCGAACCGGCGCATCGCATGGCGCGCCAGAGCGTCGCCGCGCGCCGTCTGTGGATCGGCCGCCAGATCGAACGCCGCATCGAGCATTCCGGTCTCGATCCAGCCGGGACAGATCGCGTTGCACCGAATATGGGGGCCATGATCCACCGCGATAGAGCGCGTCAGACCATGAACAAAGGCCTTGGACGCATTGTACAATGCCATGGATGGGTCCGCGACGCTGCCGGAAATGGAGCCGATGTTGATGATCGACCCACCCTCGGACATACGCGGGATAAACGCACGGCAGAGGTTGAACACGCCCCGACAATTGGTGCCGATCACGGCTTCCCAGTCCGCATCCGAGCTATCCGGCACAGTTTTTTCGACCTGAACGCCAGCGTTGTTTACCAGAACATCCATCTCACCGATTTCATGCGCCAGTTCATTGACCGCCGCGACGTCCGTGACGTCCAGTGTATGCCATGCGATACCCTGCGCCAAAGCTTCGGGCCTGTCGCCGCGCCCGCAGGTCGCTACATCGGCCCCTTCGTCTTTGAAGGCTTCGACGATGCCGTGCCCGATGCCTTGCCGACCTCCGGTCACCAGCGCCCGCTTTCCTGCCAATCGCATCAACAACCCTCCATCAAATGATATGCGGGGAGATAAGTGCCCAACGCCAAATCCCTCATTGTCGCTTCATAGCCGCATTTGCTGCACTTGCGCAGACAGGCCCCCATCCAGAACCCAAAGCTGACCACTGGCATAGCGCGCCTCGTCCGAGGCCAGCCAGTTGACCAGATTGGCGATATCCTCGGGCGTGCCGTAGCTGCGCATCGGATGCACATCCCGCACGGCCTGCTGCAACTGATCAATGCTCTTGCCGCCCGCGCCCGAACCTTCGCCGCTGAAAAAGCTCTGCAACATCGGCGTATCTACATACCCCGGACAGATTGCGTTGACCCTGATGCCCTCGGGACCATGATCGCAGGCCATCGCCTTGGTCAGCGCATGCACCGCGCCTTTGGTGGCGCAATAGGCCGCAAGAGCGGGGTCAGCGATGAAACCGTCATAGCTGCCGAAATTGATGATCGACGCCGTGGACCCCGATGCGGTCGCCGCGCGCATCAGCGGCAAGGCATGTTTCGAGGTCAGGAACGTTCCCGTCACATTGACCGCGAATGACAGGTTCCATTCCTCAAGCGAGGTGTCCTCGATGGTCTTTTCGATCTCGATCCCTGCCGCGTTGACCAGAATGTGCAACTGACCCGCTTCGCGGTCGACCTGCGCCATCGCGGCGATGGCATCCGCTTCCTGCGTGACATCCAGCTTGATAAAATGGCTGCCATCATCGTCATGCGACGACAATGATCCCCCGGGCGTCAGGTCGGCCGCATAGACCCTGGCCCCCTCGCGCAGGAAACGCGCAACAATGGCGCGCCCGATCCCGCCGCGCCCGCCGGTGATCAGCGCGGTTTTGCCGTCCAGCATCATTCCTTAGTCTCCTTCCAGGGGGGATAACGATAGCGGGTTGCCGCAACGGTCCAATCCATGTGATTGCGCACATATTCCTGCGCGGCATCGCGCGGCGGATTGTAATCCCATGCCTCACCCGCCCCGGCCTCCATCGCCGCATGCAGCGCACGGCGGGATTTCTGAGTCGCGATTACGTCCGCACGCAGCTTCTCGCTGTTCCAACGGCGCGCGACTTCGTCAGCAAAGGCCGCTGACGCATCCGCATGGGCCGGATCACCCGCAAGGTTCACCTTCTCCAACGGGTCGTGCAACAAATCATACAACTGCGGCGGGTCCGGGTCGCAATGGATGTATTTCAGCGACCCGCGCCGGATCATGAAGACCGGATAAGGCGTCATCTCGGCACAGTATTCACCGATTGCCTCATCCACCGGATCATCCTCGCCCCGTGCCAGAGGCATCAACGAGCGACCATCGATGGGTTCACCCAGCATGTCATTCGATCCCCCGGCGATATCAACGAAAGTCGGCAGTAGATCGATCAAAGAACATGCGTTGGCGGCAAAGCCCTGCGCAACACCGGGTCCAGCCATCACAAGGGGAACGCGGGCGGAGTGCTCGAAGAAGTTCATCTTGTACCACAATCCCCGTTCACCCAGCATATCGCCATGATCGGCGGTGACGATGAGGATCGTGTTGTCCAACTCTCCGATATCCTTCAACGCCTTCGCAATTGCACCCAATTTGCTGTCGAAATAACTGACATTCGCCAGATAGGCCCGACGTGCGCGCCGCACCTCCGCCTCGCTAAGCGGCACCGTGCTGGCCTCGATCCCGTCCATGACGCGGCGGGAGAACGGGTCTTGCTGATCAGGCGTCAGCGTGACGTCCGGCATTGGAACATCGGCGTCGGAATAGAGGTTCCACCATTCCGGCTTGGCTACATAAGGGTCATGTGGGTGGATAAAACTGGCGACCAGACAAAAGGGTGCCTCGTCCCCCGCCGCCCGATCCCGCCCCCGGTCGATCAGCCAGCGGCGGGCGGCAAACTCGACCTCGTCGTCGTAATCGGTCTGGAAGGTGGCGATTGCCTCGCCGCTTTCCTTGACCGTTTGCATGTTGTGATACCACTTGTCGATGCGCTCATCCGGGGCCTCCCAATCCGGGGTCCAGGCGAAGTCGGCGGGGTAGATATCGGTGGTCACCCGGTCCTGAAACCCGTGTTTCTGATCGGGCCCCACGAAATGCATCTTGCCCGAAAGGCAGGTGCGATAGCCCAGCGCCGTCAGGTAGTGTGCGAAAGTGGGAACCGAGGCGCGGAATTCGCTGGCATTGTCATAGGCGGCGATCCGGCTGATCAACTGGCCCGACATGAAGGCAAAACGCGACGGCGCGCAGAGCGGTGAGTTGCAATAGGCCGCATCGAAGCGCATGCCCCTTGCGGCCAAAGCATCGATATGCGGTGTCTTCACAGTTGGATGCCCATAGGTGCCACAAAACTGCGGTGCCAGTTGGTCAGCCATGACCACAACGATATTGGGCCGCCTCACGGAGCCGCCTTTGCGTATGCATCCAGAACCAGCCCATGGAAGTGATGCACCGCATGTTCCGATTTGCCCGAACCACTGGGGTCGTGAACGATCCGGCCTTGGGTGAAGGCCGGCGTGCTCATCCCGCGCTGCACGCTTTCGACGATGTCGATATCTTCCTTCTGCAAGACCTCATCCAGATACCGGATCGCTTCCAGCTCTGCCGCATCCGGTTCTGGTGTTTCGAGGAAGAAATCATATGTCTCCAGCGTCCGGTCCGGGCCCATGGGGATGATGTTCAGCACGATCATCGAGGACCGCCCCGGATAGCGCATCAGGCAGGTCGTGGGCCACAACCACCAGACCGCATGGGTCCGCACCGTGGCGTTCGACACATCATAAGCGGTGTTCGCGCCCGTACCGGCCTCGGCCATATGGCTGGAATAGATGCCGTAGGTGGTCACCTTGTAGGTGTCCATATCGACCAGATCGCAGAAGTCCTTATGCGCCGTTGGACAGTGGTAACATTCAAGGAAATTATCGACGACATTCTTCCAGTTCGATTTGATGTCATAGGTCAAGCGGTGACCGAATGTGAGGCTTTCGATATCCGGGGCCCAATGGCGGATTTCGGTCTCAAGATCGCCCGAGACCGCACGCAGCGGACGCGCCTCAGGGTCAAGATTGACGTAGATGAAGCCTGCGAACTCTTCGACCTGCACCTGATCCAGACAGATATCCTGAGTACTGAAATTGCTGAGGTTCTCCGTCTCAGGTGCGCGAACCAACTGACCGTCCAGCTTGTAGACCCACGCGTGATAGGGGCACATGATCCGCGTGGTCTGACCCTCGCCCGACAACAGGTGATGAGCGCGGTGTTTGCAGACATTGTAGAAAGCGCGCAGAACACCTTCCCTGTCGCGGATCACGGCGATAGGGCGACCTGCGATCTCGACAGTCACATACGATCCGGGCGCGCGCAACTTTTCGACATGGCAAACCCATTGCCAGGTCTTGGCGAGGATTTCATTCTGATCAACCTGATGCCAGGCCGGATCGACATAGGCTTCGGCCTTCAGCGAGTGGGTGTTGAATGGGTCGGGACTGAACCCGTCGGAAATCCGCTCAAATTGCGCTTTGGTCGGCAGTTGGCTCATTTATGGCTCCGCTATGGCGGCGGGCAGGGCCCGTGCAGGTGGGACATTGCCATATGATCATAGCAATGGGCATGATCAGCTAAACAATTTTCGCCATCAGATGTACTTTTCTCGCCGCAGCTTCATTCGCAACTGGCCTTCCGGTGCATGGGCCAGGCCCGGTATTCGAATGGCACGCGCCCTTCGATCCTGTCTTTGCTAGGGGGCAGGCCGAACCTTTGTTTATAGGATCGGCTGAAATGCACCTGACTGGCAAAGCCCGAGGCAATTGCGATTTCCGCGATTGGCATCTCGGTTTGTGTAACCAGCCCTCGCGCGCGGTCCAGCCGGATATCGCGATAGTAAAGCGCTGGTGTCTTCCTGATATGGGTGGTGAACAAGCGGTCAAGCTGACGGTGGGAAACCCCGGCTTGCTTGCAGATTTCAGGGATCGGCAGAGGGTGCTCCAGATGCGCCTCCATGATGTGTATTGCAATTCTGAGTGTTGCGGGAACGACCGCCCCCAATGGCTCGGTCCCGTCCGGTTGTTGCAGGGCGGCTGGGCCCCGCAGCCGGTCGTGAAAAACATATCGCGCGGCCGCATTTGCCAGAGCGCTGCCAAGGATGCCTTGCAATATCTGTAGCGCGAAATCCACCGATGCGCCGCCGCCGCAGCACGTGACGCGGTTTCTATCCAGAACATACAGGTTTTCGACAACGTCCACGTCCGGATACAGCTCTTGAAACGCGTCGATATGTTCGTAATGGACCGTAGCCTGGTGACCCGTCAGCAAACCGGCCTGAGCCAGAATGAAAGCGCCCGTATCCAGCGCCCCCAACGTGGCCCCGCCGCGCGCCCAGCCGCGCAGCGCGTTTGAAATGCCGGGCGTCAGATGCTTTTCAGGCGCCCAACTGGCAGAGACGATGACAATATCTGCAGGCGCGCGAGAGATATCAGCAAGCGCTTTGGTTTCGATGCCCGCCCCATTGCTGGCCGGGCAATAACCGCCTGCTTCGGACGCGAATTCCCATCTGAAATACGATGTCCCATCCAGATAATTGGCGGCTCGGAAAGGATCGATAAAACCCATGGTCGCGGACAGGTTGAAACTGGGCGCGACGAGGATAAGCAGGTTCGTGCTCTTGCTTTCGCGCCTGACCATCGTCCGTCCCCGTTGTCCTGCAACTGCCTTCAGAAGACAGCCTTCGCGACTTTTGTGCAAGACCGGCCTGGTGGGAGAAAAACTTAGGATGGTTGGCCCATGCTGTGATGTGGATGTTTTAAGTTTAAAATTTTCTAACTTGAAACGTTAGTTGAACCATCCTAACCTTCTTGCATTGACGCAGACAGGAGAATGCCAGTGATGCGCATTGCATGTTTGGGTGGTGGCCCCGCTGGCCTGTATTTCGGGATATCGATGAAGCTTCGCGATCCCGGCGCCGAAGTTGTGGTGTTCGAACGCAATCGCCCGGACGACACCTTTGGCTGGGGCGTCGTGCTTTCGGATGAAACACTGGACAATCTGGCGCAGAACGATCCGGTCAGCGCGGACATTATCCGGGATCACTTCGCCTATTGGGACGACGTGGCGCTTATTCACAAGGGTCAGCGGACGGTATCGCAGGGTCATGGCTTTTGCGGCATCGGGCGCAAGCAGCTGCTTTTGATCCTACAGGACCGGGCGCGCCAGCTGGGGGTCGATCTGCGCTTTGAGACCGAGGTGGGGCAGGCGTCATCTTATATGGACGACTATGATGTGGTTGTCGGGGCTGACGGGCTGAACTCGAAAACGCGGATGGAATTTGCCGAGGTGTTCAGGCCCGACATAGACCAGCGTCTGTGCAAGTTCGTGTGGCTAGGCACCCATCAGAAATTCGATGATGCGTTTACGTTTATCTTCGAGCAAACCGACAAGGGATGGGTCTGGGCGCACGCCTATCAGTTTGACGCCGACACGGCGACGTTCATCGTCGAATGCACGCAGGACACATTTGACGCTTACGGTTTCGGAGAGATGAGTCAGCAGGACTCCATCTCGGTCTGCGAAGAGATTTTCAAAGATCATCTGGGCGGTCACAGTCTGATGACAAATGCCAATCATATCCGCGGCTCGGCCTGGCTGCGCTTTCCGCGTGTGCTGTGCGAAAAGTGGAGCTACAAAAATGTGGTTTTGCTGGGCGATGCTGCTGCGACGGCGCATTTTTCCATCGGGTCGGGCAGCAAGCTGGCAATGGAAAGCGCAATTGCGCTGGCCGATTACATTGTCGGCGAGGACAGTCTGGAAGCCGCATTTTCCCGGTACGAAGATGAGCGCCGGTTGGAAGTCCTGCGCTTGCAGTCCGCGGCCCGGAATTCTCTGGAATGGTTCGAGGATGTGGAGCGGTATCTGGACCTCGACCCGGTTCAGCTGAACTATTCGATGCTGACGCGATCCCAGCGGATCAGTCATGAAAACCTGCGTGAACGCGATGGCGTGTGGCTGGGGCAGGCCGAGGCGTGGTTCATGGAGCAGGCCGGCAACGGTGCCAACGCGCCTGCGCGGGCACCGATGTTTGCGCCGTTTCAGCTGCGCGAGATGCATCTGAAAAACCGCATCGTTGTGTCTCCGATGGCGCAATACAAGGCGGTGGATGGGTGCCCCACTGACTGGCACCTGATCCATTACGGTGAACGGGCCAAGGGGGGTGCCGGGCTGGTTTATACCGAGATGACATGTGTTTCGCCCGACGGACGGATCACTCCCGGTTGCCCGGGGCTGTACGCGCCGGAACATGAAGACGCCTGGCGGCGGTTGACGCAGTTTGTGCATGCCGAGACCGAGGCCAAGATTTGCTGCCAGATCGGCCATTCGGGCCGCAAAGGATCGACCCGAGTGGGATGGGAGGGGATGGACCAGCCGCTTGAGGTCGGAAACTGGCCGCTGCTGTCTGCTTCGGCGATTCCATGGTCAGACGGGAATGCCACCCCCAAGGCGATGGACCGCAGCGATATGGATACTGTCACGGCCAGCTTTGTGACCGCGACCGAAATGGCGGATCGGGCAGGCTTTGACATGATCGAGTTACACGCGGCACATGGCTATTTGATCTCGTCCTTTATCTCTCCGCTTTCGAACCAGCGGCAGGATGAATATGGGGGAAGTCTTGACAACCGGATGCGTTACCCGCTTGAAGTTTTTGCGGCAATGCGCGCAGCCTGGCCCGCGCACAGGCCGATGGCGGTGCGCATTTCGGCCAATGACTGGGTTGGCGACGATGGCGTTACACCTGAAGAAGCCGTCAGAATTGCCGCCATGTTCGAAGCGGCGGGCGCGGACATTATCGACGTATCGGCCGGACAAACCTCAACCCGGGCCAAGCCGGTTTATGGCCGGATGTTTCAGACCCCGTTTTCCGACCGCATTCGCAACGAAGGTGGCATCAGGACGATGGCGGTTGGGAACATTTATGAACCCGATCATGTAAACTCGATCCTCATGGCGGGGCGGGCCGATCTGGTGTGTCTGGCACGACCCCACCTGAACGATCCGTACTGGACGTTGCACGCCGCCACGGCGTTGGGGGATCGGCAGGAGGTTTGGCCAAAACCCTATGAGGCAGGCCGGGATCAGGCCTGGCGTCTGGCGGATCGCGACGCCGAGATGGTGGGCAAGGTATGAGCCATGTCGTGATCTCGGGCGGGGGAACCGGCGTCGGCGCAGAGATCGCGCAGAGCTTTGCTCGCACAGGCGCAAAGGTCACCATATTGGGCCGCAGCGAGGCGACCTTGCAGGCGCAGGATATACCGTATGAGCTGTGCGATGTGACCGATGCAGCGCAAGTGCAAAATGCCTTCACTGCAGCGCGCACGGAGCGAGGCCCGATCACCGCGGTGATCGCCAACGCGGGTGCAGCAATCTCTGTGCCGTTCGAAAAGATGGGGCCTGACGATCTGCGCGCGATGACCGAGGTCAATCTGGTTGGTGTCTTCAACCTCTGGCAGGCGGGCTTGCCGGACATGAAAGCTGCTGGGGCGGGGAGACTGATCGTCATTGCATCGACCGCGGGGCTCAAGGGCTATCCTTATGTCTCTGGCTATTGCGCGGCCAAGCACGCAGCAGTGGGCCTGACCCGGTCCTTGGCGATCGAACTGGCCAAAACGGGGGTGACGGTAAACGCCGTTTGTCCGGGGTTTGTCGAAACCCCGATGCTTGATCGGTCTATCGCAAATATTGTCAGCAAAACCGGGATGAGCGAGCAAGACGCCGCAGCATCGATGAACAAGGGAAACCCGCAACGGCGCTTCATCCAGACCGAAGAGGTTGCCAGTGCGGTGCTATGGCTCTGCTCGGACGCGGCAAAGTCGGTAAATGGACATACGTTGAGCCTGTCGGGGGGCGAGATATGAGCCAGAGCCTCGCCCAGTTGCCACTGGAAGATGCCTCGAAAGAAAGGCTGCGGCTGTGGCTGCGTCTGCTGAAAACAACGCGCGTGATCGAGGCGACATTGCGCGAGAATTTCCGCGATCAGTTCCAAACCACTTTGCCCCGGTTCGATGTCATGGCGGCCCTGTCGCGCTATGAGGACGGGTTGAAGATGAGCGAAATCTCGGGCGCGCTACGGGTGTCCAATGGCAATGTCACCGGTATCGTCGACCGCCTGGCCGAAGACGGCTTTCTTGTGCGTCAGGCCGTGCCGGGTGACAGGCGGGCCCACCGCGTTCGTATGACGCAAAAGGGTCGCGAAGAATTCGCCCGTCAGGCCGCCGCGCACGAGGTATGGATCAACGATATGCTGGGGCAGTTCTCGGCAGCAGAAGCCCGCGCGATCACCACAGAATTCAGCTTGCCGGAGGGGCCAGATGCGCAGTGATGTCACTCATTTCCAATGCGAGATCAAGGACCGGGTCGCAACAGTGCGTCTGGACCGGCCGGATCGCAAGAATCCACTGACATTCGACAGCTACGCCGAGCTGCGCGACTGGTTTCGCGATCTGGCCTATGCCGATGACGTGGATGCGGTGATCTTTGCGTCGAACGGGGGTAACTTCAGCTCGGGCGGGGATGTGCATGATATCATTGGGCCTCTGACCCGGATGAACATGAAGGAATTGCTGACTTTCACCCGGATGACTGGTGATCTGGTCAAGGCAATGGTGAATTGCGGCAAGCCGGTGATCGCTGCGGTGGACGGCATCTGCGTGGGTGCCGGGGCGATTATCGCGATGGCTTCGGATTTGCGTATCGCGACACCGCAGGCCAAATGCGCCTTTCTGTTCACGCGGGTCGGGCTGGCGGGATGCGACATGGGCGCTTGTGCCATTCTGCCCCGGATCATCGGACAGGGGCGGGCGGCTGAGTTGCTTTACACCGGTCGCAGCATGAGCGCTGATGAAGGCGCGGCATGGGGCTTTTACAACCGACTGGTTGCGGCGGATCAGTTGCAAGCCGAAGCGCAAGGGCTGGCCGCACGCATCGCGGCGGGTCCGAATTTCGCACATATGATGACCAAGACCATGCTGGCGCAGGAATGGTCGATGTCCATCGAACAGGCCATCGAAGCCGAGGCTCAGGCGCAGGCCATCTGTATGCAAACCGGAGATTTTGAGCGTGCTTACAATGCGTTCGTTGCCAAAGATAAACCAGTGTTCGAGGGCGACTGATGTCAGATCACACCTTCCTGTCCTGGCCGTTCTTCGACCCACATCACCGCGACTGGGCGGCGCGTGTCGAGGACGTGGCACAGGGGTTGGAGATCGACCACGCGGATACGGATGCGGCGTGCCGCGCCTTGGTTCGTGCGCTGGGGGATGCCGGGGTATTGCAGCCCACAGCCGATGAGACGGGCGTGTTGGATGTGAGAAAGCTATGTATCGCGCGCGAGATTCTGGCCCGCCACGACGGGTTGGCGGATTTCTCGTTTGCGATGCAGGGATTGGGCACCGGTGCGCTCTCGCTGTTCGGAACAGACGCGCAAAAGGCGGCGTGGTTGCCCCAGACCCGCAGCGGGAAGGCGATATCCGCCTTTGCCCTGACCGAGCCGCAATCGGGTTCGGATGTCGCCAGTTCCACCATGACGGCGGTGCGGGATGGCGACCACTATGTGCTGAATGGCGACAAGACCTGGATATCGAACGGGGGAATTGCCGATGTTTATACGCTGTTTGCCCGTACCGGAGAGGCCGCGGGGGCAAAGGGGCTGTCGGCTTTTGTGGTGACGCCCGATCTGCCCGGATTTCAGGTCATCGAACGGCTGGACACGATCGCGCCGCATCCGCTGGCGACACTGCGGTTTGACGATGTGCGTGTTCCGGCGTCGGCCATGATCGGCGCGCCGGGGCAGGGGTTTGGCATTGCCATGGCCGTGCTGGATGTCTTTCGGTCCACGGTCGCGGCGGCGGCGCTTGGGTTCGCGCGCCGCGCACTGGACGCGGCACTGACCCGGGTGACAAGCCGGCAGGTTCAGGGCGCGCCGCTGTTCGATCTGCAAATGGTGCAGGGACATATCGCTGACATGGCGCTGGATATCGATGCCAGCGCGCTGCTGATCTATCGCGCGGCCTGGGCCAAGGACAGCGGCGCTGCCCGCGTGACCCGCGAAGCGGCCATGGCCAAGCTGTTCTCGACCGAACAGGCGCAGCAGGTCATCGACAAGGCGGTGCAGCTGTTCGGTGGCGACGGGGTGCGGTCCGGCAGCACTGTCGAGACGCTATATCGTGAGATCCGTGCGCTGCGCATCTACGAGGGCGCGTCCGATGTGCAAAAGGTCATCATCGCGCGGCAAGCCATGATGGCGCATCAGGGAGGTTTGTGATGCTTGGCCAATCCGCTCATATCGACACATTTGCCCGGGATAACCTGCCTCCTGCCGATCAATGGCCTGATTTTCTGCTGGATGGGTTCGACTATCCGGAAGTTTTGAATGCGGCTTTCGAGCTGACCGATGCCATGGTCGAAAAGGGCTTTGGCGACAACACTGCCTTGATCGGCAACGGGCGTCAGCGCACCTACAAAGAGTTGACGGACTGGACAAACAGGCTGGCCCATGTGCTGGCCGAGGATCTGGGGGTCAAACCCGGCAATCGCGTTCTGATCCGGTCAGCCAACAACCCGGCCATGGTTGCCTGCTGGCTTGCGGCAACCAAGGTGGGTGCGGTTGTCGTGAACACCATGCCGATGCTGCGCGCCGGTGAGTTGACCAAGTACATCGACAAGGCGGAAATCCAGTTCGCGCTGTGTGATACGCGTCTGATGGAGGAAATGGAGCTGTGCGCGCAGAGCAGCAGGTTCCTGACCCGGGTGGTCGGGTTTGACGGCACGTCGAACCACGATGCCGATCTGGACCGGATGGCTTTGGAAAAGCCGGTAAAGTTTGACTGCGTACAAACCGGGCGGGACGACGTGGCGCTGTTGGGCTTTACCTCCGGTTCAACCGGAGAACCCAAGGCCACGATGCATTTTCATCGCGATCTGCTGATCATCGCCGATGGTTACGCGCGCGAGGTTCTGGGCGTGACACCGAAGGATGTGTTTGTCGGCTCGCCGCCGCTGGCATTTACCTTCGGGCTGGGCGGTCTGGCCGTGTTCCCGTTGCGGTTCGGGGCGACCGCCACGTTGCTGGAACAGGCCTCACCGCCGGGTATGATCGAAATTATCGAAAAATACCGCGCGACTGTGTGTTTTACGGCACCCACGGCCTATCGCGTGATGCTGCAGGCGATGGAGGACGGGGCGGACCTGTCCAGCTTGCGGGCTGCAGTGTCGGCGGGTGAGACCCTGCCCAAACCGATCTATGACGACTGGATGGCCCGGACCGGAAAGCCGATGTTGGACGGCATAGGCGCGACAGAATTGCTGCATATCTTCATTTCCAACCGCTTTGACGACCATCATCCGGCCTGTACCGGCAAACCTGTCAGCGGCTATGAAGCCAAAGTGCTGAAGGATGACGGCAGCGAGGCTGATATCGGCGAAATCGGGCGGCTGGTCGTGCGCGGGCCAACGGGCTGCCGGTATCTCAATGATGCGCGGCAGGCCGATTACGTGTCGGGTGGGTGGAATGTCACCGGCGACAGTTTCTTTTGCGATGCCGAAGGTCGGTTTCATTTTGCAGCGCGCAATGACGATATGATCCTGTCATCGGGCTATAACATCGCCGGTCCCGAGGTCGAGGCCGCACTGTTGTCTCATGACGCGATTGCCGAATGCGCCGTCATTGGCGCGCCGGATGCCGAGCGGGGCAATATCGTCGAAGCCCATGTGGTTCTGACCAACCCGGCGGAGGCATCAGAGGACATGGTGCTGCGGCTTCAGGAACACGTTAAGTCCGTCATCGCCCCATACAAATACCCGCGGGCCGTGCGCTTTTGTACTGAACTGCCCAAGACGCAGACGGGCAAGGTTCAGCGTTTCAGGCTTCGCGAGGGGAAATGAACGAAAAAGCCGGTCGCAAACGGGTGGTCAGGGCGGCTGATATTTGTTTGAAATAACAAGACCAACTAGGGAGAAACACATGAAAAAGCTTCTTTTGGCCGCTGCGGCCTCGGCGCTGTGCGCGTCAGGTGCGTTTGCCGAGGTGAAGGTCGGGATGATTACGACATTGTCGGGCGGCGGCGCGGGTCTGGGTATTGATGTCCGGGACGGGTTCATGCTGGCCATCGCGCAATCAGGCCGTGACGATATCGAGGTTGTCATCGAAGACGATCAGCGCAAGCCGGATATCGCGGTGCAACTGTCGGACAAGATGATCCAGTCCGAGCGGGTCGACGTGATGACCGGCATCATCTGGTCGAACCTCGCTATGGCGGTGGTGCCGGCGGCGGTGAATCAGAACGTGTTCTATCTGTCCCCCAACGCGGGGCCGTCTCCTCTGGCAGGCAAGGGGTGTCATCAGAACTACTTCAACGTGGCCTGGCAGAACGACAATCTGCACGAGGCGGCGGGCGCATATGCAAATGGCGTCGGATACGAAAAGTCGTTCATCATGGCCCCGAACTACCCGGCTGGCACGGATGCCCTGACCGGTTACAAGCGGTTCTTCGAGGGTGATCTGGCCGGTGAGGTCTATACCAAGCTGGGACAGACGGATTACGCGGCCGAGATCGCACAGATCCGGGCCAGTGACGCGGACAGCGTCTTTTTCTTCCTGCCCGGCGGGATGGGGATTTCCTTCCTCAAGCAATATGCCGACAGCGGTATCGACCTGCCGGTCGTGGGTCCCGCGTTCAGCTTCGATCAGGGTATCCTGCAGGCGGTCGGCGATGCGGCGATGGGTGTGGTGAACACTTCGCAGTGGAACAAGGATATCGACAACCCGACCAATGCGGCGTTTGTGGAGAGTTTCCAGGCGGAATATGGGCGCCTGCCGTCGCTCTATGCCAGCCAGGGGTTTGATACCGCGAACCTGTTGCTGTCCGCGTTGGACAAGGCTGATCCGGCGGATGCCAACGCGTTTCGCGAGGCGCTGCGGGCTGCGGAATTCGACAGCACACGCGGGGATTTCTCGTTCGGCCCGAACCATCACCCGGTTCAGACCATCTATGCGCGTGAGGTGATCAAGGAAGGTGACGTCTTCACCAACAAGATCATCGGCACCGCGCTGGAAGGTCACTCGGACGCGTACGCGGCTGATTGCAAGATGTAAGCGATTTCTGCCTGCCCTCATCTGCGGGGCAGGCAGATACCCGGAGTTCTCATGTCCTCGATCCTGATAATCGAGCAGATCCTGAACGGTCTGCAATTCGGCGTCATGCTCTTTTTGATGGCCGCCGGTCTGACGCTGATCTTCGGCGTAATGGGCCTGATCAATCTTGCCCATGGCTCACTGTATATGGTGGGCGCGTTTGCCGCTGCTGCTGTTGCGGGGGTGACCGGATCGTTTTTCATGGGTCTGATCGCGGCGCTGGCAGCGGCTGCGCTGGCGGGGGCCATCATCGAAATGGTGGTGATCCGGCGGCTGTATGACGCCGCGCATCTGGATCAGGTGCTGGCGACCTTTGCCCTGATCCTGATCTTCTCGGAAGGCACGCGGTGGGTCTTTGGCTCATTTCCGCTGTTTCTGAACATCCCCGAGATGCTGTCGGGGCCGGTGACACTGCCCGGAGGGATCGAATACCCCCTATACCGCCTGACTCTGATCGGGGTCGGACTGGCGGTTGCTGTCGGGTTGTGGCTGCTGATCGAACGGACACGGCTGGGCATACAAATCCGTGCGGGTGAGAATGACCGCGAGATGATTGCCGCTTTGGGCGTCGACATCTCAAAGCTCTACACACTGGTTTTTGCGCTGGGCGCAGCGCTAGCCGGTCTGGCCGGGGCACTGGTTGGCGCGATCCAGTCGGTGCAGGTGGGCATGGGAGAGCCTGTGCTGATCCTCGCTTTTGTCGTGATCGTCATCGGCGGCATCGGCTCGATCCGGGGGGCGTTCATCGGCGCGCTGTTGGTTGGCCTGACGGATACGCTGGGCGGTGTGTTCTTGCCCGAGTTGTTCAAGCTGTTCATGGACACCGGTGCGGCCCAGAAAAGCGGCTCGGCCATTGCTTCGATGGGAATTTACATTCTGATGGGGCTGGTTTTGATCTGGCGTCCCACCGGCCTGTTCGGAGCGCGGGCATGAGGATAAACGAAAGACTGATCAACGCCCTTGTCATAGGTGGTCTGCTGCTGTTGCCGCTATGGGCCATGGCGATGGACCAGCCGTTCACCATCACTTTGGTGACGCGCGCGGTCATCCTTGCATTGGCGGCTGTTGGGCTCAACCTGATCCTGGGGATCGGAGGGATGGTCAGCTTTGGCCATGCGGCCTTCTTTGGAATCGGCGGCTATTCCATGGGCATTCTGGCCTACCATGCGCAGACCTATACCGCGCTGGACCTTGGGATATTCGCGACCGATGGCACCAATTCGATGCCGATCATCTGGCTGGTGGCGATGATTGCGTCAGGAATTGTGGCCTTTTTCATCGGCCTTCTGTCGCTGCGCACCTCGGGTGTTTACTTCATCATGATCACGCTCGCCTTTGGTCAGATGTTCTTTTACTTCGCGATTTCATGGGCGCAATATGGTGGCGAGGATGGGTTGTCGATCTATGTTCGCAACGGTTTTCCGGGGCTGAATACGCTGGTTCCGATCCAGTTCTTTGGCATTTGTTTTGCTCTGTTGTGTGCCACGTTGTTCCTGTTTGCGCGCCTGCAGGCGTCGCCATTCGGGCTGGCGCTGAACGCCGCGCGCCAGACCGATGCGCGTGTCGAAACCGTGGGCCTCAACCCGATGCGCCTCAAGCTGCTGGCCTTTGTGCTTTCGGGGGCGATAACGGGGTTGGCCGGGGCACTGTTTGCGGATCTGAACCGGTTTGTATCCCCGACCATGTTCAGCTGGCAATTGTCCGGTGAATTGATCGTGCTGATCATCATCGGTGGCGTGGGACGCCTGATGGGACCGGTGATCGGAGCTTGTGTTTTTGTGGCGCTTGAACATTTCCTCGGAGAACTGACCGAGTTCTGGCACGTTTATCTTGGCATCATTCTGCTGTGTATTGTCCTGTTCGGGCGCGGCGGTCTGATCGGGCTTTTGACTGGCAGAGAGGGCGCGCATGTCTGAGCCTGTTCTTGCAACCCACGGCCTGAACAAACGGTTCGGCGCACTGATCGCGACAAACGACGTTTCGATTGACCTGAGGCCCGGCGAAATCCACGCCATCATCGGACCGAACGGCGCAGGCAAGTCCACTCTGATCAAGCAAATCTGCGGAGGGCTGAGGCCGGATGCCGGGCAGGTCATCTTGTGCGGGCAGGACGTCTCGGACCTTGGCACGCAAGCGCGCGCGCGGGCAGGGCTGGGGCGGACTTTCCAGATTTCGGACCTGTGCATGGAAGATACCGTTCTGGAAAACGCGGTACTGGGTGCCATGGGTGCCGAAGGGGCAGCCTGGCGCTTCTGGCGCAGCGCGTTAAAGACAAAGTCCCTGTGCGAGAAGGCCGAAGCAGCGCTTGCGCGTGTCGGTCTGAGCGCCGAGCGCGACATGCGGTGCGCCGACCTCAGCCACGGGCAGCGCCGCCAGTTGGAGGTCGCAGTTGCGCTGACCCTGTCACCGCGCGCGTTTATCATGGACGAACCCATGGCGGGGCTGGGGGCCGAAGGCTCGAAACGGTTGACCGGGTTTCTAGACGGATTGCGGGACGAAGCCCCGATCCTATTGGTTGAACATGACATGGATGCGGTCTTTGCGCTGGCCAACCGGATCAGCGTTCTGGTCTATGGCAAGGTGATCGCCACCGGCACCGCGGATGAGATCCGAACCAGCCGCGAGGTGCGCGAAGCCTACCTGGGGGATGAGGTATGAGCTTTCTCACGATCCGGAACCTCACCGCAAGCTACGGCGTCAGTCAGGCGCTGTTCGGCGTTGATCTGACCATGGCCGAGGGGGAGGTGACCGCGCTGATGGGGCGCAACGGGATGGGTAAGACAACGACGGTCAAGGCAATTTGTCAGATGATCCGGTCCGAGGGCACTCTGACGCTGGACGGCCAGAACCTGCAGGCGCTGCCCAGCCACAAAGTGGCCCGGAGAGGCGTCGGGCTGGTGCCGGAGGGGCGGCGATGCTTTGCCGACCTGACGGTGCGCGAGAATCTGGTCGCCGCAGCGCGTACGGGGCCATGGACCCTGAAAACCGTATCTGATCTGTTTCCACGATTGTTTGAAAGGCAGGACCAGCGTGCGGTGTCTCTGTCTGGTGGTGAGCAGCAAATGTTGGCTATCGGGCGTGCATTGATGACCAATCCGCGCCTGTTGATCCTGGACGAAGCTACCGAAGGTCTGGCCCCGATCATCCGGCAGGAAATCTGGGCGGCGCTGCGCCGGTTGAAACAGGATACCAAAGTTTCGATCCTGCTGATCGACAAGTCGCTGAAAGAACTGGCGGCAGTCTCGGACAGGGCTGTGATCCTGGAACGGGGCAAGACCGTCTGGTCTGGCGCCATGACCGACCTGACCCGGGACATTTCAGAAAGATATGTGGGGGTCTGATGGCGTTCGAGTTTCATCAGAAAGTGCTGTTCAAACACTGCGACCCTGCAGGGATCGTGTTCTACCCCCGATATTTCGAAATGATGAACGATTGTGTCGAGGCATTCTTTGATCAGGCCCTGAAAACGCCACTTGAGGAATTGCACAAAACTGCTGCAATCCCGACGGCCCAGATCGAAACCCAGTTTTCAGCGCCCAGCCGACATGGGGATGATCTGTCATTTGCCCTCGTGATCAGAAAAGTCGGCCGCAGCTCGGCCGCGTATGTCATGACGGCCCATTGCCAGAAGACGCTTCGGTTCACCACAACGGCCACGCTTGTCTACGTCAACGGACAAGGCCGCCCAACCCCATGGCCGGACGCGCTTCGCGAAAACCTCACTGTATTCAAGGACCCTCAGACATGAGCCATCGCACTATCCACCCGACCGGCTGGTTGCCCGCCAAAGGATACGCTAACGGGATGCTGACCAAAGACGGCACGTTGCATATCGGCGGTCAAATCGGTTGGGATGCCAACAAGAAATTTGTCGAAGGCGGCTTCATCAGCCAGATGAAACAGGCTCTGCGCAACATCGCGGCGATTGTAGAAGAGGCGGGCGGGCAGGTCAGTGATGTGACCCGCCTGACATGGTTTGTAACCGACAAAAGCGAGTATCTGGCCCGGCAGGCCGAGGTCGGCGCCGCATATCGCGAGGTGTTCGGCAAGCACTTTCCGGCCATGTCTATGATCATTGTGGCCGGACTGGTCGAAGATGAAGCCCTTGTCGAAATCGAGGCAACTGCGCATCTGAGCTGATTGCCGAACACCCGAAACCGCCGTCGCATTTCCCGAACGCGCCATGCCGCGGTAGCGGCCCGTGCAATCCTCTGCCTTACGGATCGCGCACTGCTGTCGCACAAGCTGTACGAGCGGTGACAACTGCGCCGTGGATTGCGAGGTTTTTCGAGAAAAATGGTAGCCCGTAGGGGAATCGAACCCCTCTTTCCAGGTTGAAAACCTGGCGTCCTAACCGATAGACGAACGGGCCATCTTGACCTTGCAAGCGTAAATGGTAGCCCGTAGGGGAATCGAACCCCTCTTTCCAGGTTGAAAACCTGGCGTCCTAACCGATAGACGAACGGGCCACGCTGGCTTGTGGAGGGCCTTTTACGGCCTACCTTCCCCCCCCGCAAGCCGAAAAACGTAACGCAGGGCAACTTTTTTGAAACCCTTCCGGCCCGTTGGAAAACCGGGTCAATTCGCCTCGGCAGCGTCTTCCAGACGCAGTTGAACGCTCTGACGCCCACCCCAGGAATTCACCTCAAGCCGTCCGGCAAAATGAAAGCGCGCACCACCATGATTGGACAGCCGCTCGCCCAGAGGTCCCTCGAAAGCGCCAAAGGCGATTGCATCCAATCCGCCGGATATGCCGTCAGACAAGGACAGTTTCAGATGTGTTTCGCCCACCCGTTTGGCAAAGCGAACCTGAAGATCGGGAAGGGCATAACGTGGCGCGGGCGCACCGGCCCCAAAAGGTCCGGCCTTTTCTATCTGCTCGATCAGGTCTACCGACGTCGCAGAGGGCATCAATGCGCCATCCAGCTTCAGGTCAGCCGGGCCAACCTGTCCTGCGCCCTGCTTGGCCAAAAGCTCGGACAGGCGCGCCATCGCAGGTTCCAGTTGATCGCGCATAACAGTCAGGCCGGCCGCCATCTTATGCCCGCCGCCCTTGACCAACAGCCCCTCTGAGGCCAGGCGATGAATCGACGCGCCAAGATCAACACCCGACACCGACCGGCCAGACCCCTTGCCCTCGTTACCATCAAACCCGATCACAATGGCGGGCCGGTTCGCCGCTTCCTTGAGGCGCGACGCAACGATCCCGACGACACCGGGATGCCAGCCCTCGTCGGCTGCCCAGACCAAAGGCGCATCGAGCCCCCGTTCTTCTGCCTGCGCCATGGCTGAGGCGCGCACGGCATTCTCGATCTCGCGCCGTTCCGTGTTCAACGCGTCCAATCGCTCAGAAAGCGCTTCAGCCTCGCTGACCGATCCCGTGCTCAACAGTCGCGCGCCCAGATCGGCCTGACCAATCCGCCCGCCTGCATTGACACGTGGACCCAGTAAAAACCCCAGATGATAACTGTTCGGTGCCGTATCCATGCGGGCCACATCTGACAGCGCGACAAGACCGGGTCGTTGTCTCTGCGCCATCACCTTCAGACCCTGCCGGACAAGCGCGCGATTGGCCTCGATCAATGGGGCCACATCCGCAACCGTGGCCAAAGCCACCAGATCCAGCAGAGGGATCAGGTCCGGCCCCTTGGCCCCGGCCTCGCGCAGTTGCCGCCCGGCCTCGACCAGCATCAGAAACACCACCGCAGCGGCACAGAGATAGCCCAGATCGCCGCTTTCATCCTGCCGGTTCGGGTTCACCACGGCCACGCAATCCGGCAGGGTTTCCCCGCCCAGATGGTGATCCAGCACGATCACATCCGAACCCTTGGCCGCAGCAATGGGTTTGTGACTCAGCGTTCCGCAATCCACGCAGATGATCAGATCATGGCTTTCCGCCAGTTCCTGCATGGCGGGCACATTGGGCCCATAGCCCTCATCTATCCGATCGGGCACGTAGAGCGTTGCGGGCGATCCCATCTGGCGCAGCCACACCAACAACAGCGCCGCCGAAGATCCGCCATCCACGTCATAATCCGCAAACACCGCGATTTTCTGCCGTTTGCGCACAGCTTCCAGAAACCGGGCCGCAGCAACTTCCATATCCCGCAATGCGCGCGGGTCAGGCAGCAGTTCTTTCAGCTTGGGCTCCAGAAACCCCGCGGCCTCCATCGCCGGGACACCGCGCCGCGCAAGAACCTGACAGACCGCACGGGGTAAATCGGTCTGCTGCGCCATCATCTCCGTTGCCCGCTCGACCTCGACCCCCGGTCCAACCCAGCGCCGCCCGCTCAACGATTGCTCAATACCCAGAAACGCCACATCTCACCTCATGCATCAAGGCCGGACCCATCCGGACCCGGCCTCTTCATCTTTTTACAAATACTCTCGCCGAAGGCAGCGGCGCAAGCCGCTATGCGTCGGTATGCGACCACATCGGCGTGCGGTAGGACATGCGCCGGACCGAGCCTGTCTTGGACCGCATCAACAACGTCGTCGTCTCGACCCAGCCCGGTTCCCGCTTGATGCGCGGCAGCAGCGAGCCTCCGGTCACGCCAGTGGCGGCAAAGATCACATCGGCTGTCACCATCTCGTCGCGCGCGTAAACGCGGTCCAGATCGGTGATGCCTGCCTTGGTGGCGCGGCCGCGCTCGTCATCATTGCGGAACAACAGCCGGCCAAAGATCTGGCCACCCATGCATTTCAGAGCCGCAGCCGCCAGCACGCCCTCAGGTGCACCGCCCTGACCCATATACATGTCGATGCCGGTCACTTCGCTTTCGGCACAGTGCATGACACCGGCCACGTCGCCATCGGTGATCAGACGGATCGAGGCACCGGTCTCGCGCACCTCGGCGATCATCGCCTCGTGGCGCGGACGTTCCAGAATGCAGACGGTGATATCGGCAGGATCGCAGCCTTTGGCCTTGGCCAGCGCCTCGACGCGTTCGCGCGGGGTCATGTCCAGATTGACGACGTTTTCCGGGTAACCCGGCCCAACGGCCAGCTTGTCCATATATACGTCCGGCGCATGCAGCATGGATCCTCGCGGGCCCATGGCGATCACGGTCAGCGCGTTGGGCATATCCTTGGCGGTCAGCGTGGTGCCTTCCAGCGGGTCCAACGCGATATCCACGCCGGGGCCCTCACCGGTGCCGACCTCTTCGCCGATGAACAACATCGGGGCTTCGTCGCGCTCACCTTCCCCGATGACGACCACGCCTGCGATATCCAGCAGGTTCAGTTGTTCGCGCATCGCGTTGACTGCGGCCTGATCTGCGGCTTTCTCGTCTCCGCGCCCCACCAGCGAGGCCGAGGCCAGTGCAGCCTGTTCAGCCACCCGGGCCAGGCCCAAAGACAGCAGGCGGTCGTTAAAATCGGTCTTGGCGGCGTTCATGTCCCGTAATCCTTTGGTCAGTTCTGACGTTTTATCCGGCATAGCCTGCGCGGCGCGCTGCCCGCAAGGGGTCAAACCTGCTCGATGCGAAGCGCGACGGGCGCTCCGGCCACCACATCCGTGGCGCGCAAGCCCTCAAGTGCATGGTCCAGTGTTGTGCGGGTGGTTTTGTGGGTCACGATCAGCACAGGGGCGGTGCTCTCGGAATGGCCGTATTGTCGCATCCGGTCGATCGATACGCCAGAATCTCCCAAAATCGCGGCCACCTTGGCCAACGCTCCGGGTTTGTCCAGCAGACCAAGACGCAGATAATAGGGCGCGGGCAGGCCGGTGACGGCAGGCTTCGCCTCTTCCAGCGATGCCGCGGGGCGGCCAAATGTCGGGATTTGCAGCCCACGTGCCAGATCGCAGACATCGCCCATCACGGCGCTGGCTGTTGGTCCTTCGCCCGCACCGGGCCCGCGCAGCACGATCTGTTCGACCGCATCGCCATCCAGCACAACCATGTTGGTGCCGCCTTCCAGTTGACCCAGCGGCGAGTCACTGGGCACCAGGCAAGGCTGCATCCGTTGTTCAAGGCCACGAGCCGTGCGCTGTGCCACGCCCAGCAGCTTGATGCGATAGCCCATGTCGGCAGCCTGATGGATATCGTCCAGGCTGATCTGCTGAATGCCCTCGATCTCGATCCCGTCGAAATTGGGTTTGGTGCCAAACGCGATGGAAGACAGCAGCGCCAGCTTGTGCGCCGCATCGATACCGCCGACATCGAGGTTCGGGTCAGCCTCAAGATAGCCCAACTGCGCACATTCCTTGAACAGGGCGTTATATCCAAGTTCCTGCGACTGCATCCGTGTCAGAATGTAGTTGCAGGTGCCGTTCATGACGCCCATGACGCGCGTGATTTCATTGCCTGCCAGCCCTTCGGTCAGGGATTTGATGACCGGGATGCCCCCGGCCACAGCGGCCTCGAACCGGATCACGCGATCGGAAGCTTCGGCTTTTTCGGCCAGTTCCTGACCGTGAATGGCCAGCAGCGCCTTGTTGGCGGTGACAACATCCTTGCCACTGGCCAACGCCGCCTCGACCGAGGCCTTGGCCGGGCCGTTTTCGCCGCCCATAAGTTCGACAAAAACATCGATGTCATCGCGGCTGGCCAGGGCAACCGGATCGGTTTCCCAAGCGTAATCGGTCAGCGAAACACCCCGATCCTTGCTTGCGTCCCGTGCAGAAACAGCGGTGATTTCGATAGGGCGACCGGTACGAGCCTGCAGCAAGTCTGCGTGACGGCGGACGATCTTGACGACACCCACGCCAACGGTGCCCAAACCTGCAATTCCAAGCCGCAGCGCCTGTGTCATCCCGTGGGGTCCTTTCCGCTCGAATGTGCTACACGCAGCACCATCATGTCCTTTGTCGGCTGCCTTAGCGGGTTCGGCGCAGGGGCGCAATCCGAGTCGCGCCGCAGATCACATGAACGGCAGAGATTAGTGGCGAAACCCTAGTTGGTTTGTGCGTTCTGCAATGCTTCGGCTCGTTTTGTCAGGGCCTCGGCGCGTGCCGTCAGCTCTTCCTCGACTTCCGCAGCCTCATTGATGGGATCAACGGGCGCGCCAAGCGTTTCATCCAGCGGGATCAGACGCGGGTAGGGGGCCTTGCGCAGCGATGCCGCCTCGCGTCCCTCAAGCTCGGGGATGTCGGCGCAGCCGGCACAGGCAATCATCAGAACGATCAAAGGCAACGGTTTCATCGGGCATCTTTCGGTTGCGCTATGGTGACTGTGATGCACCTTTTGCTGGCCCGGATCAAGCGGGGCTTCTATATGAACGATTGTTCATATATCGTGACGCCATGGCGCGTACTCAAGGTTCCCATTCTGATATCACCGGCCCCCGTATCCGCAAAGCGGCGCTTAGCCTGTTTGCGCGGCATGGGTACGCTGCGGTGTCGATGCGCCAGATTGCCAAGGACGTGGGCGTGCAGGCCGGGGCGCTTTACAACTACACGCCGGACAAGCAAAGCCTGCTGTATCACCTGATGCGCGAACATATGCAGGACCTGATGACAGCCTATGACGCGCTGGACACGCCCGACCACCCCGAGGCCGCGCTCCGCCAGTTCGTCAGCTTTCACATCCGCTTTCACCTGCAGCGCCCGGATGAGGTTTTCATCGCCTATATGGAACTGCGCAACCTGACGCCCGAGAATTTCGCGGATATCGAGGCCCTGCGCCGCCGCTATGAAAACGCGCTGGAGGCGATCCTGCAAACCGGACAGGCACGCGGAGAATTCTCGGTTTCCGACACCAAGATCACCACGCTGGCGGTCATTGCGATGCTGAACGGCGTGATGACGTGGTACCGTGCGGGCGGACGGTTGTCGCTGGACGAGGTCGAGCAGGTCTATTGGGACATGGTGCGCAAGGCCGTTTCGGGCTGAGCCTCGCCGATCAGGTCAGTGGGCGGGCCGAATGAATGTTCCGTTGCGAAGTTCTTTGAATGCTTGCTGCAGCTCGGCCTGCGTGTTCATGACGATCGGGCCATGCCATGCCACAGGTTCATTGATCGGTGCGCCTGATATCAGCAGGAACCGGACGCCTTCGGGGCCTGCCTGAACCGTGATCTCATCGCCCGTGCCGAACCGGACGAGGGTTCTGTCGCCGGACATGTCGCGGATGTTCACCTCTTGCCCCGCCACCTCTTTTTCCAACAGGACCCCTGTGGGTTGCGACGCATCCGCAAAGGCCGCCTGACCTTCGAAAACATAAGCAAACGCGCGGCGATACGTGTCGATGCGAAAGGTTTTTCTGACGCCCGCCGGGATATGGATGTCGAGATACTGTGGATCAGCGGCAATTCCATCAACGGGCCCTGTCTTGCCCCAGAACTCACCCACAATGACCCGAACGATTGTGCCGTCATCATCCGTGATCTCGGGGATTTCCGTGCTTTGAACATCCTGATAGCGCGGCGCGGTCATCTTGTGGGCAGAGGGCAAATTCCCCCACAGCTGAAAGCCATGCATCTGGCCGGTCGCCGCACCTTTGGGCATTTCCTGATGCAGGATACCAGATCCGGCGGTCATCCACTGCACGTCCCCGGCACCCAAAGTCCCGTGATTGCCCAGCGAGTCGCTGTGATCCACAGTGCCGGACAGCACATAGGTGATGGTCTCGATGCCGCGATGCGGATGCCAGGGAAACCCCGCCTGATAATCTTCCGGCCGTTCATTTCGAAAATCGTCAAACAGCAGGAACGGATCCAACTCGGACGGGTCCTGAAACCCGAAGGCCCGGTGCAGTTTTACTCCGGCACCTTCCATCGTGGGCACGGCCTTGCGCGTTTCCAATGTGGATCTGAGGGACATGGGAGCCTCCTGATTTGCTGACTGGAACTTAGCCTTCGCCCCCATGGGTTCAATTCGCGCAGAAACACCGGGTCTGTGCATCGGTGCTCAGAGGTGCTTGTTCCTTGCCCGATGTTGCGGATAGACAGGGCGCACAGGCAGGAGGAAGACATGCAACAAGACGTTCTGGCCACGGTAGGCGCCTCGACCCCACGGCGCTGGCTTGGAGTTGGCATGCTGATTTGCGTTGGCGCATTGGTGGTTTACGTCGCGCTGGCGTCCCCGCCTGAGCCGGAATGGCAGATTTTCCTGCTGATCGTCGGGGCAGGGGCCCTCTGGTTGTCGCACCGCATGTGGACCGCGACCGAAGATGTAATCGAACTGACCCAATCCGAGTTGCGCACGCGTTCGGGTCAGGTGATCTGTTCGGTGGAGGATATCGAGTCGGTGGACCGCGGCGTGTTCGCCTTCAAACCATCCAATGGTTTCCTGGTCCGCACGAAAGGGCCCTATGCGCGGTATTGGGCTCCGGGCCTGTGGTGGAGGTTCGGCCATCGCGTCGGAATCGGCGGCATGACAGCGGCCGCCGAAACCAAGTTCATGTCAGAGGTGCTGACAGCGATGCTTAGCGAACGAAGCTAGGCTCAGACGGCTCCGTCGATCTCGTTTGTGAAGCGAGGACGCGTGAAAACAAAGTTCTCAAAAGTGACTGAGTAGGGAATGCCCGCCGCAAAAATCGGATCATATCGGTTCGATGTCTCGACGATAATCAACGTGTCCTGATTGGGCATTGGCGGCAGTTTGGATCGCAACTGATCGATATTGCCATTATCCCACTCGTTCGCGAAGCCGCGCGCAGTGGACCAACGCACGTAGTGGCGGTCGTCTTGGGCGTCAAAGGCGATCAATGTCAGCCGCAGGCTGATCGGTGTGCCATTATTTACCATGGTTTGCATCAGCAATTGCAGGGAATCGACATAGGTATCAGTAATTGTTTGCGTTTCTCGCGAGACCAGATCGCTGACCGTATAGGCCGCCTTGAGGTTCGAGGAGCTCTGACGGAACCCTTCGAAAAAGGTAAAGGTTGCCATCATGGTCCAAAGCAGCATGGGCAGGATCAGAATGGCTTCGACAGTCAGGACGCCACTTTCGTCCTCTTTGAACGCTTTCAGGCGTTTGAAGGGGTTTGCATTCAGTTTCATGATCTTAGATAGGCTCCTGAACAAATGCGGTGGTCGCCGTCAGAGCGTATTGCCCGGTGTCATCCACAAGGGCCTGACCGATTGTCGAGGTTGGGAAGACAGGATCGATACGGGCGCAGGCCCGCAGGATCATCAGTTCGTTTTCCTGACCGTTGGTGAAATTGAGAACCGGTTTCACCTCTTCCGACTTGTCCGTGCAATCCGGGGTCGTGCTTAGCACAATACCGGTAAATGCATCCTGACGGATCATCTCAAGACGCAGGTTATCATTGCATTCCTTGATGAAGTTCGCCCGCAGGCAAATGGCGTCTTTCAAGTCGTCATGCTGCGGGTTGGTACCTGTTCCCAGGCGGATGTCGCGCACGGTCAAATCGACCGCGCGCTCCAACATGGCTTGTTGCATCGTCACCAATGACAGCTCAATCCCGCCAAGCACCAGGAACATGAAGCCCGGGAAAAGGAGACAGAACTCGACCGTTACGCTTCCTTTTTCCGATTTTCTGAAGCGCCGTAGTTTTGACAGGGCTTTGAGTATCATTGTGTCAGCCTCAGTTTGCGGATTGACGAAGCGATCGATGCAAAGGCGTCTTCAAGGTCCAGGCCATTCACGTCATATACGTGGCTGGCAGAGCTCGCACAGTTTTTGATGGTTCGATAGCCGGCTCTGGGTGCCTCGAATGCGATACCGTACACGATGATGCCCTGGTCTTTTGCGGCATCACAGACATGCTTGGTGTGCTGGTTCTTGGCAGCAGTTTCAACCTTCGCATAGGCCTTGTCAGTCCATTCCGCCTGCGCGCTGGGTTGCCAATGGTAGTTATACTCGGCAATCCATTCGAGTGACGCGCGGTTCAGAAGCTCGGGATATGTCAGGCGAATTGCAGTCCCGGGCTCTTGGTTCGAGGCGGTTTCCGGATTGGGGCTGCCATAGGGATGGTCATTCCAAACCTGATTCACGCCCCGGCCTTGCTGCGGCCAGATGAACTTATGCGGGTTGCCTTCCGAGTGGAACACAGAATAGTCACCAGAAACAATGTGATAGCGCCCGGTATAGTAGTCGTACCAATACCGGTTGGCACCCGAGTCCGCATTGTACCAGACGTCGGAATACCCTTCCCGCAGTGACGGGTTCAGCATGAACTGATCCGTATTCTGGCCGTCGGTCATCACGATTGCGATTTTCAGAACGTCTCCGCCATAGTTGGACGGACGATCGGCAAATTTCGCCGGAACGATCTTCTTAGGCGAGTAGGGCAGGTCTTCTTCCGCCGACAGGTCTTTGACAATCCCGCGCATGCTGGGGTCCAGTAGGGCGACACCCCATTTCATCCCAACATCGATCGACGTATTGCCCTTCGGAGTCATTTTTCCGATTTCCGCCAACAGCTTGTCCATGTTGTCGGTCAAAGGCGTAATCGCACTTCCGGGGCGAACAGGGCATACCGGAGTATCGATGGTACCCTCGGAATAGGTAAAGGGGTCGAAATGCGCGGTGCGCTCCAACCGGTCATTACGCTCCAGATCCGAATCGCTGTATTGTTCCGGGATGAAGTTCACGCAATGCGAGTAGTTATGCTCGCTGGTGACATCATTGAACTTGTTCAACAGGGTTTCACCCGCATTGACCTGCGTTGCATAAGGGATAACCGAGATCGAAATCTGCGACTCACCTTCTTTGTCCAGCATGAGTCTGACAAAGTCGGATGCCGATTTCTTCAGAACTTCGATCTTGGATTTTGTGCGATCCGCCGAAGCCCATCTCATCGAACCGGAAATGTCCAGAACCAGCGAGATTTCAACAGCACCGATCGATTCTTCGGCGGCGCTGGTCGCCGTGGCCGTCATATCGAGGATGCCATAATAGCTCATGAAGTTGGTCGGGATAACAGATTCAGCCGTTGCCAGAACCTTTCTTGACCCAAAGCTGTCTTCGACCTTCACATCCTTGAGCTTTTCAAGAAGCCCAGCCTTGTCCAGGTAAGACTCAACAACTGTTTTAGGCGATTCCGTCTGGTCCAGGTCCGCGGCGGCCAAAACCGCCCGGTCAAGAGTGGACTGAAGGGTTGCACGATCACGTTCGAACTTCATCAGATCAACGCCAATGCCTGTGACAGCAAGCATTGCAAGAAACCCGATCAGAACAAAGATCGTGAAAGTCCCATCTTCTTTTTCAGCAAATCGCCGTAGACTAATAGACTTGTATGTAGGCGAGCAGCCGCCTTTATTATGCAGGTGTGTTTTCATTTCGAAGACTCCGCTGAGCAGGCCGAGTAAAGCCGCCATGGAAAAAACTACATAATAAGGTTAATTTTTAAACGTGGCGGGAATTGGGCGAAATTGGCTTGGTTTTGGCCGGTTTAGGTGAATCTGCGCTATAATTCGGGCGTCTGCAGGCGATCTGTCGTCGCATTGGGAACAATAGTCGCGAATTCGACCAATGAGGACGACTCAGCTCGGCCCCCTACATCCGTCGTTCATAAAATGATGAAAAAAAGTGCAGTTGGTGATTGCAGCCCGCGTTCAGTGGTGCGACAAAACGCCATGGAGTTCGTCATTAAGTGGCACGGAGGATTGTATGACCGGCATTAAAGAACCCAGCTTTCGCGAAAGTGTTGATCTGATGTTCAACAGGGCGGCGTCCCTGATGGATTTGCCGCCCGGGCTGGAGGAAAAGATCCGGGTTTGTAATGCCACTTATACCGTGCGCTTTGGTGTTCGGTTGCGCGGAAAGATCCAAACGTTCACCGGATACCGTTCAGTCCATTCAGAACACATGGAGCCGGTGAAAGGCGGAATCCGCTATGCGCTGGCAGTGAACCAGGACGAGGTTGAGGCGCTGGCGGCGCTGATGACCTATAAATGTGCGCTGGTCGAGGCACCTTTTGGCGGCTCGAAAGGGGGGCTGTGCATTGATCCCCGCCAATACGAAGAACATGAGATGGAACAGATCACCCGCCGGTTCGCCTATGAACTGGCCAAGCGCGACCTGATCAACCCGTCTCAGAACGTGCCCGCCCCGGATATGGGGACGGGAGAGCGCGAGATGGCCTGGATGGCCGACCAGTACGCGCGGATGAACACCCGGGATATCAACGCGCGCGCCTGTGTGACGGGCAAGCCGCTGAATGCCGGTGGCATCTCGGGCCGTGTCGAGGCGACAGGGCGCGGCGTGCAATATGCACTGCGCGAGTTTTTCCGCCATCCAGAGGACGTCAAGAAGGCCGGGATGTCCGGTTCTCTGGACGGAAAGCGGGTCATCGTGCAGGGGCTGGGGAATGTGGGGTACCACGCCGCCAAGTTCCTGAGCGAGGAAGACGGCGCGCGCGTTGTGGGCGTCATCGAATGGGACGGGGCGCTGTACAACCCTGACGGCATCGATGTTGAGGCTGTGCGCCAGTGGATCGTCAAGCATGGGGGCGTCAAGGACTACCCGGATGCAACGCATACGGCAGAAGGTGCTGCAGTTCTGGAAGAAGAATGCGATATTCTGATCCCGGCGGCCCTGGAAGGTGTGATCAACCTGTCGAATGCCGAGCGCATCAAGGCCCCGCTGATCATCGAGGCTGCGAACGGTCCGGTGACGGCAGGTGCGGATGAGATCCTGCGCAAGAAGGGCACCGTGATCATCCCGGATATGTATGCCAACGCCGGCGGTGTGACGGTCTCGTATTTCGAGTGGGTCAAGAACCTCAGCCATATCCGCTTTGGCCGGATGCAGCGCCGTCAGGAAGAGGCGCGCCATGAGTTGATCGTCAGCGAACTGGAGCGTCTGGATCGTTATCTGGGCGACGCTTGGTCAATGTCACCGGACTTCAAGGCCAAGTATCTCAAGGGTGCGGATGAGCTTGAGCTGGTGCGTTCGGGCCTCGATGATACGATGCGGATCGCCTATCAGTCGATGAGCGAGGTCTGGCATGACCGTGCGGATGTGGATGATCTGCGCACCGCGGCCTATATCGTGGCGATTGATCGCGTCTCAAAAAGCTATCGCGCCAAGGGGCTGTAAACGCCGCGCCAGAATGGCAGGAGAAGCAATGGAAGGCGTGGCGATGTCGTCACGCCTTCTTTATGTGTCGCTGTGTGGCAAGTTCTTGTCGAAATCAGAGGCGGCATCGGGTTTGCGTCCGGGTACCTCTGATTTGACTGGAGCAGGTTCCAGCGCAGCGCAAGGAGGGGCGAATGCGGTTTTCCGGGTTTCGGGTTCTCAGAGAAGGACTGACCGGCAACAAGGGATGGACCCCTCATTGGCGCGATCCTGCGCCGAAGCCCGAGTATGACATCGTCATCATCGGCGGCGGCGGTCATGGGTTGAGCACGGCGTATTATCTGGCCAAGGAACATGGTCTGACCAATGTTGCGGTGTTGGAGAAAGGCTATATTGGCGGAGGCAATGTCGGGCGCAACACGACGATTGTGCGGGCCAATTATTTCCTGCAGGGCAATTCCGAGTTCTATTCGCATTCGCTGAAACTGTGGGAGGGTCTTGAGGAGGACCTGAACTACAACGTGATGCACTCGCAGCGCGGGATCATCAACCTGTTCCACTCGGACGGGCAACGCGATGCAGCCGCGCGGCGGGGCAATATGATGATCAGCCAGGGCGATGACGCGATCCTGTTGAGCCGCGATCAGTTGCGTGAGATGCTGCCCTATCTGAACTATGACGATCTGCGCTTTCCGCTGTATGGCGGGCTTTATCATCCGCGCGGCGGGACAGCGCGGCACGATGCGGTGGCGTGGGGCTATGCGCGCGGCGCGGATCAACGTGGCGTGGATCTGATCCAGAATTGCGAAGTCACTGGCATCGATATCGAGAATGGTACCGTGCGGGGTGTGCAGACCTCACGCGGGCCGATCCGGGCGAAGAAAGTGGCCATGGTTACCGCAGGCCGATCCGGGCAGGTGGCGGCAATGGCCGGAATGCGGCTGCCGATTGAAAGTCATGTGTTGCAGGCCTTTGTAACCGAAGGCTTGAAGCGCTGCATCGACCATGTGGTGACCTTTGGCATGGGGCATTTCTATATCAGCCAATCGGATAAGGGCGGGTTGGTGTTTGGCGGCGATCTGGATTTCTACGCCTCTTACGCGGCGCGGGGAAACCTGCCCACGGTGGAAAGCGTGATGGAGGCCGGGGTCGCCCTTATGCCAATGATCGGCAAGGCGCGGGTGCTGCGATCCTGGGGCGGGATCATGGATATGTCGCCGGATGGCTCTCCGATCATTGATCGCACGGATATCGACGGGCTCTATCTGAATTGCGGCTGGAACTATGGTGGGTTCAAGGCGGTACCGGGTTCGGGCAACGTGTTTGCGCATCTGATCGCGACGGATCGGTACTATGAGAACGCGACCGGGTTCCGTCTGGATCGCTTCCGCACCGGGCGCGGGATTATTGATGAAGAGGGCAAGGGCTCTCAACACAATCTGCATTGAGGGTGGCGATGTTGGATTTGAGTATTTTTGAAAAGATGAAGCAGGGGATGCGGGTATGAGGATTACCTGTCCTTATTGTGGTGAACGCGACCGGCGCGAGTTTTATTGTCGTGGTGCGGCCGTCGATCTGGACCGTCCCGCCCCGGATGCCGGGGCTGAGTCTTGGGACGATTTTGTCTATCTGCGAGACAATCCGGCGGGCGCGACGCGGGAGCTTTGGTATCACGAAGGTGGCTGCGGCGCTTGGATCGTCGTGACGCGCGATACGGTTACGCATGAGATGTTGGGCTCGCAACTGGCGTCTGAGGTGCAGGCATGAGAGTCGCGGGCAAGGGGCTTATTGATCGGACGCAAACAGTGCCGTTTGTGTTTGATGGCGTCGGTTATGAAGGGTTTCAGGGCGACACAGTGGCCTCGGCTCTGTTGGCCAATGGCGTTCGGCTTTTCGGGCGGTCGTTCAAATATCACCGCCCGCGCGGGGTGCTGACGGCGGGCAGTGAGGAACCCAACGCATTGGTGACGGTCGGCCACGGGGCGGCGCAAGAGCCCAATGTGCGTGCCACCATGCAGGAGATTTACCCTGGGCTTGAGGCGCGCAGCCAGAACCGCTGGCCCAGCCTTGGGTTTGACCTGATGGCGGTCAATGATCTGGCCGCGCCGTTTCTGGGCGCGGGGTTTTATTATAAGACCTTCATGTGGCCCAAAAGCTTTTGGGAAAAGCTTTATGAACCTGTGATCCGCCGCGCCGCCGGGCTGGGCGCGTTGTCCGGCGAAGATAATGCCGACAAGTACGAAAGCGCCTATACCTTCTGTGATCTGTTGGTCATTGGTGCCGGGCCTGCGGGGTTGATGGCCGCACTGACCGCCGCGCGCGCCGGGGCGGGTGTCATACTGGCGGATGAAAACGCGCGGATGGGCGGACGGTTGTTGGCGGAGACCTTTGAGGTTGATGGCAAGCCGGGTCCTGTCTGGGCGGATGAGGTTCTGGCGGAACTCAGCGGCATGGACAATGTGCGTCTGATGACCCGCACCACGGTCGCGGGTGTCTATGATCAGAGCACCTATGCGGTGCTGGAGCGGGTGTTGCATCATTCAGATCGCCGCCCGAATGGGGCGCCGCTGGAAACGTATTGGCGGATTGTGGCGAAGCGATCCGTTCTGGCCGCAGGCGCGCTGGAACGCCCGGTCGCCTTCCGCGACAATGACCGTCCGGGGATCATGACGGCCGGGGCCGTGCGGGCCTATCTGAACCGTTGGGGCGTCAGCCCGGGGCGGAATGTGACGATCTTTGGCAACACCAATGACATTCACCGGACCGCGCGGGATTTGCTGGACGCCGGTGTGCATGTCGCCGCAGTGATTGACAGCCGCCATGATGCGCCTTTGTCTGATGAGTACGAAGTGCTGCGCGGTGCTCAGGTCTGTGGCAGTTCCGGTCGCAAGGGGCTGGAATCGATCACGGTGCGGCGTCCAAGCGGCGAAGAACGTATTCAATCGGATTGTCTGGCGATGACCGGCGGGTGGAATCCCTCGGTCCACCTGACCTGTCACATGAATGGCCGCCCGACTTGGAAGCGTGAGATCGAAGGCTTTGTGCCAACTCCCGGCGCTGTTCCGGGCATGGTGACGGCAGGGGCTTGCAACGGCGCATTCTCGACCGCGTCCTGCCTGCGGGAAGGGGTTGAGGCGGCTGAAAGCGTACTGGCTGATCTGGGTTTGAAAGCGCCTAAGACCGTTCTTCCGCAGGCCGAGGATACGCCCTATGAGATTACTCAGCTTTGGGCTGTTCCCGGCAAGGGGCGCGCCTGGCTGGATTTCCAGAACGATGTGACGGTTAAAGACGTCAAGCAGGCGGCGACGGAGAACTTCCGGTCCGTCGAGCACATGAAGCGTTACACCACGCAAGGTATGGCGACCGATCAGGGCAAGAACTCGAACGTGGCGGCGCTGGCCATTTTGGCCGATGCCACCGGACGGGGGATACCCGAGACCGGGACCACCACGTTCCGCCCGCCATATTCCCCGATTGCCATTGCGGCGCTGGGCGCTGGTGCGGAAGGAAAGGGGTTCAAACCTCAGCGGTTTACCACATCGCATAAGGCAACCGTGGCGCGGAAGGCTCCGTTGATTGAGGCGGGTTTGTGGTACCGGCCCAGCTATTTCCCACAGGACGGGGAAACCAACTGGCGGCAATCCTGTGATCGTGAGGTCAACATGGTGCGTCAGGCCGTCGGGGTCTGCGATGTGTCGACGCTTGGCAAGATCGACATTCAGGGGCCGGATGCGGGCGCGTTTCTGGATTTCGTCTACACGAACATGTTCTCGACCCTCAAAGTTGGTCTCGCGCGGTATGGCCTGATGCTGCGCGAGGATGGGTTCGTCATGGATGACGGCACCACCGCACGGCTGGGCGAGACGCATTACCTGATGACCACGACCACCGCTGCGGCGGGCGAGGTGATGAAACATCTGGAGTTCGTGCATCAGGGCCTGCGCCCCGATCTGGATGTCTCGTTCACCTCGGTGACCGAGCAATGGGCGCAATTCGCTGTGGCTGGGCCGAAATCGCGCGAGGTGTTGAACGGCTTGTTGGATACCCCGCTGGATGATGACAACTGGCCGTTCATGGCCTGTGGGCCGGTCTCGGTGCTGGGCGTTCCGGGGCGTTTGTTCAGGATTTCATTTTCGGGCGAGCATGCCTATGAGATCGCCGTGCCCGCGCGCTATGGCGCGAGCGTGTTCGATATTCTGACCGAACGGGCCGAGGCGCTGGGCGGAGGTCTTTACGGGATGGAGGCACTGAACGTTCTGCGCATCGAGAAGGGCTTTATCACGCATTCCGAAATCCATGGTCGGACAACCGCGTATGATATCGGCATGGGGCGGATGGTGTCGCAGAAGAAAGACTGTATCGGCAAGACCATGTCTGAACGTCCCGGGCTGGAAGAGGACGGGCGCGAACGCTTGGTCGGGCTGAAACCCATCGGGGAAAGCAAGGAGTTACTGGCCGGTGCGCATCTATATGACGAGGAAGCCGAGCCGGTGCGCACCAATGATCAGGGCTATCTGACCTCGGTCTGCTATTCGCCGACGTTGCAGTCGATGCTGGGGCTGGGTTTCCTTGCGGACGGGCCGGACAGGTACGGGGAAATCGTGAAGATGGTCGATCACCTGCGCGGCGTGACGACCCTGTGCGAAGTGGTGAATCCGGCCTTTTTTGACCCCGAAGGAGGGCGTGTGCGTGGATAAGCTGATTGCGATAACCCCCTGCAACGGATTGCTGCCGCTGACAGTCGGTTCGGTGGCGCTCAGCGAAGAAGACGTGGGCGCGATCCATTCGATCTCGCCTTTCAAAGGCAAGCAAAAGGCGGTGTCCGATGCAATGAAGGTCGCGCATGGGATCACCTATCCGGCGGCCAACAGGGCAACAGGTAAGGCGGGCGCGCGGGCGGTCTGGTTCGGTTATGCGCAGGCGCTGCTGATGGGGCCGGAACCGGATGCGGCGCTGCGAGACCATGCGGCGATTGTGGATCAGTCCGACGCGTGGACCATCGTGCGGCTGCAGGGGGCCGGGGCCGAGGACGTTCTGGCGCGGCTTGTCCCTCTTGATATGCGGCCCGCGCAGTTCAAACGTGGCCACACGGCGAGGACTTTGCTGTTTCACATGACCGCCTCGGTCACACGTGTCGGAGAAGGTGCATTCCAGATCATGGTGTTCCGGTCGATGGCTGAAACATTGGTGCATGATCTGAAAAGGGCGATGGAAGGTGTTGCGTCGCGCGGGTAGGATCAACGGAACTCAACTGATTCCGGAGCCGCGCCATGTTTCGCCCATTGCTTGCCTTGATCCTTCTGTCGACACCCGCCTTTGCGCAGGAAACCAAAGAGGAAAGCTGCAGCTATCAGGCTGACGTCGTTCGTGCGATTCAGAAGGCGCGACTGGATCGGGTCAAAGAGGCGGATGTTGCGGCGACAATCGCCTCTGGCAATCCCGCATGGCCGTCCAATTACAGTGCGGCGATCCCGCAATTGACGTCTTGGGTGTATGAGCAAAAACGGCGGGACCTGCGCAAGACGGATTTTGGCGGCGTGCTGTATCAGCAGTGCGTCGATAACTGGGATCAGATTCAGGCCCTAAAAAACAACCTCAACAACTGATATGTCGCTGCCCCCCGGATTTCTGGATGAACTGCGCACGCGCCTCAGCCTGTCTCAGGTTGTCGGGCGCAAGGTCATGTGGGACCAGCGTAAATCCAATCAGGGCAAGGGCGATATGTGGGCACCGTGCCCGTTTCACCACGAAAAGACGGCCTCGTTCCATGTCGATGACCAAAAGGGATTTTACTACTGTTTCGGCTGCCATGCCAAAGGCGACGCGATCAGTTTCGTGAAAGAGACCGAGAATGTCTCGTTCATCGAAGCGGTCGAGATTCTGGCGCGCGAGGCCGGGATGCCGATGCCCGCGCGCGACCCCAAGGCGCAGGAAAAACAAGACCGCCGTGCGCAACTGGCCGAGGTGATGGAGCAGGCGGTGCAGTTTTTCCGTCTGCAATTGAAGACCGGGGCAGGGGCAGCGGCGCGCGATTACCTGACCCGGCGTGGTTTGGATGCTGAGGCGCTGGATCGGTGGGAGATCGGCTTTGCCCCCGACGGCTGGCAGGCGTTGTGGGATCATCTGACTGGCAAGAACGTGGCCGAGGATCTGATCCTCGGGGCCGGACTGGCCAAGCCGTCGAACAAGGGCAAGAAGCCCTATGATACCTTCCGCAACCGGATCATGTACCCGATCCGCGACCCGCGCGGGCGGTGCATCGCGTTTGGTGGTCGGGCGATGGACCCCAATGACAACGCCAAATACCTGAACTCACCCGAGACCGAGCTGTTCGACAAAGGCCGCAGCCTCTATAACCACGGCCCCGCGCGGCAGGCGGCCGGGAAGGGGCAACCGTTGATCGTGGCCGAAGGGTATATGGATGTGATCGCGCTGGCCGAGGCCGGGTTTGGTGCGTCGGTCGCACCCTTGGGAACGGCGATCACCGAACATCAGTTGCAACTGCTCTGGCGTATTTCTGATGAGCCGATCATCGCGCTGGATGGCGACACGGCGGGCCTGCGTGCCGCGATGCGGGCCGTTGATCTGGCGCTGCCGCTGCTGGAGGCGGGCAAGTCTCTGCGGTTCGCCCTGATGCCCGAAGGCAAGGATCCTGACGACCTGTTACGCGCCGAAGGGCCGGGGGCGGTACAAGCGGTGCTGGAAGGCGCGATACCGATGGTCAAGCTGCTGTGGCAGCGTGAGACCGACGGCAAGGTCTTTGACAGCCCCGAGCGCAAGGCGGCTTTGGACAAGTCGCTGCGTGAGAAGATCAAGCTGATCCGCGATCCCTCAATCCGGTCCCATTACGGGCAGGAAATTAAGGACTTGCGCTGGCAATTGTTTCGCCCGCAGCGACAATCGTCAAATCGCCAATGGCAGCCGCGTGGCAAGTGGCAACCGCAGGCGCAGCCTGCGACACCGGGCGCGCGGGCGTCGTTTCTGGCCTCGGCCGAGAACGCGGATATCCAACTGCGTGAGGCGGCCATTCTGGCAATTGCCATTTTAAATCCGCAGGTTGTGGTGCAATTCGAAACCCAATTGGAAGAAATGGAGTGCCACGATCCCGACCACGCGGCGCTGCGCGGCGCGATCCTGCGGCACGCGATCGACGATCCTGAAAACCTGCAAGACCACATCATGCAGGTTTTGGGGCCTGAACCCCTTGAAAACCTGCTGGCCCTTCGCCATGTCGCTGTGATCCCCTGTGTGTATAAACCGGGCGACGTTGAAAAGGCCGAGATGACGCTGGCCGAGGAACTCGCAAAGATCAAAGCGCTCCGGGGGTTGGATGCTGAGATTGCCGAAGCGGCGGAGGAGTTGTCTGATCTGGCCGATGAGGCGCTGACATACCGGCTGGCACAAGCCGCCGAAGAGCGCAACCGTACAAGCCGCAGCCAGAATGAGGACAGGGCCGTTTTCGACATCGCCGACAATGGTGCGCGAATCAACCGCGACGAGAAAGACGCGTTTGAAGCCATCATGTCTGGTATCAATTTCGAGCGGAAACGCCGGTAAACTGGTGTTTTCGTAAGGCACTGGAAAAGAAAAACGGGTAAACGGGTGGCCGAATCACTTCTACGCGCTAATGATTCGGACCTAACGAATCACCCATCCCTGCAGGAGCATTGAATGGCCGCCAAGGATACGAACGAAGACCGCAAATCCGACGAGCAGGAACAGGAAATCTCGCTGGACATGAGCCAGGCCCAGGTCAAGAAGATGATCGCCGAGGCCCGCGAGAAAGGCTACATCACATACGACCAGCTCAATCAGGTGCTGCCGCCTGATCAGGTGAGCTCGGAACAGATCGAAGACGTGATGTCGATGCTGTCCGAGATGGGCATCAACATCATCGAAGATGAAGAAGCCGAAGAAGAAGAGAACAAAGGCTCGACCGAACTGGTCACCACGGACACCAACCGTGAGGTTGCGCTGTCGAGCGGGCAGACCGAAAAGCTGGATCGCACCGACGATCCCGTGCGCATGTATCTGCGCGAGATGGGATCGGTCGAACTGCTGAGCCGCGAGGGCGAGATTGCCATCGCCAAGCGGATCGAAGCGGGTCGCAACACGATGATCGCGGGCCTCTGCGAAAGCCCTCTGACCTTCCAGGCGATCACCATCTGGCACGACGAATTGCTGTCCGAAGACATTCTGCTGCGCGATGTCATCGATTTGGAAACCACCTTTGGCAACCAGATGGACGAAGATGGCGACGTGCAGGAGCCGGTCGTTGACACCTCGGCCGTTCAGGCGGCGAAGCCGGAAAAAGACACTGGCCCGGAACTGGACGCCGACGGCAATCCGATTGCCAACGACGACGACGATGACGAAGACGATCAGGCCAATATGTCGCTGGCCGCGATGGAAGCTGCCCTGAAAGATCAGGTTCTAACCACGCTGGAACGAATCTCGACCGATTTTGCAATGCTGTCGGAAATGCAGGACAGCCGGATTTCGGCCACCCTGAACGAAGACGGCACGTTCAGCGAAAAAGACGAAGAGACCTATCAGAAACTGCGCGCCGAGATTGTGGAACTGGTGAACGGGCTTCACCTGCACAACAACCGGATCGAAGCTCTGATTGACCAGCTCTATGGCATCAACCGCCGCGTCATGTCGCTGGACAGTGCGATGGTGAAACTGGCCGACCAGGCCCGTATCAACCGTCGCGAGTTTATCGACGCATACCGTGGCCGCGAACTGGACCCGAACTGGCTGTCCGAGATGGCGGAAAAGCCGGGCCGGGGCTGGCAGATGTTCATCGAACGCTCAACCGACAAGGTTGAGGAACTGCGCAACGATATGGCTCAGGTCGGGCAATATGTGGGTCTGGATATTCCTGAATTCCGCCGCATCGTGCAGCAAGTTCAGAAGGGCGAGAAAGAGGCCCGGCAGGCCAAGAAGGAAATGGTCGAAGCCAACCTGCGTCTTGTGATCTCAATCGCCAAAAAATACACGAACCGCGGCCTGCAATTCCTTGATCTTATTCAGGAAGGTAACATCGGCCTGATGAAGGCGGTGGACAAGTTCGAATACCGCCGTGGCTATAAGTTCTCGACCTATGCGACATGGTGGATCCGTCAGGCGATCACGCGGTCTATCGCGGATCAGGCGCGCACCATCCGTATTCCGGTTCATATGATCGAAACGATCAACAAGCTGGTGCGGACCGGTCGCCAGATGCTGCACGAAATCGGACGCGAGCCGACGCCGGAGGAACTGGCTGAAAAGCTGCAGATGCCGCTTGAGAAGGTGCGCAAGGTGATGAAAATCGCCAAAGAGCCGATCAGCCTTGAGACGCCGATTGGCGATGAGGAAGACAGCCAACTGGGTGATTTTATCGAGGACAAGAATGCTGTGCTGCCGCTGGACAGCGCCATTCAGGAGAACCTCAAGGAAACGACGACCCGCGTTCTGGCCTCGCTTACGCCGCGTGAGGAGCGGGTTCTGCGGATGCGTTTTGGTATCGGCATGAACACCGACCATACGCTGGAAGAGGTCGGCCAGCAGTTCAGCGTGACCCGCGAACGTATCCGTCAGATCGAGGCGAAAGCGCTGCGCAAGCTGAAACATCCCAGCCGGTCGCGAAAACTGCGATCCTTCCTGGATCAGTAGGCTCGGTACATGTTGAAAAAGGCGCCTCTGGTCGGGGCGCCTTTTTCTATGGTGTAGACAAGCCAACACGCATGTTCACGTTGGCGGAACCTCGGATCAAATTGGCGAGAAGTCACAAGGTGCAAAGAGTGGGGCCTTCTATATGCAAGATGTCCACTCACGGGACAGGCCGGGGCGAGGTGACTTGCTGATGACCCCCGGCCACCATCACTCTGAAGACAGCGGGTGATCCACGCGTTTGCGGAAATTGCTGGGGGCCTGTCCGGTCCAACGCTTGAAAGCTGTCGAAAACGCAGCCTGATCGGCATAGCCCAGAGCATAGGAAATCTCGGACAGGTTCATGCCGTTCTTGATGAACGTCTGCGCCAGATCGCAGCGCAGGTCATCCACGATGCTGCGGTAGCTGGTGCCTTCATCAGCCAGACGACGTGCCAGGGTGCGTGGGCTCAGCCCCAGTTCTGCTGCTACTTCTTCGGCCTGAATGATGCCACCGGGCAGGGATCGCGTGATCAGGCCCTCGACCTTACCGCATGTCCTTAGCTTTGGTGAACTGCGATCAGCCAGCAACCGTTCGCCATATTCCAGAAGATGGGCCCGCAGACTTGGGTCAAAGGTGGGCACGGCCAAGTCGAGAGAGGGCAGAGGCAGAATGATCTCGGGGCACTCCGCACCGAAGGTTACCGGAAACCCGCCGATCTTTTCATATTTTACGGCATGTTGCCCGACCTCGTGCTGGAACCGTACTTCGATCGGATGCAAGTTGACCTGCGTCAGCGCGCGCATCCGGGCGACGCCTGCGAACAGAAGGAACTCGGTCCGGCGGTGATAGCGTGAAAAGCCGGGATCTTTCCAACGCCCCTCAAGCGTCGCCGCGTTTCCCGAGATGTTCAGGCTGAAGGCAAGCGCTGGATCAATGATGCCGTGAAAGCGGGCTGTGTTTTCCAGGACCTGTTTCAGGTCGCGCGAGTATTTACTGATATAGGCCGTCACGCTGGACGAATATGTGAATTCAAGCCCTGCCCGAGCGCCAAACGTTACGTCCCCGACCATATCGCAGGCATAGCGCACAAACTGCGCTTCGTTATGAATGCTACAATGGGTCGTCGGAGGTGCCAGGTCAGAGCGGGACAGCCCAGCGCTGTCCAGCGCGCGATCCACGGCCGGGGGATCACCTGTTTGCTGCTCCAACGCCTTGGCCAAAACTTGCACTCGTGAAATATCGACGTCCATTGGTTAGGCCACCTGGCGATCTGATCAGTCTAAAATCTCTTTGATTACATGCCACTTTATACGACGAACCGCCTGCTGCGCAAAACAGTTGCGGGACATTTGTCTGAAGTTCGCAAAAAACTGGCTGAAACGCACAATACCCTGACCGGACGTTTGGCTATGTTACAGCAGGTGTCGGGTCAACGCCGGATGGGGATGCGGTCAGAGCCGGAGCGGGACGGTCCACCAAGCCGCGCCGAAAGGTTCCCCGACACGCAATCTCTGACTGTATCCAGTTTACTCTTCCCGGCTCGCAATATGTGGTTTGAAATCGGCTGGAAAGCCGTGCAAACTACGTCAAGGGCGGGTGTTCACGAGGTTTTCCTGATATCTGACGCCCGCTCACGTCTTGACATGACCAACCTGAATTGAGCGTGAGTATTGGTGTTTCCTACGGTGAGAAGTCCTATCTTCAGATCAGGTAATACAGGATGATGTTAACGATGAAACAAAAGATTTTCGGAGCGTTAATCGCCGCATTGGCGCTGAGCACTCCCGCCGCCGCCAACACTTTTGGATTTGGCTTTCAGAAAGTTGGCCTGACGGCGACCGAGTTCGAGGTTATTCCGCGTTCGCGACGCGATGTGGACGGGTATTGGTGCGCGGCAGCGGACTACGCGCGTCGAGCATTGGGTGCAGGCTGGAAACAACGCATCTATGTGGTACGCGGATACGGGCCAAGCAAGGCGACTGGTCGGCGGACTTCGGTCGAGTTCTCAATCGTGCCTCCGAAAGACGTGCCGCAATCCACCAGTTTTGTTGAGATCGGCTTTAAACCGGGGCAAAGCATGACGGTCCAAAAAGCCACAAGCTTTTGCGACCGCCGGCTTATCTTGAGTGACTAAAGGCGATACACGCATTGCAGACCGAACTATCTGTTTCGACAAATGGGGCCGGACTTTATGAGTTCACTTCGGACGTTCGGCGTTTGCTTGCGCCGGTCGATGGCAACGGTCTGCTGACCCTTTTTGTCCGCCATACATCTTGTTCGCTTTTGATACAGGAAAACGCGGACCCCGAAGTGCAGACAGACTTGCGGGCTTTCTTTGACCGGTTGGTGCCCCCCTCGACACACCCGGCCATGGCGTATCTGCGCCACACCTATGAAGGCTCCGATGACATGCCTGCACATATCAAGGCCGCCATGATGCCGGTATCCTTATCGATCCCGGTATCTGGCGGCCAGATGGCTTTGGGCACATGGCAGGGCATTTACCTTTTCGAACACCGCACTGCCCCACATGTCCGCAAGATTGCAGCGCATTTTGGCTGACCCTTTATTTTGCGGTGGGAAATTCCGACTACCCAAACCCTAGCGGCTGCCCTATAGTTGTGGATAAGTAGGCCACAGCGCTTACAAAAAGAGGTGAGCTAGGGACGAGGAGACGGCGGATGCGCTGCCCGTTTTGCGGAAATATCGACACTCAGGTCAAGGATTCACGCCCGGCGGAGGATCACGTGGCAATCCGTAGGCGTAGGTTCTGCCCCGCGTGTGGCGGCCGGTTTACCACCTATGAACGGGTGCAACTGCGCGATCTGGTGGTGATCAAGACCAATGGCAAACGCGAAGATTTTGACCGCGACAAGCTGGAACGCTCGATCCGCATCTCGATGCAGAAACGGCCCATCGAACCGGATCGGATCGACCAGATGATCTCGGGCATTGTGCGGCGTCTGGAAAGCATGGGTGAGACGGATATCCCGTCCAACAAAATCGGCGAAATCGTCATGGAGGCGCTGGCCCGGATTGACACGGTTGCATATGTTCGCTTTGCAAGTGTCTACAAGAATTTCCAGGCGGCCGATGATTTCGAGGAGTTTGTCCACGAGTTGCGCCCGCCGCAGCCCTCGACGGATGAGTGAGCGAAACAGATAAGCGATATATGGCGCTGGCCCTGTCTTTGGGGCGGCGTGGACAGGGGCAAAGCTGGCCCAACCCGTCTGTCGGGTGTGTCGTGGTGCGCGGCGGTCGCATTGTCGGTCGTGGGTGGACCCAGCCGGGTGGTCGCCCGCACGCGGAAACCGAGGCGCTCGCGCAGGCTGGTGAGGCCGCACAGGGAGCAACCGCCTATGTGTCGTTGGAGCCTTGTGCACATCATGGCAGAACGCCGCCCTGCGCGCAGGCTTTGATTGACGCTGGGATCACCCGTGTGGTGTCACCGATGGAAGACAGTGATCCACGTGTGGCAGGGCAGGGCTTTCAGATGTTGCGCATGGCGGGGGTCGAGGTCTCGACAGGAGTTTTGACGGATCAAGCCGCACGCGATCATGCCGGTTTCTTCCTGAAAATCGAGCAGGGACGCCCCTTTGTGACCTTGAAACTGGCCAGCAGCTTTGATGGCCGGATTGCAACGGAAACCGGGCATAGCCAGTGGATCACGGGGCCTCAGGCGCGGCGTGCCGTTCATGCCATGCGGGCCCGACATGATGCGGTTGTTGTAGGGGCCGGAACGGCACGGGCAGATGATCCATCACTTACTGTGCGCGATCTTGGCATCGACCGGCAACCGGTGCGTGTCGTGGTGTCCCGTCATCTGGACATTCCGCTGTTGGGGCAATTGGCGCGGACCGCGTCTGATGTTCCCGTCTGGTTGTGCCATGGCCCGCACCCGGATGCCGAGCGTGCCCGAACCTGGCAGGGCTTGGGCGCACGGCTGATCCCATGTGCATTGCGCGATCATCAGATTGACGCGGCAGATTTGCTTCAGCAATTGGGGCATGCGGGCCTGACCCGCGTGTTTTGCGAGGGCGGCTCGGCTCTGGCGGCATCCTTGTTGGCGGATGATCTGGTTGACGAGCTTGTGGGCTTCACCGCAGGTCTGACCATTGGGGCTGAAGGCCTGTCGGCGATTGGGGCCCTTGGACTGGAAACCCTGACCGACGCGCCACGGTTCGATCTGATTGAAACGCAGGTCGTCGGTAAGGATGTTCTGCACAGGTGGCGGCGTTCGACCAGATAACCTCAGCGCCAGATACCGGCATGTGAGGCCAGCGCGCCCTGCACCTTTGACAGAGCCCGGTTAAACCGACCTGAAGGCGGCACATCTCCCGTGGCCAGCCGGTCAATGACGACCTCGACAGGGCAGGGCAATTGCGTGACGGGGTCGTAATAGCGCGGGTAGTCGATCAAGGTGGCGTGAACCAGGCCCGACAGCGACGGATGCGCCCCGCGCCGCGCGGGAACTGCCCCCAGATCCCGCGTCAGACCCCAACCGGCGTAAAACGGAGCACCCAGCGTTGTCACCGGAATACCCCGAAGCAAGGCCTCGAAGCCCAGAAGCGAGGTCATGGTCCACACTTCGTCGACCTGCGCCAAAATCCGGGCAGGGTCTGTGGCCGAGGCGATGACGTCTGCCAGCCCGTCCGCCTCCACGTGTCCCTCGCGCAGACCCGCCTCGACATCCGGGTGCGGTTTGTAGATCAGAATGGCGTGTGGGTTGGTTTCACGGGCGGTTTTCAACAGGTCGAGATTGGTGCGCACCGTGCTGGTGCCCAACCGGATCGAGGCATCGTCTTCGACCTGTCCCGGCACAAGAATGCGATAGCCTTTGGGCAGGTCCGGGGCATCGCCGCCTGCGTTGTATTTGCTGATACCATTATTGATAAGCCGCTGTCTCAACTGGTCCGCGCGCAACTCCTGATCCGGGCGCAGGGTCTCGCGCGTTGCGATCCATTCCTCTAACCGGCTGGGTTTGGTCGGGTCATAATATATACCCAGATCATCAGTCACCAGCGACAGCGGCGGCACGAGATTTGCGCCCAAACCCCGCGACCTTACAAAGCCGTCCTCAACCCGAATGACTTCCGATGCCGCACCTGCGCGACTGGCCCAGACCATATGGGGCGTTGGACGGTTTGGCTGAGGGTTTTCCGTAAATGTCATCTTGCCATAGCGCCCGAACATCTTCTGCAGATGCCGTCGTTTCCACACCCGCATACCCGAAGCCGTCCAGCCCAGCCGATCTTGCCGCCACGCGCGGGTTTGCGCCTCAAGCGTGTTCAAAACGCTTTCGAATTCGCAAAGCTGGTCGTGATAGGGATCATACCACGTCGGATAAAGGATCATCGCGGCGGCAAACAACTGCGCGCGGGTCAGGTTTCTCTGCCGCCGTGTCAAAGGGACATCATCCTGCGTCAAGCCCCACCCGGAATAAAAGGGCTGACCAAAGACACGGGGTTTGTGCCCGGCCAGAATGGCCTCGAATCCAAGCTGGGATGACAGGGTGTACACCGCGATCGCGCCATCCAGCAAAACCCACGGGCTGATCGGATCGCGCAGGATGGTGATGCGGTCGGTTTCGTCCTGTTCCGAGTAGTGCCCGCGCCGATGCCCGGCGACCGTCTCGGGATGCGCCTTGATGATGATCCGCGCGCCTGGGTTTTCCTCTTGCGCGATCACCAACATCTCTCGGAACCTTGCCAGATCACCATCGCTGGCCGCGACCGCTGCGTCGCCCTGTGTTTGATCGATCACCAGAACATAGCCGGGATCGGGAGCGGCTAGATCAGTGTCGACAGCGGCGTATTTGCTTAGATGCAGGTCGCGCAGCCGGGCGATGCCGCCGCGCGCACGGTTCAACAGCGCGGTGTCGTCCAGCGGGTGCGTGCCAAGCAGATGTTCCAGATCGGATGAGGAGGAGGAATCGAAATGCAGCCCGGTTCGATCGAGCACCAGACCCAGGGGCGCTTCGCCCTGTCGACCGGGGTAAAGTGACCTGAGAAACGCATCCTCGACCCGCAATACGGGCAGGTCGTGTTTTGCGGCCATGCGCAAGCCACGATGCGCGGTCGGGCTGTTGCCCCATACTCCGATCATGTCACCGGCTTTTGGCATGCCGAGGCGAATGTCGTAGCCCTTCAGCGACAGAATGCGGCGCAGCCTGCGGTTTGTCAGAAACCCGCCGTTGTAAACAAAAAGCCGGGAGCGCGCACCCCCGGCCAATTGTTCCGTTTCAGCGTGCTGCATCAATTGCCCGTCAACGTGGCCACATTGGCAAACGGGGTCAGGCCGCCTGCGATCAATGAAATCGATTTGCTCCACTGAGCATATGGCGCTTCTGTGACGTAGATCGTGTCATCGTCGCGGATGACAAAATCGCGCGCGACAAACAGGCCGTTGGGGGCCGTCAGGTTCAGAAGGTAGATCATGCGCTGGTCACCTTGCAGGTCGGGCCGTCCCATGATCGTGCGGGCGATGTCCTGCCGTTCGCGACGCAGGATGAATATCCCGGTCGGGTCCGATGACAGGGATAACAGCCCGCCGACCTGTGCCAAAGCCTCAAGCGCTGAGAGGTCCTGACTGTCAAACGCCACGCGGGATTGCCCGCCGGTCGCCCCAAGTGCGACGTAGGATCGGCTGTCTTCCTCGACCAGAATGCGATCCCCGCCGCGCAGGGCGATGTCAGTCTCAGGCTTGCGGAACAGATCTTCGTACCAGACGGTTCCGCGATTGCTGCCGCGGATAACCGTGACCATGGCGATATCCGATGAAACGGAAACTCCGCCTGCCTTGGCCAGCATGGTCGACAGTGTACTGGTCGGACGCTCGATCGGGTAAATGCCCGGCGCGCCGATTGTACCGGTCAGCGAGACAGATGAGCCATCGCCCGCCACGCGCGTTACCTGCACTTGCGGATCGGGCGTCTGTTCTTCCAGCTTGGCTGAGATCAACGCCCGGAGCTGTTCGGGTGTATTCCCCGCCGCCCGCAAGCGACCCGCGTAAGGGACAAAGATATACCCTTCGCTGTCTACCTGCACCTCGTCCAGATTGGTCGCGCCACCTGTTGCCGTCGTCAAAAGCCCGTCTTCCACGTTTTCCCAGACAGTCAGACCCAGCACATCACCGGGGCGGACGGTGTCCGAGGCCACGCTCTGTGCGCCTAGGAATGTCTGCGAGAATCCAAATTGCGGGACCGAGGACGTCGCGCGGGTCACGCGGTCATCCACTTCGACCACAAAAGCGTTTCCGCCGTTTTCTACCGATCCGGAGAGGATCTGGTTCTTGTTTGGGCCGGATTTCGGAAGCTGGCAGGCTGCCAATACGCACAGGGACGCAACAAGGGTAACCCCCCGGATCCATCGGGTTGGAAAACACTGCACTGCCGATTTACCTCAGTCGTCTTTATTTTTCGCATGTTAGCCCGATCACCGGATAACTTCCAGCGACAGGTGGGGCACGCTCATCGGACCACCCGTAACTGTGGCGCTGGAGCCTCTGTCCCGGTCAGGACGGTTTGGTAGGGGTCCTGTTCCAGCAGCATCATATCGACGGCCCGCCGCAGCAACTGGCGCCGTCCGCGCCACGAATAATAACCACCGGGCACCTGGCTCGTTTCCAGCAGAAACTGACGATAGGTGCGGTATGCGGATTTGTCTGGCGCTATTGGTTGAGCAAAGAACGCATCGATAAGTTGCCGCGACACAAATTCGGGCTTGCCGAAGACCGACCGTCCCAATGCCCGCAACGGGATACCCCGCCACAGCACCTGTTGCCCCGCTGTGGAGTTGATCGTCACGGCTGAACTTGCATCATCCAGCAGTTTCGCCAGTTTGCCGCCCGGGACATAGTGAACCCGGTCCGCGATGCCCAGCTGTCGCGCAGCCTTGCGAACCTTTTTGCCCAATGCTTCGCGATGGTTTTCCAGAGGATGTTCCTTGATCACCAGATGATGATGCGCGGGGGCACCCCGGGCAAACCCTTTCACGACCTCATCGACGAAATCCCCCATGCAGCTATAGTCGGAATGCGCCTGAACCGAACTGTCATGCCCCAGTTGCAACAGCGCCAAATGGTACGGGAACCCGCCACGCCGGACCCGTGCGGTGGCCACGCCGCGCTGAATTCTGTGTAGCGGCATCAAGCATAAGCGTTTGAAGTATAGCTGGAATTCCCGGCCGACTGACAGCTCGCGGTGAGTGCGGAAATTACGGTATCGTCGGTTCAGAAACAGAACGAACCAATGGTATGCCGCGCCATAGAAGATATGCTGGCGCATATCCCCCCAATGGGACGGGGGCGGTGCCGACGGGGTTTCCGACTGTTCCAGCGCGGCCCGCATCTGGGACACATCCAAATCCATCAGTCTCGAATTGCCGTTTGAGCCATTCCTCTCATACGTCACCCACCAGGGGCGCAGATATCCTTCCTCAAAAACATGCACGGTGATACCACGCGCCCGCGCAATTCTGATTGCCTGTGCATGGACCGGGCGCGTGTCGCCATACAAAACGATGTCCGTGATCTGGTGCGTGTCGAGTAACCCACTAAACGTGTCCGGCCAGGCGTCAGGCCTGCCCAGATAGGGAATGTAGCTGCCGCGGTCCCGCCAAAAGGCTTGGTCCCCGGCATTGAAGCCGACGCGCCAGACCTTGCAGCCCGCAAAACGCAACATTCGGCCAAGCCGATGAAAGAACGGCCCGTGTGGTCCCTGAAGAAACAGAAACGCCCGAGGGACGGGCTGTGTTGAGGGTATTGCCATTCTGGCTGCTCGTTTTCTTGTCGCTGCGTTTCGTTTCAAAAATATGCCCTTTTGGTGCATTCCGGGCAAGCCAGGGCTTGTCGCCTGAGGCACGGACCTTTACCTCGGCTTACGAAGATAAGCGCAGAGGGTTAATCAGATGTTTACAGGGATCGTCACGGATATCGGCGCAGTAACCGAGCTTGACCAACAGGGCGACCTGAGGGCGCGGATCAAGACAAGCTATGACACCAGCGGCATTGATATCGGGGCCTCGATCGCCAGCGACGGCGTGTGCCTGACCGTGATCGCATTGGGGCACGATTGGTATGACGTGCAAATCAGTGCTGAAACGGTGTCGAAAACCAATCTCGACACATGGCGCATTGGCAAACGCCTTAACCTTGAACGCGCGCTGAAGGTGGGCGACGAACTGGGCGGACATATTGTATCGGGTCATGTGGACGGGGTGGCAGAGGTCATCGCAGTGCAGGACGAGGGCGACAGCACACGCGTGACCTTGCGTGCGCCTCGTGATCTGGCGCGGTTCATTGCCCCCAAAGGCTCGGTTGCGCTGAATGGCACTTCGTTGACCGTGAATGATGTGGATGGGTGCGAGTTCGGCATCAACTTTATTCCGCACACCAAAGAGGTCACGACCTGGGGTGATGTCGCTGTCGGTGATCGCATCAACCTTGAGATTGACACCCTTGCGCGATACGTGGCGCGTCTGGCGGAAATGTCCTGACGCTCAGGTCGTTGGCCCGAAACGCGCGGTCAGCATTTTGGCCAGCCACCAGAGAAGGACAGCAAGCGCGGTTGCGGCGTAGCCGTCGACGGCATAATGCCATGCCAGATGTACCGATCCCAACACAATGACAACTGCAAAAGCGGTCAGCGCCCAGCCCAGCCAGCGTGAATATGTAAACCCATACAGGGCAAGCACAACGCTGGTTGCGACATGCATACTCGGCATTGCCGAAATCCCTTTGATCGGCCCATCGTTAAAGTGACCGTCCAGTAGTTTTTGATGCCACTCCAGGGCCCAGACCGGGCTGATTGCATGAGACTGTTCCAACAACTCCAATTGTTGGACATAGAGGTCTCCGAACCCGAAGGCCTGATAGTAGACTGGTCCGACGGATGAGAAAATGATTGCCAGAAGGTTCCCGCCAACTGACCAGCACATCGCAAAAGCCACAAGAAAAACCATGCTGCGGTTAGGGTCTCTCCGGTCAATGCAAGCCAGACAAACGGCCATGTAGATCAGGATGAACCAGCCATGGTATGCCATGTTTATCAGGGTTGTGATGTACGGCGAGCCCAGTACGGGATGCAAAATCTGCCAAACGTCATATCCGCCGTGCAGGCTGCGGTCTAACTGGGCGAAGAACGGATCCCACGAGTAAAAATTAACTTCCGGGATGACGTCCTTTATGTATGAAAATGTGCATATCAGCACGGCTATGCTCAGGTACCCGGCTGCGAAATCCAGGTTTCTGTCGCGATGCGACAGGATGGAACGGGCATCATTGATCATCCATTGGATCGGCTTTTGTGGCCGAACCTTGAAAACCGCCACAGCGAACCGCCAAAGAAAGAAATTGGCGATCATGAACAGGGTGAGAACACGGAAGGAATTGAAGACTTTTGGCGCCGTTGACGTCCAAAACGATTGACCAAGATAAAGGCTGACCGCGATGCCTCCGATCACGTGTAAGCCCATTACTGAAAACAACAATCTGTTTCGTCTGATTGTTCCGGATAGCTTGAAATTGCTGACCTGTAATTCGGAAGAATACGTCACTGTTGGTAAATCTCTCGTTAAATGGTGCGCAGCATATTCTGGCTGGATTCAGTCTGAGGCCACCCAAAGGCCAGAATTGGGCAATTTGCGGACAATGCCCGCCGGTTTGACGTGAAATTTCCTTTTGAGTGAACAATTGAGTCGTTACGGCAAAACCGACCTGACAAAGGAAGCCGACCGACCCATCGCCTCGGGGCGCCTTGCGCGGCAGTGAAAGCCCCGAATACGGTTGAAACCTTGTGGTTGCACTCTGGTAATCGCGACCGCGCTGGTCTATCCCGCCTTACAATAACGCTCTGTGAAAGGCTGCCCCATGAGCTTTGAAACCCCCGGACCCGTCGAGGCGAAGCTGCGCGACGCGATCAGCCCGATCGAAGAGATCATCGAAGCGGCGCGTCACGGTCAGATGTATATTCTGGTTGACCATGAGGATCGCGAGAACGAAGGGGATCTGGTGATCGCCGCCGAATATGCCGACGCCGAAGCAATCAATTTCATGGCCACGCATGGGCGCGGGTTGATTTGCTTGCCGATGACGGCCGAGCGGATTGAGGCTCTGGGTCTGCCGATGATGGCCGTGAACAACTCGTCCCGGCATGAGACCGCGTTCACCGTGTCCATCGAAGCCCGGGAAGGTGTCTCAACCGGTATCTCGGCTGCGGACCGGGCGCTGACGGTGGCGACTGCGATCAACGAGCAGAACACCATGGCTCATATCGCCACGCCGGGGCATGTCTTTCCTCTGCGGGCAAAACGGGGCGGGGTGCTGGTGCGGGCCGGGCATACTGAAGCGGCGGTGGATATCTCGCGCCTGGCCGGCCTGAAGCCCGCCGGGGTGATCTGCGAGATCATGAACCCCGACGGCACCATGGCACGGCTGCCGGATCTGGTGGAATTCGCCAAAACGCACAATCTGAAAATCGGCACCATCAGTGACCTGATTGCGTATCGTTCGCGCAACGACAACCTGGTGGTCGAAACCTCGCGCGAGGCGGTGACTTCGGAATATGGCGGCGAATGGGAGATGCGGATTTTCACCGACCAGACCCATGGCATCGAGCATGTGGTCATGATCAAAGGTGATATCACCACGCCCGAGCCGGTACTGACCCGGACCCATGCCTTGCATGAAGCGCCCGATATTTTGGGTCTTGGCCCGAAATCCTCGCGCGAGTTGCCCCGTGCAATGGAAAAGATCGCCGCAGAGGGCCGTGGCGTTGTCTGCCTGTTCCGCCAACCGCGAAATTCATTGTATGCGGCCGATGAAGAGGGACCTCGCACCATCAAGCAAACCGGTCTGGGCGCGCAGATTCTGTCCAAGATGGGCATTCAGGAACTGGTGCTGCTGACCGACTCGCCGGAAACCGTATATCTGGGGCTCGACGCCTTTGGCCTGTCCATCGTCGGCACCCGCTCCATTCTCAAGGATGACTGATCGTGGCTGAACAAGACAAACACGGCGTCCTGCCGACTCCGACATTCGACAAGCCGGTGAAACTGCTGCTGGTGGTGGCCCCGTTTTATCGCGCCATTGCTGACAACATGGTCGCCGGAGCCAAGGCCGAGATCGAGGCCGCAGGTGGCACTTGCGATGTGGTCGAAGTACCCGGCGCTCTGGAAATTCCGACCGCTATCGCCATGGCTGACCGGCAGTGCAACTACGACGGCTATGTGGCGCTGGGCTGCGTTATTCGCGGCGAGACCACGCATTATGAAACGGTGTGTAACGATTCCAGTCGCGCGATCCAACTGATGGGCCTGCAGGGCCTGCTGATCGGCAACGGCATCCTGACCGTCGAAAATGACGAACAGGCGGAAGTGCGCGCAAATCCCGAAAAGATGAATAAAGGCGGCGGGGCGGCCGCTGCGGCCTTGCATCTGATCGCGCTCAGCCGTAAGTGGGGCGCTTCGAAAAAGGGCGTCGGTTTCAAGCCGCCGTCCGAGTCCATCCTTGTGGCGGGCGACAGCAACGGACCCTCGACAGCATGACAAAGACCGACGCGCCGAAACCGGCCAACCAGAAACGCCTGATGAAATCTGCCGCGCGCCTCTATGCCGTGCAGGCGCTGTTTCAGATGGAGCAATCCGGCCAAACGACCGAAGCGGTTGTGCATGAGTTTCTGGATCACCGGTTTGGCGCGGTCTATGAGGGCGCGGAGATGCTGGATGGCGATATCAGCGTGTTTCGCAAGCTGGTGGATGATGCGGTGAATTATCAGGCCCCCATCGACCAGATGACCGACCGCGCGCTGGTGGCGAAGTGGCCCATCGCGAGGATCGATCCGACTCTGCGCGCTGTGTTCCGCGCGGCTGGGGCCGAACTGACCCAAAGCGACACGCCGCCCAAGGTCGTCATCACCGAATTCGTCGACGTCGCCCGCGCTTTCTTTCCCGAAGGCAAAGAGCCGAAATTCGTCAACGCCGTTCTCGACCACATGGCACGCGAAGCCCAGCCCGAGGCGTTCTGACGCCTTTACGCCGCCCGGACCTGCGCTAGACTTCTTGTATCAGCGCAACGAGGTCCGCCATGCCCAAACTGATCCGCCTTTACATTACTCAGGTCGCCTGGGGGTTTGTCATCTCTGCGGTCTTTGTCGGGGTTTTGCTTGCCTTTAACGTGGCCAACCTGCGCCATCTGATTTCAAGCTCGGAAATCGGGCTGATCGCACTGTTCATGATCTGGTTCATGAACGGCATTGTCTTTGCGGGTGTGCAGTTTGCCTACGCGATCATGAGCATGGCCGAAAAGCCAAACAAGCCGCGCGGTGGAACGCCGGTTGCGCATGGGCTTAAGCCCGCGGTGATCAAGCAGGAAGCTCGCGCAGGGCGCTGATATTTCAGGGAAATGTGTGGCGGGACCACCAGTCAACCGTGCGGTGTGATTCCCGAGGACCTGTATGTACAGGTGGGCGCCAGGTAATCAGGCCAGGACCTGAACAGAGCCAGCCCCCTCGGAATTGCTTAAGGCCACCAGAATGCTACCAATCACAAGAAGGGCAGAACCCGCCACGGGCCTAAGTAGGACCTAAAGCGGGTTCGCACAAGGGGTTCATTGGGTGTCAGGCGTCAACAGTTTCGTGCAGCGCTTTGCGCATCTTGCCGAAATGCTCGTCCCAGCCATTGTCCAACGCAAGGATCAGACCGAAGGCGTCCGCACCCTGTGGCAGACCTTCATGCACCAAGCTGAGGCGAGTGCCCCCGGCGACGGGTTCCAGTGTCCATTTGACGACGCTTACAGCGTCCCCCATCGGTTTCACGGTAAAGGTGTACTCAAGATACTCCGGACGTCGCGCCTCACGTACTTCGCCCCAGATCAGAAGATCACCGCTGGTAGTCCCGAACATCTCAAGCTTTTGGCCCGCAGCCAGGGGCCGTTCGGGCTTGTGGAACCACTCGGCCAGCCTGTCTGGCTCGGTCAGATAGTCCCAAACGACATCCGCCGTCGCACGAAGAAAGATGGTTTTCTGCAAAACTGCGTCAGTCATTTCTTATTCCCTTCAATAGCTTCTTTCAGATTGGCAAGACGATCATCCCAGAACCGGTCGAAGTAGCTGAGCCAGTCCAGAACCGGGGTCATCCCCTGAGGTTCAAGCCGGTTGATGCGTTCGCGTCCCCGGGCCTCGACAGTGATCAAGCCACCGTCTGACAGGACGGTCAGGTGCTTTTTGACCGCTGCCCGGGTCATGTCGAAACGATCGGTCAGTTGCGCAATCGTCATGTCTTGCGCGGCGAGCATCTGAACAATGTCTCGCCGGGTCGGATCGGCAAGCGCCCGGAACGCATTTTGAGTTTGCGAGTTCATGATAAACTCCATTCAATACCATTTGGTTTCATATTATTGCAATACCAAATGGTATCATGTCAATAAAAAGCAGAAGCTTGATTTTTGTTCACGAATTGTTCACATTTCGGAAATGACACTGGAACTGCAACCCGGACAAAAACTGGCCCGAGGCGTATCAAGGCATCTCGTGACCCATGGCTATGTTTCAATTGAGGAATTCGTGCCCGCCCGAGGGCTGCGGGTCGACGTTATGGGATTAGGCCCAAGGGGCGAGCTATGGGTGGTCGAATGCAAGTCCAGCCGCGCTGATTATCAGTCGGATGCCAAGTGGCAGGGCTATCTGGAGTGGTGCGATCGATTCTTCTGGGCAGTCGATACCGACTTTCCGACCGAGTTGCTGCCACCGGAAACCGGTTTGATCATCGCAGATGCCTATGATGCCGAAATCATTCGTATGAGCCCGGAAAGCAAGCTGGCCCCGGCGCGACGCAAAAAGATGATCCAGAAGTTTGCCGTGGATGCCGCCCGCAGATTGCAGGCCTTGCGCGATCCCCGACTTTAGCCTTTGACGGCGCGCGCGGCTTCGGCGGCGGCGCGGATCTCCTCGGCGATTTCTTCGGCTTCTTCCGGGTCGAAATCCATCGGAATCTCGATCCCGGCGCCTTCGATGAACAGGCGCACCATGCCCTGATCGGTCGGACCGATTTGCAGGTTCGCTTCGATATCGCGTTCGGTGTTGATGCCCATGTACGCCTCCGGGAAATGCGCCTTGGTGCTACCGTGCAAAGGGTTGAGAATCAAGCGAGCAATACGCTTCAATACGGCATGGACGCGATCACACTCAGACCCTTCCGCGCCGATGATGCGCCCTGGCTGGTGGAACAGCACGCGGATCACTATTCCAACGTGGAAGGCTTCGATGACAGCTTTGGTGTGCTGGTCGCGGACATCCTTGCCGCGTTTATTGCGGAAAACGACCCCGTGAAAGAGCGCGGCTGGATCGCTGAACGAAGCGGGCGCCCTCTGGGCAGTATCTTTTGCGTCTCCCAGGATCGGCAAACCGCCAAGTTGCGCCTGTTCTACTTGTGTCCCGAGGCGCGCGGGCAAGGGGTCGGCAAGCGCCTTCTGAGCACCTGCATGGGCTTTGCACGCGATGCGGGCTATCAGGACATGGTGCTGTGGACCCATGAAAGCCATACCGCGGCCTGCGCACTTTACCGCGCCTTCGGGTGGCAGTTGACAGGCAGCAAACCGGTGCATTCTTTTGGCGTCGATCTGGTGGAACAAAGCTGGCGAATTCGGCTTTAATCCTCTTGCAATCCCTGCACGTGTTCGCTACATCGCCCCTCACGAGTGCCGCCTTAGCTCAGTTGGTTAGAGCGCTGGATTGTGGATCCAGAGGTCCCCTGTTCAAGCCAGGGAGGCGGTACCATCTTCCCGAATTTGGACGGTTGACGGACTACAGGGCTTTAAGCTGATCTTGCGTGTATCACGAACCGCATCTTGAAGGTGTATTAGGAAATGTCGGACCAGAACACCTTGGACATTCGCAAAAGCGCGCGCCTATCTGTCGCCCCGATGATGGATTGGACTGACAAAAACTGCCGCTATCTGCATCGGTTGCTGAGCGCGCAGACCTTGCTTTATACCGAGATGGTGACTGCGCCCGCCCTGGTGCGGGGTGGCGCGCTTCATCTGCTGGACTACAATCCCCACGAACATCCCGTTGCGTTGCAACTTGGGGGCTCGGATCCGCAGGAGCTGGCACAGGCTGCAGCCATGGGGGCGGATGCGGGATATGATGAGATCAACCTGAATTGCGGCTGCCCCTCGGACCGGGTGCAGTCCGGTACTTTTGGCGCGGTGCTCATGCGGTCTCCTGAGACCGTCGCTGATTGTGTTGCGGCGATGCGTGAGGCGGTGGGTGTCGAGGTCACCGTGAAATGCCGCATCGGGGTGGACGAGCAGGAGCCTGCCGAGATTCTGCCCGCATTCCTCGACCAGATCCGCGCGGCAGGGTGCGCGCGTGTCACAATCCATGCGCGCAAGGCGTGGTTGCAAGGGTTAAGTCCGAAAGAGAACAGGGATATTCCACCGCTCGACTATGATCTGGTGCATCGTATGAAGGCGGATTTCCCGGATATGCATATCTCGATCAACGGCGGCATCACTTCACTCGCACAGGCGCAAGAACACCTGAAGGCCGGATTGGACGGTGTGATGATCGGGCGCGCAGCTTATCATCAGCCAGCGGAAATCCTAGCCGCCGCTGATCCGCAAATCTTCGAAACCGGGCAGGTCGCCGATCCATTTGATGTGGTCGAAAAAATGCTTCCCTATGTCGAGGCACACCTTGCCGAGGGCGGGCGGTTGCACCAGATCACCCGGCATATGCTGGGCCTGTTTGCCGGGCGTCCGGGCGCGCGCGGTTGGCGTAGGATACTGTCCGAAGGTGCCGTGCGCGACCACGCAGGCCCCGAGGTGATCTTACAGGCGCTGGACTCTGTCCGGGCCTTGTCGCAGGTAAAGCAGGCGGTTTGACTCGGCCCCGGGCCGGTATGGGGGGATGATGCCCGAGACGATGTTGCTGGCCCAGATGCTGGGCCTTTTGCTTGTGATCGGCGCGTTTGCCGGGGTTTTGGCCGGATTGTTGGGGGTGGGCGGTGGCATCGTTCTGGTGCCTGCATTTTTCTATGCTTTCCAGGCGCTTGGTTATGGTGGGCCTCAGTTGATGCAGCTGTGCCTGGCCACCTCGTTGGCGACGATCATTGTTACATCGATCCGATCTGTGCTGAGCCATAACAAGAAAGGTGCAGTGGACTGGGACATCCTGCGCAGTTGGGGACCGGGGATCGCTGCGGGCGCGGTGGTCGGTGTTCTGGTGGCGTCGGCGCTCAGAACCGAGTTTCTGCAGGCTTTGTTCGGAGTGCTGGGCATGGTGATCGGGATTTATCTTGGCCTTGGCAAGTCGCATTGGCGCTTGGGAGACGCGATGCCGAAGGGCTTGCGCCGCGCGGCCCTGTCGCCCTCGGTTGGGTTCTTGTCGGTCCTGATGGGGATCGGTGGCGGCAGCTTCGGTGTGCCGCTTATGAGCCTTTACAATACCCCCATTCACCGCGCGGTTGCCACGGCCGCAGGGTTTGGCGTGATTATTGCGGTGCCTTCTGTTTTGGGCTTTTTGGTTCTGGACATCATGCCCGAGCATCGCCCGCCACTGACAATCGGTGCGGTCAATCTGGTGGCCTTTGCCATTGTCGTGGCAATGACCATGATTACTGCGCCATGGGGTGTTAAGCTGGCTCATGCGATGGACCCGAAACCTTTGAAACGGGTCTTTGCAGTTTTTCTGATACTGGTCGCGCTGAACATGCTGAGAAAGGCCTTGGGATGGTAAGCTCGTATCACGCGCGCGGCTGGGTGAAGTTTCCCCATGATCCGGCTTTGGCGGATTGGGTGGCGCATGCTCTGCCTGCGGCGCGGGCGTCAGTCGACGATCCTGCGCACGCGCAATGGCACGATTGCGGCGGCACGTGGTTTATCGGAGTTGATGCGCTGGACAATGACGCGCAGGGCAGGGTAGCCGGTTCACCCGCGCTGAGCGGGGCGGCGATCGCGCTTGCCCATGCTCTGTTCGGTCCGATTGATTTGCACAAGGGGCAGGTCTCGGTGATTTATCCCGGATATCCAAGGCCCCGACGTGGCGAGAACGAAGCGGCCGCCCGGTATCGCGCCAATCGGGACGCGGCGCATGTGGATGGGTTGAAGCCAATGGGGCCGGACCGGCGGCGCCGGGTGGATGAGCCTCATGCGTGGATTCTGGGCATCCCGCTGACCCAAGCCAGCGCGGATGCCGCGCCGATGGTGGTCTGGGATGGCAGTCACAGGATTTTGGGCGACGCATTCCGCAAGGCTTTTCAGGGCGTACTGCCGCAAGATATGCCCAGCGTCGATGTCACCGATATCTATCAATCCGCCCGGCGTGAGGTGTTCGAGACCTGCCCGCGCATCGAACTGCCTGCCCGCCCCGGCGAGTCCTATCTGTTGCACCGCCACTGCCTGCATGGTGTTGCCCCTTGGGCCGATGGTGCGCAGGCCGGGCCGGATGGACGGATGATCGCGTATTTCCGCCCCGACTTACCGGGCGGAGTAGCGCAATGGCTTAAAACTCCATAACCTCTTGCCATTATTTGGCTTCGGAGGTTTGGTTCAATGATTACGGTTCACACAAATTCTGACGGCATTCTGATCGAGGTGGAATTATCCGGTCAGGTCACGAGCGCCGACTATGCCACCACTTTGGTGCCTGCAATTGAATCCGCGCTGGAAGATCATGACACAGTTCGCCTGCTGGCCATCGTTGACGGCGAGTTTAAGGGATATGATCTGGGGGCGGCATGGTCGGATACCAAGCTGGGACTCAGCCACTGGCGCGGCTTTGATCGGATCGGAGTGGTGGCTGATCAGGGCTGGGTCCAGACCAGCGTTCGGCTGGCTGCGCCGATCCTGCCCTGTCCTGTGCATGTCTTCCACATGGAAGAGCTTGAATCCGCGCGCCGCTGGATGCGTGAGTCGCTGGGCGCGATCCATGTGACCGATCTGGGTGGACCCTGCGTTCAGATCAGCCTGATGGGAAAGCTTGATTCCGAAGAATACAAACAGGCACAGCTCGATCTGGATGCCACGTTGCAAAACCGCGAAGGATTCCGGCTGTTGATTGATCTGCGCGAATTCGACGGATGGCAGGGGCTGACGGCCATGGGCGCGCATTTCCGGCTGGCGGCAGGCCATATCGGATTGCTCGACCGCGCGGCGATTGTCGGAGACAAAACCTGGCAGAAGATGGCGCAACGGATGGCCAGCCACGTGCTGGGCACACGAACGCATTACTTCCCGGTTGAGGAATACGAGAACGCCAAGTCCTGGCTTGCCGCCGGTTGAGGCAGGGCACGGACGAGCCTTGCAAAAGGGCACGGTGTTCGTGACGTCGCGTTACAAAAACGGTCCATCCCGGGCCCGCGTATCCGGCAAGGTGCCGGAGACTCGGAAGAAAATCTGTCAGGGGTGGATTTCTGCAAAATCGGCGCAGTTTTTCCCCCCTTTTTCTTTTTACAACCTTCTATACATGCACCGCATTGCTGCACACAACCTAAGATGGCAGGTCTTTTGCATCGCTTTCCCTTTGGTTCGGGGATGGCGCATGGACGTGTTTTAAAAATGCGGATTGGAGGAGAAGATGGTTCTAAGACGATTTCTTTCCAGTGTTCTTGACGGCACGACCTGGCGCATCCCCGGCCCGGGAAAACTGCCAGAGGCTACAGACGATGATGCGGCGCATTCCAGCCGGGTCAAAAAGGCTGAATTCATGGCGCTGTTTCATCAGGACCTGTCGCGCGCCCCAAGATTGCACCAAAAGCGGTCGAAGACCCCGGATCAGGTGCGCCGTTGATTAGCCCCGATCCAGCCGCGCGCTGCGCCCGCCGCGTCGCTTGGTCAGCCGGGGCTTGCGGTCGGGCAGGTCCTGCATGATTTCAGCGCGTTCGGAACTGTCCATTTTGGACCAGCGCGAAATCTCATCAATGGTGCGATAACAGCCTGTGCAGATGCGTTCGGTGGGGTGGACGACGCAAATCTGGATGCAAGGGCTTTCAACCTCGTTCCGTTTCCAAACCATGTTTGTCATAGGCTTTGCCCGCTCCGTCACAGAAAGCGCAACCTGTCCAGCGCTCCCTGCAAGATATAACCGGCTGCCACGTGATCAATAACCTGTCCACGACGTTTTCGTGTCGTATCCGCCTCAAGCAGTGCTTTTTCTGCCGCAACCGTGCTTAGCCGTTCGTCCCAGAAACCGATTGGCAGATCGGTCAGGCGCGTCATGTTGCGCGCAAACGCACGGGTGGACTGGCATCGGGGTCCTTCGCTGCCATCCATGTTCCGGGGCAGGCCGAGGACGATGCCGCCAATCTCGCGTTCGGTCACGATTTCGATCAACCGGGCGGAATCCAGTGTGAATTTCTTGCGCCGTACCGTTTCAAGCGGGGTAGCGACGCCACGCATCCGGTCCGAAACGGCCACACCGATAGTTTTTTCACCCAGATCCAGCCCCATCAGGGCAGACATCGGTGACAAGGCTGCCGCGAAATCTTCAAAGGCGTCGTGGATCATTGTGCGATCCCGGCTTGCAGGGCCGCCGCATCAATCATCTCAAGCGCCGAAGCATTGCCTGCAAATACCGTCATCGCCTCATCCCGAATGGCGATGGCGCGCTGCCCCTCTCCCAACACGCCCAATGCCGCGATGAGGCGTGCCCATTCCTCGGGCGCGCCACCTTCAGTCGCCAGTCGTTCTGAGAGGCGGTCGACCATGCCGCGGATCATTTCCTGCCGTTCTTCAGGCGACAGTTCGGCTGCGGCGTTCACCTCGTCCTGACTTGGTCCGGAAGGTGCGGACGCGATATCGGGCGCGTTGAAGACACCGGCGCGAAAGGCCAGTTCGTCCAACTGGGCACGAATGGCAGGAACCCATGGCGCGTCAGCTGGCGAGTCGCGCAGCACCTCGATCCAGACGCGATAGGCCTGATCGGGGCGGCCGATTTGTGCCAGCATCTGACCCCAGTAATAACGTGCAGGCCCAAACCCCGGATCACGCTCCAGCGCTTGCCGCAATGCTTCTTCCGCCTCGGGCGAGACATAGCCACCAGCTGCAAGGATCATCATCTCGGCCAGATCCGAATAGGCGTCGGCGGGGACTTGATTCCCCATCAGGTCGATGACGCGTTTCTGCGCCGCGTACCCGGCTTTGAAGTTTCCCGCATTGGTCTCGTGCTGGGCAAGCAGAATGTGGCCTTGCAGGTCATCGGGCCGCTGGGCCACCGTGTCGCGCAGCTGCGTCAGCAAAGCGGCGTAGTTGCTTTCCAACTGCGGGGTCGGTGTCGGGGCCTGTTGCGCCTCTGCCTGTTCCTGTGTCGGACGGTTCTGACGGACGTCTTCCGCCATTTCTATCCGGGCTGTCAGAGGCATATCCGGAAAGCCGGCCGCACCCATTTGCCGATACATCAGGAAACCACCGCCCACTAGAAACAGGGCAATTAACAGTAAAGCGATGGCTGAAACCGTCCGTGAAGGTCCCTGGTTCTCGCCTTCGCCCCGCATCTGGGCATCTGCCGCCAGGATCCTGCGCGAAATCTCGGTGCGAATACGCTCGGCATCGGCTTCGGCAATCACGCCGCGCGCCAGGTCCTTATCGACGCCGGCCAGTTGTTCGCGATAGACATGCAGGTCATATGCCGCCGCCGGCGTGTGGCCCTGACGCCGGCGCAACATGGAAAAACCAAGAAAAACCGCGATCAGCAGCGCGATGAAGATGATGAGAACCCAGAACGTCATGGTCCCTCCGAATGTGTTGCCCTGACTTAGACCTGTCAGAGCACGGAAAAAAGGGACAAATGGCCGCGAATGGGCGTCATGTCGCAATAGTGCGATATTGCGGCGTTGCATGGCAGGGTTAGAATGCCACGACACGGCATATCTGCGCCCAATCATCGAAGACCGGACGGATTCGCACATGAAACACTATTCAGCCTTTGCTGTGGCGCGTGAGGCGCTGCGTTATCACACCGGGTGGGAACGCGCCTGGCGTTCGCCCGAACCCAAGAAGCGGTACGATGTCATCATCGTCGGTGCGGGCGGCCACGGTCTGGCGACAGCCTACTATCTCGGCAAGAACTACGGCATTCAGAATGTCGCGGTGATTGAAAAAGGCTGGCTGGGTGGTGGGAACACCGGTCGGAACACGACCATCATCCGCTCGAACTATCTGCAGGACCCTTCGGCGGCGATGTACGAAAAGGCGCGCAGCCTGTATGAAAACCTCAGCCAGGACCTGAACTACAACATCATGTTCAGCCCGCGCGGCGTCATCATGCTGGCGCAGACCCAGCACGAGATCCGCGGCTACCAGCGCACGGCGCATGCCAACGCGTTGCAGGGCGTCAAGACCGAGTGGATCGGCCCCGAGCGCGTCAAAGAGTTGGTTCCAATCATCAATCTCGAGGGACCGCGCTACCCCGTTCTGGGCGGCCTCTGGCAGGAGCGCGGCGGTACGGCGCGCCACGATGCGGTTGCTTGGGGCTATGCACGCGCCTGTTCGGCGATGGGCATGGACATCATCCAGCAATGCGAAGTCACCGGCGTGCGGCAGGAAAACGGTCGCGTTGTTGGCGTCGACACCACCAAGGGTGCCATCGACTGTGACAAGCTGGGTATTGTGGTTGCCGGACATTCCGGCCAACTGGCCGAGATGGCGGGTTTCCGTCTGCCGCTTGAGGCTGTTGCGCTGCAGGCGCTGGTCTCCGAGCCGATTAAGCCATGCATGGACGTGGTTGTGATGGCCAACACTGTACACGGCTACATGTCTCAGTCTGACAAAGGCGAGATGGTCATCGGCGGCGGCACCGATGGGTTCAATAACTTCACCCAGCGCGGATCGTTCCACCACATTGAGGAAACCGTGCGCGCGCTGGTCGAGACCTTCCCGATGATCTCGCGCCTGAAGATGCTGCGCCAGTGGGGCGGGATCGTGGATATGACCGGCGACCGGTCTCCGATTCTGTCGAAAACCCCGCTGCAGGGCTGCTTTATCAATGGCGGCTGGGGCACCGGTGGCTTCAAGGCCATTCCGGGGTCTGGCTGGGGCATGGCGCAGCTGATGGCCACGGGCCATTCGCCGCTGACCGAGGCCTTCTCGATGGACCGTTTCAAAGAGGGTCGCTTCATCGACGAAAGCGTCGCCGCCGGGGTGGCGCACTGATGAAGATTTTTCGTCGAAAAATCTCGCGCCCCGTCACAAAGATCTCGCAGGCCGCCTCGGCACGCCTGCTGCAGAAAGGATGACCATATGCTGATCCTGCATTGCCCCTGTTGCGGCGTTGATGCCGAAGAAACCGAACTGGCCGCTGGCGGCGAGGCGCATCTGAAGCGTTTCGGCCCAGGCTCATCGGATGATGAGTTCCACGACTATCTGTTCATGCGCGAAAACCCCAAAGGCGTTCATTTCGAACGCTGGCGTCACGCCAATGGCTGCGGCAAGTGGTTCCACGCCGCGCGCTGCACGCAAACGCTTGAGGTCTTTGGCACTTATTCCGCCCAGACCACCGAACCACCGCAAGAGATCAAGGACGCTATCACCGCCAAGCGCCCGGGATGGACATGGAGAGAGTTCTCCTGATGCTTCATCTTTTTAAAAATACTCCCGCCGGAGGCTCCGACGCCTCCACATGCGAAAGGTCCGCACCATGAGCACCCGCCTCGCAAAACAAGGCCGACTGATTGATCGGTCGAAAAAGGTTACCTTTACCTTCAACGGCACGTCGATGCAGGGGTTTGAAGGCGATACGCTGGCCTCGGCTCTGCTGGCCAACGACCAGATGATGATGGGCCGGTCGTTCAAATACCACCGTCCGCGCGGCGTTGTCGCCAGCGGCGCGGAAGAGCCGAACGCTCTGGTCGGTCTGGGCGAGGGCAACCGGTTCGAGCCGAACCAGCGCGCGACGACGACAGAGCTGTTCAATGGTCTGACGTCTGTATCGCAGAACCACTGGCCGAACCTGGAGTTTGACGTGGGTGCAATCAACACCCATCTGTCGCGGTTCCTGCCCGCTGGTTTCTACTACAAGATGTTCATCCATCCGAAACCGTTCTGGAAACATGTGTATGAACCCTTCATCCGACAGTCCGCCGGTCTGGGCAAAGCGCCGGATAAGGACAGTCGCGATGCGGACACTTATGAACATTTCTACGCCTTCACCGATGTTCTGATCATCGGCGGCGGCGTCGCCGGTTTGCAAGCTGCCAAAGCGGCCGCGCAATCGGGTGCCAAGGTTCTGCTGATCGAGCAAACCGCGCATTGGGGCGGTCGCGCGCCGATTGATGGCGGCACTGTTGACGGCGAGCCTGTGGATAAGTTCGTGGAACAATTAGTTTCCGAACTGGAAACAATGGACAACGTCATCATGCGCAATCGCTGCATGGGCGCGGGGGTCTATGACCACGGCTACGTACTGGGATATGAGCGTGTAACCGATCATCAGCCCGGCCTTCAGGGCCCGCGTCATCGCCTGTGGCGAATCCGGGCCAAACAGGTTGTCACCGCTACTGGTGCAATTGAACGCCCACTTTCCTTTGCGGGTAACGATGTACCGGGCGTGATGCTGGCTGCGGCCATGCGTGACTATGTCGTGAATTGGGGCGTCACTCCGGGTGATCGGGTTATCGTCGCAACCAACAACGACGACGCGTACCGCACCGCGATTGCAATGAAACAGGTCGGTGTGGATGTTTTGCGTGTGGTGGATGCGCGCGACGCTGCTGGACCGCTGGCCGAGGAAGCGCGGCAACTGGGCATCCGTGTCGATCCCGGCAAGGCGATTGCCAAAGTCAAAGGCGGCAAGCGCGTCAAAAAGGTCGAGCTGTGCAATCAGGACGGCATCGGCGGCGCGCGGGAAGAGGTCGAATGCGATGCGGTCGCCATGTCGGGCGGCTGGTCTCCGGTCGTGCACATGTGGTCGCATTGCGGCGGCAAGTTGATCTGGGATGAGGCGAACGCCCATTTCCGTCCCGACCCGTCGCGTCCTCCGCTGGGTGCGGGTGGCGAGGGCTTTGTTCTGGCTGCTGGCAGCGCGAACGGACCTCTGTCACTGGGCGCGGTGCTGGCCGATGCGCACGCGGCAGGCCAGGCAGCGGCCAAGGCTGCGGGCTATAAGTCGAAGGCCACCAAGGCTCCGGCAGGTGAGAACACCGACGAAGCGCCGATGGCCGCCGTCTGGCTGATGCCTGCGAATGCGGACATTCAACTGCGCATGAAGTCGTGGCTGGACTTCCAGAACGACGTCAAGGTCTCGGACGTTCAACTGGCGGCGCGCGAAGGCTATGAAAGCGTCGAGCATACCAAGCGCTACACCACGCTGGGGATGGCGACTGATCAGGGTAAGCTGAGCAATATCAATGGTCTGGCAATCCTCGCTGATGCGCTGGACTCGGAGATTCCGAAGGTCGGTACCACGACATTCCGTCCGCCCTATACGCCTATCTCGATGGCGTCGATTGGCGGCGAGGCGCGCGGTGAGGTGTTCCAGCCGATCCGTCAAACACCGATGCATGACTGGCACGACAAGAACGGCGCCGATTGGGAGCCGGTCGGCCACTGGCGCCGGACCTATGCCTATGTTCGTCCCGGTGAATCCGTCCATGACGCGGTTAATCGCGAGGTGAAGAACACCCGCGAGAACCTCGGCCTGCTGGATGCCTCGACACTGGGTAAGCTGATCGTCAAGGGCCCGGATGCGGGCAAGTTCCTGGACATGCTGTACACCAACATGATGTCCACGCTGAAGGTCGGCAAATGCCGCTATGGCCTGATGTGTTCAGAAAATGGCTTCCTGATCGACGACGGCGTTGTCGCTCGTATCGATGAGGACACGTGGCTGTGCCACACCACCACTGGCGGGGCCGAGCGTATCCATGGTCACATGGAAGAATGGCTGCAGACCGAATGGTGGGACTGGAAAGTCTTCGTCGCGAACGTCACCGAGCAATACGCTCAGGTTGCTGTTGTTGGCCCCAACGCCCGCAAGGTGTTGGACAAGCTGAACGCGCAAGCGGGCGGCGGCATGGACCTGTCGAAAGAGGCGCTGCCCTTCATGGAATGGCGTGACGGCAAGATCGGTGAGTTTGACGCACGGGCCTATCGCATCTCATTCTCGGGCGAGTTGTCTTACGAGATCGCGGTTCCGGCCTCGCAGGGTCAGGCGTTCTGGGACGCTTTGATGGATGCAGGTCAGGAGTTCGGCGTGATGCCCTATGGCACTGAATGTCTGCATATCCTGCGGGCCGAGAAGGGCTTTATCATGATCGGCGACGAGACCGACGGCACCGTGATTCCACAGGATCTGGGGCTGCACTGGGCGCTGTCGAAAAAGAAAGAGGACTACCTCGGCAAACGCGCCCATACACGGACACACATGGCCGATCCTGAGCGTTGGAAACTGGTCGGTCTTGAGACTGTGGATGGATCGGTTCTGCCGGACGGTGCCTATGCGGTCGGCGAGGGCGTCAATGCCAACGGTCAGCGCAATATGATCGGGCGCGTGACCTCGACCTATTACTCGGCCAATCTGGGGAAAGGCATCGCCATGGGTCTGATCAAGCACGGCCCGGATCGCATGGGTGAGATCGTCGAATTCCCGGGGACCGATGATAAAATCTACAAAGCCAAGATCGTAGACCCGATCTTTTACGACAAGGACGGGGAGAAGCAGAATGTCTGAACCCATCAGCGCACTGAACCACGCGAGCTATGAGGGCATCGCCAAGGTGGAGGAATGCGGCCTGCAGGGCATGATCACCCTGCGCGGCGATCTGTCGGACAAGGTGCTGGCCAAGGCGGTCAAGGACGCGACCGGACAAAAAGTGCCCGGCCAGCGCGAGGCTTTGGTCAAGGGCGACACCGGTGTCTGCTGGATGTCCTCGGATGAGTTGCTGGTGCTGGTGCCTTATGCCGAGGTCGAGGCCAAGCTGGCCGATCTGGCAGGCGCGCTCAGCGGCATCCACGCTTTGGTGGTGAATGTCTCGGACGCCCGCGCGGTGTTTCGCGTCTCGGGTGGTAGCGCCCGGGAGGTGCTGGGCAAGGTTGCCCCGGTCGAGTTGTCGGCGGAGGCCTTCCAGCCGGGCCAAATCCGCCGCTCGCGTCTGGCGCAGGTGGCGGGCGCGTTCTGGATGGATGATGGCGATACCTTTCGTGTGGTCTGCTTCCGCTCGGCCGCCGACTATGTCTTCAAGCTTTTGAAGGTTGCAGCACAGCCGGGTAGCGAAGTCGGCTACTACTAGGCGCGTGCTAGAGGCAAACTGGGAAAGGGGGCTTTGCCCCCTCGGCCTGCGGCCTCACCCCCAGGATATTTTTGGCCAGATGAAGTTTGGATGGGGTGCGGCGGGCGTTAGCCGTCCGCGCTGAACAGGTAGGTGGGGAATTGGGTCAGGCCGCGCTGGCTGATCAGCGCCGCTGTTCCGGTTTCACCTGTGAGCGGGTCCCGGCATCGGGGGTAGAAGGCGAGTTCGTTTGCGAGTTTCGCCATCGCGGTTTCGCGGTTTTCCGCCGCGAGATATGGCGCGTGCGTCGAGAGAAAGAAGGCAGGACGCGCCTTTTGCAGCCAGGGCACCAGTGAAGGCAGAACCGCGTATTCGGCACCTTCGATGTCCATCTTCACCAGAGACACATCGGATAGATCAACCGAAGCTGCGAATTGATCCCAGCCAATGGTCAGGGCGTCGGTGCCATGTCTGCCGTCGTTAAGAAGCGACGAGGTGGAATCGCCTGCCTCGCCGTGAGCCGAGGCCATTCGGGTCACGCCAAAACCGTCTGACAAGGCGATGCTGAATGCGGATACGTTACGGATGTTGTTGAGTTCGAGGTTCCACACCAGATGGCGATAGGCCACCGGATCAGGCTCAAAGCACCAGACGTGGCGGGCGCGGCGGGCGGCATAGAGGACGGTTGGGCCAATCCATGCGCCGATGTCCAGATAATCGCGGTCGGGCGACAGGTATTTGTCCAATACGGCGAAGGTCTCAGGTTCCCACGCACCCTCTGAGGCCTTACGCCAGAATTTGGAGTGATACGGGTCCAGCCGGAAAGGTTCGCCGTTCAGCTTTCCAGCATAATATCCGCGGGCGCGGTAGAACATCTTGCGCGCCTGTGTCAGCATCGCGGACCTCCGGGTTTTCTTGTCTCTGCCCTTGACCTATGGCCGTTGCCAAAGCATTTAACCTTTGGAACCGCAACAATCATTTTCAACAGGGGGCCGACATGGCTTTTGAACTTCCTGATCTTCCTTATGCACATGACGCGCTGGCAGCCAAGGGTATGTCCGCGGAAACGCTGGAATATCACCACGACCTGCACCACAAGGCCTATGTCGATAACGGCAACAAGCTGATCGCCGGCACCGAATGGGACGGCAAGTCGCTGGAAGAGATCATCACCGGCACCTATGACGCGGGTGCCGTGGCGCAGAACGGTATTTTCAACAACATCAGCCAGCTGTGGAACCACAACCAGTTTTGGGAGATGATGGGCCCCGGGGACAACGCCATGCCCGGTGAGTTGGAGAAGGCTCTGACCGATAGCTTCGGCTCGGTTGACGAATTCAAGTCGCAGTTCAGTGCGGCGGGTGCAGGGCAGTTCGGCTCGGGTTGGGCCTGGCTGGTCAAGAACGCGGACGGGTCGCTGGCCGTGACAAAGACCGAGAACGGCGTGAACCCGCTGTGCTTCGGTCAGACTGCTCTGCTGGGATGTGACGTGTGGGAGCACTCTTACTACATCGACTTCCGCAACAAGCGTCCGGCCTATCTGTCGAACTTCCTGGACAATCTGGTGAACTGGGAGAACGTCGCGTCGCGGATGTGATCGGTTTGCCGGTTACTGAGTTTTCAAGGCCTGCTCGCTTACGCGCGTGGGCCTTTTCTTGATTGACCGGTACTTCGCTCAAGGCGAACCAGGCTTCAAATTTACTTTTTCCTTCTAATGGCTGATTGGAGCCCAGAATGACCGATGTTGCACTCTGTGCGAATGGCGGGTTTCCCGTCTTAGTTGTTGGCGAAGTTGTTTGTGAGTCAGGGTGCCTCCCAACTTGCTGATTGCCTTACCGACGGGCACGATCGCACCAGAGTTGGGTCTGTCTCGGTTTAGTTGTCCAAGCATCACATTCAAATCGAAATGCCTTTTTGGGCAGTTCGATTTCGTGTCTTCCAACTAGAAGAAGTACTTTAGGCCAAAGTACGGGCCATGCTGATCGACGTCGTAAGCAAAGTCGCTGGAATTCAATGTGTCGCTGTAGTCGACGCTGAAATAGCGATAACCAAATGTAAGTGCCGTTTTCTCCCAAGGTTGGTAGTCAAATCCTACATTCGCACCGATCTGCAAGTCGTTTCCGCCAGCTCCAAACCCGCCAAGTTCCAGAGAAGCAATCCCAGTCCATTTGGGGCTCAGCCGCCACATTCCGCGCACGCCAAGGACAGGTTCTATCCAATCCTGATCACCGCCTAATACAGGTGGATTTCCCAGACCTGGAGTGGTTATGTCGATTTCCTGACGGATGGAATTGTATCTGAGGCCGCCTTGGATATCGACTGCGTAACGCAAGTTTTTCGCACCATATACAGCATCTGCGACCCGATAAGCCGCCAGAAGACCAAACCATTCTTGACGAACATCGACGTTAATCCCGGCACCCAGAGGGCCGGGCAAAGTTGTATCTTGTTCTATACCGACGTAATTGGCATCGAGAATTATGCCAAAATCCCCTCGCCATGCTTCATATCGACCTGCCGCCGCGAAATCGAGCACATCCAGTACGTCACCAAGGTCCAGATCCAGGTCGGCGGATTGTCCGGCCACGGTGGATGTGCCTGTGGTTCGCAAGGGTGTGAACAGATAGAACGCAACACCATGACGCCAGCCGGTTTCGTCCTGATCCGGCGTGGGCAGCGATTGAGCAGATGCAATCAAAGGCAGCGTTAGAAGGCTTGTCGCAAGCGCCATGGCGCTGAGAGATGAGGGGTGGGGCATGGCGGTTTCCTCTAGTTAAAAAGACCTAGTAGTTGAATCTGAGGCCGATCCCGGCTCCTTGGTCATAGGGTCGATCAGCACCAATCCCGATCAGCACATCTGCGTAGAGGGCGATACCGGGGCTGAGATTTTTGCCGATCTGAAGCTCGGCAGTCGCGGGCCAGGCATCGTTTTCCCAATCATAGGGCGCTTTGATATCCGCTTTGGCCCAATACCCATCGCCAAACGGTTGAAGCGCAATCAGGCGCATAGCGGTTTGGCTGACATCGGTCGGGCCATTGTAGGACGCGAAATGTTGAACCAGAGGGATCAACGTCAGCCCGGTGTTAGTGTTTGCAAAGGCGAAACCGCCGAAAGGGGCGATCTGATCGGACCCGGTACCGACGCCTTCATCGGGGTCGCCAAAGTCCAGGATCCATTCCAGCCCGAGCGCGGATTTGACGGTCCAAGTGTTATTCAAAGGCTTCTGCGACGGAAAATAGATCAGTTTGAAGCTGGTTTTTTCAAACCCGTTGAACCGCTGGCCAGTCGCGTTTGTCGAATTGTAGTGGAGTTCGTACTTTAGCTTCAGATCAGGGCGCAACATATATGCGCCATCGATGAACGCATCCTGACGGTCTACCCCGCCTTCTAGATCAAAGTACTGGTAGCGAATGTCCGTATTGTTGACCGCAGCCAAGGGGTTTGACGCGTTTTCCTCTGCTCCGGCAGCGAACCCCGCCATCAGCAACACGGACGTCAGGATTGATTGGATAGTGAAGTGGCGGGCCATCGTGTACCTGAAAAGACTTCGTGCGATTGATGAGACGGTGGCTTTGCCACCACCGTCCCAGATTTGTTATTGCCAGCTGGAAAAGACTTCTCTGGTCAGTTCGCTTTCCGGGCGAAGGTTTTCGATCCCTTCATACGGAACACCCTTTCCAAGTGGCAGATGCGGGTGTTTGGCAATGGTTTTCTGGTGGCGCTTGACCATGTCCTGGAAGGACGCTCCGGACCACAGCGAATACCCGACAAGGGGATGTTCTTCACGTGGATCGCGGTAGACATTGAACACTGGAGCCGCCGCGCCGGGCTGGCCGGGCGCAGGCAGGTGCATTTTGAACTCCTGCTTGACTACAGAGCGCAAGACCGGCCCTTCGTACACATAAACGTAGTCACGGCGCGAATTGCCTTCGCCTTCGAGCAGCAGTGCTGTCTGGTCAATCCCGTCGATCACCCGGTCGCGCGGAATACGGTCAGTCGCGCCTGCGATCCGTGCAAAGGTGGTGAACAGATCTGAGACATGCACGATATCGCCTGCCGCGCTTCCTGGCTCGATTACTCCGGGCCACCGGACAAAGGCATCCGTACGCACGCCGCCTTCCAGGTGCTGGGTCTTGCCGCCGCGATAAATCAGCTGGTTCAGGCCAGATGTCCCCTCGTAGTGATACATCAAGCCATTGTCAGCCATGATCATGACGACGGTGCTGTCTGCCTTGCCGGTCTCATCAAGCTTGGCCAGAACCTCACCAATCCAGCCGTCCAGAACCTGCAATTTGTCGGCATGGAACCCCCCGTTTCGGGAAACGGCCTCATCGGGGTAGGCAAAGTTCAGCGGATAAAGCGGCCAGTATTGCATGAAGAACGGGGCATCCTGCGAGGCCAGCTGCTCCAGCTGTTCCAATGCCTGACGCTGATAGCGTAGGTTCATTTCTTCGTATTTCGCCTGTGTCCATTCCTCGCCCGGCGCTATGTCGACTTCGCGCGCAAGGCCGCCCGCTTCCCCTTCAACACCCGTTACCAGGCCATAGGGTTTGAACCGCTCATCCAACTGAAATTGGTTGGATTGGCCCGACGCATGGTATCCAAGCATGTTGTTGGCAACCATCGCATCCCGTGTCATGAGACTGAGCTGAACCTGCTGATGCAAGGGAAAGGCGGCCCAATCAAACCCCTGATTATGAGGGTAGGATTGTTCAATATCGCCCTGATGCCATTTGCCGACATGTGCAGTGTTGTACCCTTCTTCCTTCAGGATTTCGGCAATCGTGACCTCCTCAGACGCAAGACCTTCGCCAACCAGCGCAACCTTGACCTCTTCGACACCCGCGCGCACGGGATGACGACCGGTGAGCATCGCTGTTCGTGTCGGTGTGCAGGACGGCTCAGTGTACATTCTCATCAAAGACAAGCCTTCCGTGGCAAAGTCGTTGATGTTGGGCGTATCGAAACCTGTGACGTAGTTCATCGTGCGGTTGCCCATCTGACCGAAGCTCACGTCGTCGATCAGGATATAGAGGATATTGGGTGGCTTGCCGCCATTGGCATCACGGATCTCTGTAAGCTTCGCTTCGATTTCCGTATCCTGAGCGTCCCATTGCTCGCCAAACTGCGCGCGGAGAAACTCGAATTCTCCATCATGAATGATAGGCGCGTCCTGAGCATAGCTCGCGCCTGCCATCAGCACCATGGCCGAGGCGGTTTTCAAAATTGATCTCATTGGTATCCCTTCCCCATCTTTGAACTACATCTCTCCTGCGCGTCGCAACGAATGGGCGATTTCATCCCGAAGACCATCAAGGGTTTCGCGAACGTCGCAGGCAAACTGGTATGATTGGCTTCCCGGAGCAGAGTTCATGGTGAGATACTCGTCGCTGAGAAGCTGATAGTCCCGGCAGATCTCATCGAATACCATGTCCGCCCGTCGTAGGTCCGCAATCGCGGCTTGATGCTCAGGAAACAGGGTATCAAGACTGTAGCCTTCCAAATTCGATAGCTCGTTCGATGGATTAACAGTTTCCCGAATTGTTCATCGAATTCACTTCTCACAAAAGGTTTACCGGGGCATAATACGGTATAATCATCGACGTAACTTGCGGAAAATATGGAATTATCCAAAAGCAAATCACCCCATTTGAATGAGGGCAGCGATCCCGCCGCCAACGATGTGCGGGCTGCCCTTCAGCGGCTTGTCAAGTCTTCGACTTTCGCGGGGTCACAGCGATTGCAGGACTTTCTTGTCTATGTGGTTGAGGAAACGCTCAACGGCAGGGCCGATGACATCCGCGCCAAAACCATCGCCATGGATGTCTACGGCGGAACTTTGTCCGAGATGGAACGTCGTGAAAACGTGGTGCGGGTGGACGCTGGTCGTCTACGTCGCAAGCTGGGTGAATACTATGCCAAAGATGGGCGCGACGAAGGCACTGTTTTCGATCTGCCAAAGGGAGGTTATGCGCCGGAGATATCATTCAGGTCGCCTGAGCTGCCTGAACCAAAAACCAAGCCGGGCGTCTGGCCTCGCCCGGTCATTGGGATTGCAGGAGTTTTCGTTCTCCTCTGCGGCGCTGCGGCCATCACACTGATATCGATAAAGCGTGAAACTCCGGTCAGCTTGTCAGTTGATGGCCTAAGCCTAGATGAGCGCAACGCCATATTTGATGCATCCCCCATGCGACTTCAGGCCGTGAACCTGGCCCACTCGGGCCGCGACTTGATCTTTCCAGCCCTGGAGCCCTCGCGCCTGGACGCAGCTTTGACCATATTCAAGGGTGCAATCGAAAACGACGACAGCTATTTCGGAGGTCATGCAGGGGCCGCGCAGGTTGCAGCGATGATAGCTCTGGTGACACCGGACGCTGACCCGTCCGGGGACATGCTGCGCTACGCGGACGCAGAGGCCAGCAGGGCGATTGAATTGGCACCCGAAACGGGGTGGAGCCAATCTGCAAAAGCCTGGGTTGAATTTGTGAAAGGAAATTGGCCACAAGCTATCGAGCTTGCGAACAGGGCACAGCGTTTGGCACCAAACGACGTCCATGTGTTGGAGTTCGTGTCGCTAATCCTGCTCTATTCGTGTTCGTTTGAACAAGTTGTGGCGATCAGCGAAGAGGCACTATCAAAAATAGATCTGGATCGAGGTTATGTGTTTCAGAACGCGATGGGCGCTGCGAAATTCCATCTGAAGGATTTCGAAGGCGCTATATCCGCCTTTGAGAAGGTGACCGAAAAAGGCGGCCCCGTCGGCCCTGTGTCCCTTGCTTATCTGATGGCAGCTCATCAAATGCTGGGCAACGAAATTGCGGCACAGGCCCTCGTGGGTAAGCTCTCGCGCGATTGGCCCGAGAGTCGCGTAGATCTGCTATTTCAAAGATTGTTCGTAGAACCGGAATATGGGGAAGACCTCGGAGAAGCTATGGAACAAGCCGGTTGGCAACCAAAGGGTTAGGTGTTCAGTCCCGGCATCTGGTGGATGGGACTTAGGATGAATCGATCTGGTTCTGATGTCCAGATTTTGCAGATGTATTCGTAGGGCGTGAGACCAGAGAGCGTCTTGAGGCGACGAGCGAAGTTGTACGCATCACGGAAGTCGACCAGATGTGTGCGAAGCTGATCGTGGCTTTCATAGTGGTATCGTTTGACGGTTGCGTCCTTGATCGTGCGGTTCATGCGCTCAACCTGGCCATTGGTCCACGGATGGTTTGGCTTGGTTAACGGCGAATAAGACTGAAGAGCCCACTTTGCCCGATGCTGCGGTGGGCCCAAATAACAATATGGTGCATAAGCGGATCTTCGTCAGCAGGTGATTCCCGCAAGCACTTGTAAGGATCGGTAGGCAAGGATTGGTGCCTCCCGTGAGTTGATTTCTATTGTGCCACCCCGCCTTCGGTCGAGATCTGTTCTTCAACATAGCTTTGGTTGGTTACGTCCGAACCCCGTGGAGGATAGTTTTTGAACTTAGACAGGTGGTTTTGGACGATCTTGGCAGCAGGACCAAATGCCCACATCTTGTTGCCCATCCACCGTGTATACATACCCGACTCTTCGGCCGCTTTTTCGTAGGGATCGCGACGTAGATTGAACAGGAGGGGGACGTTCAGTTCCTCCTTGGGGCCAGCCCACCCTTCGGTTTGGATCGTGAAATGTGCTTTCCAGTCCCCATGGCGGATAGCTTGCAGGTCGGGGCCTTCGTATTAGATGATCTCATCCCGGTTGCTCTCGCCCTCGCCAGTCAGGAAAGGCAGTTGGTTGTACCCATCCAGATGCACCTGATAGCCCTCGTAACCCTCCAGCAATGATCCGGTCAGATCCTCGGGTCCTCCGGCGGCAACAAGGGTGGGCATCCAGTCAAGACCGGCAAAAATACCGTTACTCACGGTTCCGGCCGGGACTTTTCCGGGCCAGCGAATGATGGCGGGGACGCGGAAGCCACCTTCCCAGGTTGTGCCTTTCTCGCCATGGAACGGGGTTGTTCCACCATCGGGCCAGGTCATGGTTTCGGGGCCGTTGTCAGATGTAAAGACGACAATCGTGTTGTCCGAGACGCCCAGTTCGTCAAGCCGGGCCATGACTTTGCCCACGTTGTCGTCCAGTTCTTTCATCACGACATCCTGCAAACCGCGCCCTTCGCCCAGCATGGCTTCGTATTCCGGGCTCAGATGGGTCCAGACATGCGCCCGCGCCGGTGCCATCCAGACAAAGAAAGGCAGATCGCCATCGACTGCGCGGTCGATGAAGTCCAGCGTGTGGGCTGTTACCTCGTCGTCCAGCGTCTTTTGCCGCTCAGGCGGGGCTGGGCCATCGTCGATGACGGGGGGCAAAGGGAGACCTGTAACTGAAACATTTCTGGCTCAAACGTAGGTCGTTTTCTTAGGCTCGGTAGAATTGCCGAAGTTCCGCTTAGGTGCCGAGAGCAGCTTTTTGAATGCTATTGACCAACGGCAGCAAAGTCCCGCAGAGAAGACATTTAACCACCTGCGGAACGCGCATCTCGTCGAGCCGTCTTGCAGTACACGGGATTGGGGCTTGGCCATCAATCCAAACACCCGGCGTATCGAAGACGAACGGGTCGATTTCGCCTGCTCTCTTCGGTAGAGAGTCCACATGCAACGGCCCGTCGTAAAACTGCGCCATTATCAGTCGTTTCCGAACAGTTTGATATCGCTTGAAAATGCCGATGGCGTCGTGCATTTGCCCGGCCTGTTCCTCGGTTGCTGGCGTGCTGATGAAAGGCGAGTGCCTGCCACACTTCCGCAACGTCAATACCAGCTTGCACTTTGACACAATAATGGTTGAAGATTGCATCGGGAGGAGGACGACGCAAAAATGTTGTGCGGGCGTCTTAGGCTGTGTGACTGCTCGAATGGGTTATTGCGACAAGCACGGATCAGCCTTGGCAAGTATCCTCGACCAAAAAAACACGAGCACCTGACGCTAGTCACTTAGCTATCGCAACTCGTAAGAAACAAAGAAAGGCTGGCTCGAAGGCAAGCCGACAAACGGAGAGGAAACTGAGATGTTCAAGAAACTCACTGCAGTCGCATTTGGAGCGCTGCTAAGCGCACAAGCCGCTGCTGCCGACGAAATCCAGATCAACATGAGCCTGATCTTCCAGGACTCTGAGCTGCTGACCCAGGAACTTATCAAGGTCACCGATAAAATCCGGGAACGGACAGACGGCGATGTGGACATCCAGGTGTTTCCCGGCGGTCAGTTGCCAACCTACAAGGATAACCTTGAGCAGGTCGTAAACGGCGCCGACTGGATCGCCGTAGAAGACCTGACTTATGTCGGCGACTACGTCCCGAACTTTGGCGCGCTTGCCGGCCCGATGCTCTACGACAGTTATGACGAATATCTGGCGATGATGGATACCGACCTCGTCGCTGATCTGACAGCACAGGCCGAAGAAGCGGGCATCAAGATCATCAACGCCGACTACATGTTCGGTTTCCGTCACATGATCACAAACAAGCCCATCGAGACCCCGGCAGATCTTGATGGTTTGAAGATCCGTGTGCCCGGCAGCCAGATATTTATCAGCACGCTGGCCTCGATGGGCGCCTCCCCGCAGGCCATTCCGTTCACTGAAACGTACTCGGGCGTGCAGCAGGGCGTTGTGGAAGGACTCGAGGGCTCGATCCTGACGATGTACTCGACCAAGATCTACGAAGTGGCGAACGTCATGTCGATGACCAAGCACTTCCTTGGTACGGTAGGGATCTACATCTCTCCCAGCGTGTGGGACAAGCTGACCCCTGAGCAGCAGGCCATCGTTGATGAAGAGTTCGCAGCTGGCGCAGAATCCAACACTGCAAACCTGATCAAGCTTGATGAAGAGTACCGCGGCCTGCTCGAGGCAGAAGGTGTGACCTTCGTAGAAGCAGACACGGCAGCCTTCAGCGAGTTGACGGCAAGCGTTTATACCGAGTTCCCGGCATGGGATGACGATATCCGCGCTGTGATCGGCGCAGAACTCGACAAAATCCGCGGCAACTAAAGCCCGGACTAGCGCAGCCCGGACGATCATTCACGCCGGGCTGCGTGACCCAAAAGGCAGGTGGTATAGACTTGATCAACGTCTTTAAGAATCTGGAAGAGATCCTCGCATCGATTGCAATCAGTATCACCGTGGTCTTGGTGATCATCAATGTCATCCTGCGCTATGGGGCGGGATTCACTATGCCATGGGGGCAGGAACTCTCGGTCATCTGCTTCATCTGGGCGGTCTATTTGGGCATCAGTTCGTGTTATAAGAACAACTTGCATATGGGCGTCGATGCGATCTTGTCGGTCCTACCTAAAAGCGCGCACACCCCATTCAACCTATTGATTTCGTTTTTTCTTTTGGGCCTGAATATCGTTCTGACTTACCTGAGCTATCAATACACCATGCTGTCGAACAAGACGACGCCCGTGATGGGGATGTCGTATTTCGCCGTGAACATCGTTCTGGTTCTGTGTTTCGGTTTGATGGCCATTCACACGGTCCGATTTATCGTCACCGACCTGAAAAAACTCAGAACAGAAGCCTAAAGAGGAGCACGGGGTATGGAAGACTACATTCCGATGATCTTGCTGTTCGTCTTTTTCCTTTTGAACATTCCAATCGCTTTTTCGCTGATTGCCTCTGCGATGGTTTATTTTCTTTTCATCAATACGTCTTTGCCGATCGCGCTGGTCATGCAGCGTTTCATAACATCTGCTGAATCTTTCCCTTTGCTGGCCATTCCCTTCTTCATCATGGTCGGCTCGGTGATGAATTTCTCGGGAATAAGCCGCAGTCTTCTGGGGTTCGCGGATTCGCTTATTGGTCACAAGACGGGCGGTCTTGCACAGGTCAACGTCATTCTGAGTACGATGATGGGGGGCATTTCCGGCTCTGCTAACGCAGACGCGGCTATGCAGTCGAAAATCCTTGCGCCCGAGATGACGAAACGAGGCTATGACCTGCCGTTCACCGCAGCCGTAACTGCAGCTTCGTCGTGCATCAGCCCTGTGATCCCCCCTGGCATCAACCTGATTATCTTCGCATTGCTGGCGAACGTATCCGTCCACAGCATGTTCATTGCCGGTTATGTTCCCGCGCTCTTGATGGCGCTGGCGATGATGGGGACGATCGCCGTGATCGCCAAGCGCCGGGACTACAAACCGTCGCGGGCAGAACCAGCGCCTGCAAGTGAACGCCTTCACTATTTTGCCAAGGCCATCCCGGCGCTCCTTATTCCGTTCGGGGTTATCCTTGGGATGCGGTTCGGTCTTTTTACGCCGACCGAAGCGGGTGCTGTCGCCGTGCTTCTATGCACTTTGATCGGCTTCTTCATCTACAAGGAGCTGAAAATAAAGGACTTCGGCCCAATCCTGCGCGAGACCGTCCAAGGCACAAGCACCGTGATGTTCATCATCATTGGCGCGCTCTTGTTCGGTTATTACATGACGTTGGAGCGTATCCCACAAAGCATTGCGTCCGCCCTTATTGATCTGACGGATAGCAAGCTCGTGCTTTTACTCTTGATCAATGGGCTGCTGTTGGCAGTAGGCATGTTCATCGAGGGCGGCGCGGCGATGATCATTCTGACGCCGCTCTTGCTCCCGGCCGTTCTCAATCTTGGCGTCAACCCGATCCATTTCGGAGTGATCGTGATTGTAAACATCATGATTGGAGGCGTCACGCCGCCCTTTGGATCGATGATGTTTACGGTGTGCTCGATATTGAAAGTGAAAATTCTGGATTTCGTCCGGGAAGTCATCCCGCTTTTGGTTGCGCTTTTGGCGGTCCTGCTTCTGCTGACCTACTCGGAAGGGCTCGTCTTGTTCTTGCCGAACCTGTTGTAGGGATTGCCGCCTTCCGTGATCCCATTGTGCGTCTTCAATTGGCCTCAGCGCCGGGGCTGACACTGCACGGAACATTGTGGCCGGGCTTGAGAGCATAGGGGCAGCAACGCGTAGAACTGGAACGATTAGCTGGTCGGCTCGCGCATAGGCTTTTCGAACTGCTTGACCCTGTCATTGCGCGATTGATCGCAGGTGAGTTTCCGCCGATAAACCCGAATTAATCTGATTGAGTATTGTACCGGCCCCCTCAACCCCTAGCTATAGTATGCGGAGGGAGAGAACCGCCAACCGATTGAAAACAGACCATTCAGCGCGTCGAAATACTGCCGCCGCGCGACAAAGAAGCTGTGCCCGAGGGACGGGGAAAACCACGTCAATCATTGCAGGAGATCACTATGGCCGTACTTGAACAGGGAACATGGGTTATCATCGCAGATGGGGAAAAAGCGCTGGTGATGGAGAATGTCACTGACGCGCAGGATCCCAACCTCGTTGTTGTTTCGGTTGAAGAAAACGATGCCCCTCAGTCAGGGCCCACAGATCGGGCAGGGCGCAGATTTGATGGGGGACCAAACCAGAAATCGGCCGTTGAAGAAAACAGTTGGAAATCCCATGCGAAATCTCTGTTTGTCCAGGATGTGGCCAATCTGCTGAACAAAAAGGGCCTCAAAGGCACGTTTAACCGGCTTGTTCTGGTTGCAAGCCCACCTGTGCTGGGCCTGTTGCGCAGGCGTTTGCACAGCGAGGTATTGGCCAAAGTTGTGGCCGAGGTCGACAAGACGCTGACAAACCATCCGCTGCATAAGGTCGAGAAAGTGTTGAAGTCTCGCCTGACAACAGCTTGACACCAAGCGGGCGCGTTTGTCGCCCGTTACTTCATGACAAAAGCTGGCGCAGTTTGGCCATTGCCTCATCAGGGGTCTGGACCCATGTGATGAACCTAGCCAGCGAAGCATCAGCAAAGCCCTGACGGATGACCTGATCCAGCAAGTCGTGCAGGGCGTCCCAATACCCATCGACGTTCATCACCAGAATAGGTTTGTCATGCAGGCCCAGCTGTCGCCATGTCAGCGCCTCGAACAGTTCGTCCAATGAACCGGGGCCGCCGGGCAGCACCATCACGGCATCGGCATTCATGATCATGACGTTTTTGCGCTCGTGCATCGTTTCGGTGACTACAAAGCGGGTCAGGTCTGTTTTGCCCACCTCGCGCTGCAGCAGGTGCACGGGTATTACCCCAAACGTATCACCGCCTGCGGTTTGCGCCGCGCGCGCGACTTCGCCCATCAGGCCCACGTCGCCGGCTCCGTAGACCAATCGCCAGCCTTCATTTGCCAGCATAGTTCCGAACAGCCGGGCGGCGTCGGAATAGGCACTATTTACACCATTGCGTGACCCGCAATACACACAGACGGATTTCTGGGGCATAACAGTGTCTCTCCGGGCTTGTATCTGAGGTTTTGACCCCTGATAGCGGGATTGATAGGTTGGCTCAACCGTCCGCAGGAATGTCAAAGGGTCAAAGCATTTACGGGGCGGAGTGAAAGGAAAAGAATGAACGCGACATCGGGAAGCGGAAGCTCGGGCACGTTTGTCTGGGGTCTGATCGCCGGGCTGCTGGCACTGATTGCGGCCGGGGGGCTGTATATGTCGGGGATTTTCGGTGGCGTCCAAGATGACGTGGCCGGTCAAGATGCCGAACCTACGGTCGAGGAAGCCGTAGTTACACCATCAGAAGAGGCACCCGAGGTGGCCGAGCCACCTGTGCCGTCTGCCGACAAAGACCCGGCGGCTGAGGCGCAGACCGCTGAGGCGGATACAGCCGAGGCAACGCCGGATCCCGAACCTCCTGCCGAGGAAGTCGCCGAGACCCCGGTGGCCTTGGCGCCGGTTCTGGATCAGATATTTGTGGAACCCGACGGCAACGCGTTATTGTCGGGAACAGCTGATCCCGGAGCGGAAATTCTGGTTTTGTTGAATGGTCAGCAAGTGCATCGCTTTTTCGTGGATAACAGCGGTCAGTTTGCCGAGTTCCTGTCGATCCCATTTGCCGATGACGCGCGCGGTCTGGTTTTGGAGTCACGCGATGGCGAACAGGCGGTGCGCTCGGATGATTACCTGATTGCGGCCTTGCCTGTGCCGGAACAGCAGGGCACCACGGTTGACGTGGCCGAGGTTGCGGAAGAAGATCCGACGTCGCTGCCTCAGGCCGAGGGTGAAACCGGCGCGGATGTGCCTGTGGACGACCCGGCAGATGATCCGCAAGTCGCTGAAACTTCGGAGCCTGAGGTTGCGCCCTCGGATGCTGAAACCGAACAGGTCGCGTCTGCCGACCTTTCAACCGCCGAAGCGGAGGCGGAGAGGGGTGCGGATGCCCAGCCAGCTGATGCTGAGTCGGACCAGATTGCAGAGGCCCAGCCCAGCGCAGTAGCGCAAGACGAAGTATCCGATCCCCAAACTGCCGAAGCCGACCCGACGCCCAAGCCCCAGGCAGAGTCCGAGGAACAGACCAGTCAGCAAGTTGCAATTCTGCGATCTGGGGAAGAAGGCGTGGAACTGGTGCAGCCGCCATCCTCGCAACAGCAAGCGCCGGATCAGGTGGCGCTGGATACCATCGGGTATTCTGACACTGGCGAGGTCGAGTTGACCGGCCGCGTCCCGGACGGGTCCGGCGTGCGGTTGTATCTGGACAATCAATTGGTCGCCGATGCACCTCCGGCGGTTGACGGCACCTGGCGCGGTGAGATTGAGGGCGTGGACCCGGGTGTCTACACGCTGCGTGTGGACGAGGTTGACCCGAATGGTCGGGTCGTCAGCAGGCTGGAAACGCCGTTCAAACGCGAACCGATCGAAGCCTTGCGGGCCGCGGACATCACCGATCCCGAGGCCCTGGCCCCTCCGATCCGCTCGGTCACCGTGCAACGCGGCGATACGCTGTGGGCCATTTCTCGTGACCGGTTTGGCGACGGCGTGCTGTATGTCAAACTGTTCGAGGCCAACCGGGATTCGATCCGTGATCCCGATCTGATCTATCCGGGGCAAATCTTTACCATCCCTGAATAACGCGCATTCTCTGGACCCAGCCGGGCCCGGGGCTTTCTCTGACCGCAGTTAAGGTACGTGATGAGACGACCAAACCCGATTCAGGTTGACGCGGACGAGCATCGCTCGGGCTGGCGCACCATTCGCAAAGTCACGCCCTATCTGTGGCCGGACGATGAACCGTGGGTCAAGCGGCGGGTCGTGTTGGCTCTGGTCATGCTGGTTCTGGCCAAGCTGATCGCGGTCTATACCCCGATCCTGTATAAAGGTGCGGTGGATGGGTTGGCCGGTGAAGGCGTGCCACCTCTGGCGTTGGGGGCCGTCGGGTTGACTGTGGCCTACGGCGTCGCGCGTATGATGACCGTCGGCTTCCAGCAATTGCGCGATGCCTTGTTTGCGCCCGTCGGTCAGCGCGCCTTGCGGGCGCTGGCGCTGGAGACATTTCAACATATTCACCAGCTTTCGATGCGCTATCACGTGACCCGACGCACGGGCGGTCTGAGCCGCATCATCGAGCGCGGCGTGAAGGGTGTTGAGTTTCTGTTGCGGTTTCTGCTGTTCTCGATCGGGCCGCTGATCCTTGAGCTGCTGCTGGTGGCCATCATCCTGATGGTGCTGTTTGACGTGTGGTATCTGGTCGTCGTGGCGGCCACTATCGCGCTTTATATCTGGTTTACGTTCGCGGTGACCGAATGGCGCGTGAAACTGCGGCGCGAGATGAATGATCAGGATACTGAAGCCAACCAGCGCGCGATAGACAGCCTGCTGAATTTTGAAACCGTCAAGTATTTCAACGCCGAAGCCCGCGAAGCTGACCGGTATGATGTGTCGATGAAAGCCTATGCCGGGGCAGCGCTGAAAACAGCCTATTCGCTGGCATTTCTGAATTTCGGACAGTCCTTTCTAATCACCTGTGGCCTGATTGGGGTGATGGTTCTTGCCGCTGTTGGCGTGCAGAATGGCGCGCTGACGGTGGGCGATTTCGTCATGGTCAACGCCTACATGATTCAGATCACCGTTCCGCTCAACTTTTTGGGCACGGTTTATCGCGAGATCCGCCAGTCTCTGGTGGATATGGGGCAGATGTTCGATCTGCTGGAACAACCGGCCGAGGTCACCGACAAACCCTGCGCGCCAAACCTGAAAGTCTCGGGCGGGGAAGTGACGCTGGACAATGTGCGGTTCGGATATGAAGCGGATCGCGAGATTCTCAAGGGTGTGTCTCTGACCGTCCCGGCGGGTCAGACAGTGGCCATCGTCGGGGCCACCGGATCGGGGAAATCTACCATTGGACGGTTGCTGTTCCGGTTCTACGATGTCACTGGTGGCACGTTGAAGATTGACGGGCAGGATGTGCGCGACGTCAGCCAGACCAGCCTGCATGCCTCGATCGGGGTGGTGCCGCAGGATACCGTGTTGTTCAACGATACGATCCGGTACAACATCGCCTATGGTCGGGAAGAGGCCACGCAGGATGACGTGGAAGCCGCCGCAAAGGCTGCGCAGATTCATGACTTCATCAACAGCCTGCCGGAAGGGTATGAAACCAAGGTGGGCGAACGCGGTCTCAAGCTGTCGGGGGGCGAGAAACAGCGTGTCGGCATTGCGCGCACGTTGCTCAAGAACCCGCCGATCCTGCTGTTGGACGAGGCGACCTCGGCGCTGGATACGGATACGGAACAGGACATCAAGGATGCGCTGGCCCGCGCGGGCGAGGGGCGGACGGTGATCACCATCGCCCATCGTCTCAGCACGATTGCCGAGGCGGATCGGATCGTCGTGCTGGAGCGCGGTGAGATTATCGAGCAAGGCACCCATGACGAGCTGATTGCGCGCGAGGGGCGATATGCCCAGCTTTGGAACCGCCAGCAATCGGATGCGCAGGCGGCCTGAGTGGTCGGAATCGTCTGCGGACCGTGCTATTCTGTGCCGACTGGCAGGCGGAGGATTTTGAATGCGGAATTTGGTAAAAACCGGATTTGCGGTTCTGGCCATTGCTTTGGCCAGTCCGGTTCTGGCGGCTGATCCCATCGAAGGGGTTTGGAAAACCGAGCCGGACCGGAAAGACCTGACCTCGCATATCAAAATCTCGGCGTGCGGCACTTCATTCTGCGGTCAGATTCTGTCGGCCTATGACAGCAGCGGGAAAGAGGTGCAGACACCCAATATCGGGAAAAAACTGTTCTGGGATGTCGCCAGCGAAGGGGGCGGCAAGTATGGCGGCGGAGAGTTCTGGGTGCCTCTGATCAACGTAGAGGCCGTGCCGCAAATGACGTTGAGCGGCGATACTCTGGCGGTCAAAGGCTGTGAGCACGTGGTATGCGCCCACCAGACCTGGACACGCCTGAAATAGAAAGGGCCGGAAAGTCCGGCCCCTTGTGTTATTCTGCGGCGCGGAGTGGTGCGCCGGGCGGATGTCCTTCGGTCTCGGGTGCACCCGCGTCATCCTCCCACACAATCTCGGTCGATTGCATGGACCTTGCGGTTTTGCCCACTGCCATGTCCTGCGCGATCTGGCTGGACCGTCCGGCCGTCAGCCGGGCCAATGCCCGACCCAGCCAGACGGCATAGGTGGTTACCCAGACACGTAATGCGAGGAACGAGGGCGTCACAATCAACGTCAGCACGGTTGCGATACCCAGACCGAAGACCACGGCGGTCGCCAGTTGCTTCCACCACAATGCCGTGGGGCTGTCGATGGAATAACCGCCGTTGATAAAGTCCAGCGACAGGCCGAACATCATCGGCGTCAAACCCGCCATCGTGGTCAGAGTGGTCAGCAGAACCGGACGGATACGCGCCTCGGCGGTGCGCACAATGGCGTCGATCCGGGGCATATAGCGGCTGTATTCCTGATAGGTGTCGATCAGAACGATATTGTTGTTCACCACGATCCCCGCCAAAGCCACAATGCCCGTCCCGGTCATGATGATCGAAAACGGCTGTTGCATCACCATCATCCCGATCAGCACGCCCGTAGTGGAAAGAACCACGGCCAGCAGCACCAATACAGAGTTGTAGAACGAGTTGAATTGCGCCAGCAGGATCACGAACATCAGACCCAGAGCGGCCAGAAATGCGCTGGACAGGAACGCCTGGCTTTCGGCCTGATCTTCCTGATCCCCGGTCCATTCCCAGCTAATCGTACTTCCAAACGGGCCGGTGTTCAGCCATTCGGTCAGCACCGCAATCCGCTCGTTGGGGTTGATGAGCGCAAACCGGGCCTCGCCCTCGTCGATCAGTGTTCGAAGCTCATCAATGGATGCGGCACCCGTCAGCTGGAGCAGTTCAAAGCCGGTCCCATCCGCATTGGTGATGGTTGCGCCATTTGCCTGCTGCCCGTCTTCCAACGGGCGCACGACGGCCAGCCGCTGTTCTGCCCCATCGGTATCGACGGACACGATCTTGCTCAGCCCCGCTTCGACATCGGCCTTGACGTCGTAATAGCGTTGTTGATCGACGCGGTTGATCTCGGCCAGTTTTGCCACCGGCTGACGGGTGACAAAGTTCGACAAGGGCACCAGCCCGTCCGGCGTACGGACCTTGAGGGTATCCAGCGTGGACAGAACCCTGTCCTCATCGGGCAGGCGGACGCGGATCTCGATCTCTTCATCGGTTGAATCGGGGCGCATCTCGCCCAGCAGGATGCCACGGGTGACAAGCTGCACCATGGCACCCACCGTGGCCACATCGGCGCCGAAACGTCCGGCTTTCGCGACATCGACGTCGATCTGCCAGTCGATTCCGGGCAAGGGCAGGGTGTCTTCGATCTTGATCAGCCCCGGCGTCTGTTCGAACACCTCACGCGCGGTTTGTGTTGCCGATGTCAAATCACCCCAGGCGTCGCCCTTGATGCGCAGGTGAACAGGTTTGGCAGAGGCCGGGCCTTGTTCCAGCGGCAGGATTTCGACTACGAAACCGGGGATCTTGGCCAGTTCGGTGTTAAGTTGGTCCAGCACGAAGTCGCCGTCATATTCCGGCGCAACCACATGACGGTCGAACAATCCGCCCGCAATGGGTTCTGTGATGTTCGGGCGATCTTCCCACGGGATGATTTCAAACTGAACACGGCCAACCGTATCTGCCGGGGCAGAGGCGCCGCCGTTGTTCTGGTTCAGCCCGCCTTCGCCCGCAAAGGCAAAGACGTTGATCACTGCGGGATGTGCGCTGATCACCCGTTCGGCCTCCAGAACCATGGCGTCCTTTTCCGCCAGGGACAGATTGCCCCGCGCGCGGACGTAGGCCGTGGCCTGTTCAGGCTCACTTTCGACAAAGAACTCGACGCCGCGGTTGTTTGCGCCATAAGCGGTCATGACGCTGTAGACGGCAAAGCCCACCAGAAGGATCGACACGACCGGCATGATCGGATTGCCGACAAGGAACTTCACGACATATCCGAAGGCGGTGTGTTCCTTGACCGTATGCACATGTTCGTCAGGCTTACGCTCAATTCGCGCCGCGCTGAGCGTGACCGAGCCAGCAAATGCGCCGATCAGGAACATCAGCGCCCCGAGGATCGTGCCCCCCGACGCCCCGGCGGGCAGCAGATAGGCGGGGTTCAGCATCTGCATCGCGCCAAGGAAGATCATGTAAAGCGAGGGCGGCACCAATAGCGCCCGAACCACCCAGGGCGTGCGCGCGCGCAGCCAAGTCGATGTGTGATCAAACGTACGGCTCATGCGGCCTGACACGCCCCCGACGACCGGCAGATAGATCAGCGCGACGATCAATGACGCCGAAAGAACAAAAATCAGGGTGACGGGCAGCATACCCATGAACTCACCCGGAATGCCGGGCCAGAACAGCATGGGCAGGAAGGCACACAAGGTCGTGGCGGTTGAGGACACGATGGGCCAGAACATCCGCTGCGCCGCCTCGACATAGGCGTGCATCGGGCCAACGCCTTCCTTGATGCGTTTATCCGCGTATTCGACGACAACGATGGCCCCATCGACCAGCATCCCAACCGCAAGAATCAGACCGAACATCACGATGTTCGAGATGCTGACCCCCATCACCGCCAGAAAGGCGAAACACAGCAGGAACGAAGTGGGGATCGCAAAGCCCACCAACAGGGCCGCCCGTGTGCCCAGCGAGGCCAGAACGACGATCATCACCAGCGCGATGGCGGTCAGAACCGAGCCCTCAAGCTGGCTGACCATGGACCCCACGATACGGCTTTGATCGTTCGAGGTGCCCAGATCGACGGCGGCCTGCATCTCGGGCGGCCAGTTGGTGCGGGCCTCGGCAATGGTTGCTTTGACTTGCGCAACCGTGTCGATCAGGTTGAAACCCTTGCGTTTGACCACCTGAAGCGCCACGGTAGGCTCCCCGTCAAAACGCGCCGTGCCTTCGCGATCTTCGAACGTGTAATTGATCTCTGCCAGTTCTCCCAACGTGACAACCCGATCACCGTTGACCTTGACCGGCAGGCCATAGACGTCCTGAGCGGTTTTGAAAGACGAGGGGATTTTGACCGAAAACGTGCCTTGCTGAGTTTCCACCTCACCTGCGGCAATCAGTTGATTGTTGTTCTGAACGACATTGATCAGTTCGGCAGCGGTGATGTTGTAGGCCTCAAGGCGCAGAGGGTCGATGACGACCTCCAGCAACTCATCCCGATTGCCGGCGATCCCGGCCTCAAGCACGGAATCCATCGCCTCAAGCTCGTCCTGCAAGTCCTTGGCAATGCGCGCCATTGTCCGTTCCGGTACCGCGCCGGTCAGGTTGACGATAACGATCGGGAACTCCGAGAAATTGATCTCGGTCAGTGTATATTGCTCGGCACCTTCGGGGAAATCCGCCTGCGCGCTGTTCATCGCATCGCGCACATCGGCGGTAATGGCTGTCTTGTCCCAGCCGAAATCAAACTCCAGCGCGATGCCAGCATAGCCCTCGGCGGCTGTGGCCGTCATCTCTTTCAGGCCGTCCAGATCCGCCAGTTCGGTTTCCATCGGCTTGATCAGAAGGCTCTCGGAATCCTCGGCGGAAATGCCGGGAAACTGAACCGAAACAAACAGGGCCGGAATCTCGATATCCGGCTCGCCTTCTTTGGGCAGGCCGACATAGGCAAACCCGCCGATCACAAGCGAGATGGCGATGAAAGCCAGAACCATGCGGGCCCGGTTTGCGGCCCAGTCGACGATTCCCGTCATTGTGCCGCTTCCCTGTATGTCGGCGCAACGGTCACGCCTCGCGTGACGTATTCCTGACCAACAATGATCACATCCGTCGTATCCGGCAAACCGCCGACCAAAACGCCTTCGGCGGTGTCACGCAGCAATGAGATTGGCATGAAATCAACGATGTTCCCACTGCCAACGGTGCGGACGCCGACTTGACCTTCGTTGTTCAGCGTCAGTGCGGATTGCGGCAGCATATGCGCTTTGACCCCCTCGGACGCGATCTGGATATTCGCGGTTTGTCCATCGCGGATCAGCAACTCGGGGTTTGGCACGGTGATTTCGACCTCGAAGGTCCGGGTCTCTTCGTCCGCCGAACGGCTGAGGAATGTCACGCGCCCTTCGACGTGCAACCCGGTAACCAATTGGGCCGTTGCCGTCGATCCCACGAGAATGCGGTTCACTTCGGTTTCGGGCACAAAACCCACCAGTTTGATCGGATCAAGCTGAATGACCGTAGCGCACAAAGAGCCGGGCTGCATCAGGCTGCCTAACTCGGCTGTGTCGCTTTCCAGAAGACCTTTGAACGGGGCTTCGATGGTCAGGCGATCCATTTCGCGATGTGCAGCATCAACTTCGGCCTGCGCCGCTTCGATCCCTGCGCGGGTTGCCTCCAGTCCGGCCTCGGCCGATTTTATCCCTGCTTCGGCGGTGCTCATCTGGGCTTCGCTGGAAATGCGCCGGGTTTCCGAGCCAAACCCGGTTTCGGACAGCTTGCGCGCCGCCTTCAGGTTGATCTCGGCTTCTGCGACACGGGCATGGGCTTCCTGCAGGCGGGCTTCGGCCTCGGGCACACGGCTTTGGGCTTCGTGCTGGGCCGCGACCGCCTCGGCCAGGCTTGCGGGGCGGGTTCCGGCATCCAGTTCGCACAGCAGATCGCCTGCCTCGACGAAGGTTCCTTTGCGCTTGGGCTCGGACACAACAGTCGACGTGGTCTCGGACAGAACTTCGACCTGACGGTTCGCCTTGGTCTGGCCGCGCAGCAACACAGCGCTTCCGATTTCCTGAGCTTTCGAACGCATTACTACCACGCCAATTGCATCGGAGGGCTCGACCGCAGCAGCTTCTGTGGCATCTTCCGAAGTCTCGGCCTGCGCAGCGCCGCGCCCGGCGAAGGCAAACAAAGAGTCGCGTTCGAACACCAAATAATACAGCGCGACGATCACCAACGCGGCATTAACGAATGAAATCAAGCGCATGCAGTGCCTCTTTTTGCGTTTTTTGCCAAACTTTAACCGGCATGTTCGCTTAGAAATGGGGGTCTTTCGCCGGTATTTCCACACTAAACTGAATAGTTCGGTTCACTTTTTTTCGCAAGACCCGCCTGTAACCCGGCAAATGTGTAGATTCCGGCACTTGGCTTGGCCGTGGCGGCGAGGTATGACATGGCGCTAGAAAGCAGGACAGACAGCCTGGGGGCAGGGATGAGCGACACCGACAGTTTCATTGATGAGGTCACCGAAGAGGTGCGCCGGGACCGCATGTACCTGTTGCTGCGCCGTTGGGGCTGGGTCGGTGTTGTCGCTGTAATCGCCATTGTTGGCGGGGCCGCATTCAACGAATACCGTAAGGCCCGCGATGCAAGCCAGGCCGAGGCGTTGGGGGATGCGATTCTGGCCGCGTTGGCCGAAAACGGATCAACCGAAAGGGCTGAAGGCCTGCAGTCGATCCAGCATGAGGCAGCCGGCGGCGATGCGGTGGTGAACATGCTGCTGTCGGCGTCGCAGTTCGAGGCCGGTTCGACCGAAGACGCAGTGAACAGCCTGAATTCCATCGCCACGCAAGGCGAACTGCCCGAAATCTATCGGGCCATCGCAAGCTTTAAGGCGCTTTTGCTTCAGACCGACAGCCTGTCGGCCGCTGATCGTCGTCAACAGTTTGAGGCGCTGGCAAGTCCGGGCGCACCGCTGCGCCTGCTGGCCGAAGAGCAACTGGCCCTGATAGATGTGGCCGAAGGGGAAACCCAGGCGGCGCTGGATCGTCTGCAGGCCTTGCGACAGGATGCTGAGGCCGGGATTGATCTGCAACAGCGTGCGGCGCAGCTGATCGTGGCGCTGGGGGGCGAGCCCGAACCGGTCGTGGCGCAACAAGGCTGACATCCAATCGTATGACGGCACATACAGGCGAGTTCTGAAGATTATGGTAACACGTTATTTCTCACGCTTTGGAGTGCCGCTTGCGGTGACCGCGCTTGTTGTCCTCAGCGGATGCGAAGAGCCCGAGGAAATTCTGCCTGGCGTGCGTGAGGATGTGCGCCCGGTTATCGACAATGAGGCTGTCGAAACGCGTGGGGCGAAACCCATCAGCCTTCCGGCCCCGACCCGAAATGCCGAGTGGGCGCAAAGCGCCGGGACGCCCGCGTTCCGTACAACCAACGCAGCGCTCAGCAAGGCACCGCAACGTATTTGGTCCAGATCGATCGGAGCAGGCGATAGCCGCAAGCAGCGGATTACCGCTGACCCGGTCGTGGCGGGCGGATTGATCTACACGTTGGATTCAGGGGCAAATGTCACGGCCGTCACGCCGCAGGGACAAGTCGCCTGGAGCACGAATCTAATCCCTCAGAATGAGAAAGAAGGCGATGCCACTGGCGGGGGGTTGGCCTATTCCGGAGGCGTTCTCTATGTCTCGTCCGGGTTTGGTCGCCTGTCTGCGCTGGATGCCAAAAGTGGGGCGTTGAAATGGCAAAAGCGCCTGAACGCCACTGGCAGTGGTGCGCCTATGGTCAGCGACGGTTTGTTGTATCTGGTGGCCGGGGATCAGACCGGATGGGCCGTAAACACAGATGATGGGCGCATAGCGTGGCAGATCAGCGGCACGCCCAGTGTTGGTAACGTTCTGGGGGCGCCCGCTCCGGTTCTGGCGTCAGACCTTGCGGTTTTTGCCTTCGGGTCCGGGGACATCGCCGCGACATTCCGCCGAGGCGGCATTCGACGCTGGAACGCTTCGGTTGCGGGCGGACGACGAGGGCGTGCAGCCGCGCAGATTGTGGATGTCACCGCCGGGCCGATGGTGGTGGGCAACACGATCTACATTGGCAACCATTCCGGACGCACCGTAGCCTTTGACGCCGGATCGGGGGATCGGAACTGGACCGCTCTGGAAGGCGCGGTGGATACGGTCTGGCCTGCGGGAAACAGCATTTTCCTGATCAGCGACCGCAGCCAACTGGTACGCCTGGATGCGGCGGATGGATCGATTGTCTGGGCGGTGGATTTGCCCGGCTTCGTCAAGGACAAGCCAAATCGACGTGGCCCAATCTTTGCCCATTACGGGCCGATTTTGGCCGGAGGTCAGATCGTTGTCGCCTCAAACGACGGTTTCGTGCGGTTTTTCAACCCGGTGGATGGGACGCTGGTGGGGCGCGCTGACGTGCCCGGCGGTGCCACAACGGCACCGGTTGTGGCGGGACAGACGCTGTATGTCGTATCGACCAAAGGCGAACTGCACGCTTTCCGTTGACGACAAGATGCGCTAAAGGGCGCATCTTGAGTCTTGAAAGATTGGTATCATGTCGCTGACCCTCGCCATTGTGGGGCGCCCGAATGTGGGCAAATCCACCCTGTTCAACCGCCTTGTGGGCAAACGTCTGGCGCTGGTCGATGATCAGCCGGGCGTGACGCGCGATCTGCGCGAAGGTGAGGGGCGACTGGGCGACCTGCGTTTTACCGTCATCGACACGGCGGGTCTTGAAGAGGCCACCGATGACAGCCTGCAAGGCCGGATGCGTCGCTTGACCGAACGTGCTGTGGACATGGCAGACGTGTGCCTGTTCATGATTGATGCGCGCGTTGGGCTGACGCCCACGGACGAGATGTTCGCCGAAATCCTGCGCAAACGTTCGAAACATGTGATTTTGGCCGCCAACAAGGCCGAAGGGAATGCGGCGGATGCGGGTGTTCTCGAAGCCTACAATCTGGGACTGGGTGAGCCGGTACGACTGTCGGGTGAGCATGGCGAGGGGATGACGGACCTCTATGCGCAACTGATGCCGCTGGCGGACGCTGCCGAGGAGGCACGTGCCGAAGAAACGCCGCAAACCGATATCGAACTGGACGAAGAGGGCGAGGGTGAAACGCCGCTGATCACGGCGGATAAACCCCTGCAAGTTGCGGTGGTCGGACGTCCGAATGCGGGCAAATCGACGTTGATCAACAAAATCATCGGCGAAGACCGTCTTTTGACCGGTCCCGAGGCCGGAATCACGCGTGATGCCATCAGCCTGCGGATTGACTGGGCCGATCCCGATGGTGGCAGTACTCCGATGCGGATCTTTGATACTGCCGGGATGCGTAAGAAAGCCAAGGTGCAGGAGAAGCTGGAAAAGCTCTCGGTCTCGGATGGTCTGCGCGCGGTTAAATTTGCCGAGGTTGTGGTGGTCCTTCTGGATGCCGCGATTCCGTTTGAACAACAGGACCTGCGCATCGCCGATCTGGCCGAGCGTGAGGGCCGCGCCGTGGTCGTCGCCGTCAACAAATGGGACGTTGAGGACAACAAACAGGAAAAGCTGCGCGATCTGAAAGAGTCCTTTGAACGGCTGCTGCCCCAATTACGCGGCGCTCCGCTGATCACCGTTTCGGCGAAGACGGGGAGGGGTTTGGAACGCCTGCGCGCCGCGATCCTGCGCGCCCATGACGTCTGGAACCGCCGTGTGCCAACGGCGGCGCTGAACCGCTGGCTGACGGCCATGCTGGAACAGCACCCGCCGCCCGCACCACAGGGGCGTCGGATCAAGCTGCGTTACATGACCCAAGCCAAGACCCGCCCGCCGGGCTTCGTGGTGATGTGCTCGCATCCCGACAAGATGCCCGAGAGCTATAACCGCTATCTGGTCAACGGTCTGCGCGAGGATTTTGACATGCCGGGCACTCCGATCCGGCTGACATTGCGCGGGCAGGGGGACAAGAACCCCTACAAGGGGCGGCGCAAGAAAAACGCGGGTGCCCTGGCCAAGCATCTCAAAGGACGCGCGTAACTGCGCTAATTTTCAGCATTTTCAGACAGGGGGCGTGACAGCCCCCGTTCCCCGCGCTAGCATTCAGCCGTGTGCATTTGTTTTCGCACACACCTTGTTTGCGGGTTGTCCGCATATCATTTTGAGATACGACATAACCTGACCACCCTGGGGAGCGGGCGTGATGGATCTGAGGGAATATACACGACAATACGCGGTACAGGACAACCGGCTGGCCGCGCTCAGCTATTTCGCAACTTTTGCGGTGTATTTCGCATCGCTGACTCTGGCGATCGTCTATGTGGATCGCTGGTATGTCATGATCCCGGCTGGGGTCGTTTTTGCCTTCTCTGCCGTGCGTCTCTACGTGCTGCAGCACGATTGCGGGCACCACTCTCTGTTCGAGACGCGCGCGCAGAATGAATGGGCGGGCCACGGCCTGTCGCCGTTCACCTTTGCGCCGTTTGAGGTGATGAAGCAGAACCACAACCTGCATCATTCCGGGATCGGTAATCTTGAGCACCGCGAAACCGGCGAAATCCATACAATGACGCTGCGCGAATGGGACGAGGCCGACTGGAAAACCCGTTTTTTCTACAGGCTTTATAGGAACCCGTTCATTCTGGTGCCCGTGGGGGCGTTGTTTACGTATTTCATCCGCTATCGCTGGCCCAAAAATACGGTACGGTTTGGCGCAACCGGCGTGATCCTGCATAACCTTTCGATCATCGTGTTCCTTGGTCTGCTCTACCTGATTGCGGGTACCACTGGCGTCCTGGTGTGGCTGGCGTTTTCCTTTCTGGGCGGCATGCTCGGGGTATTCCTTGTCTATCTGCAGCACAATTTCGAGGACACGTATTGGGACCGGCGACCGGACCTCGATCCACAACTGGCAGCTTTGCAGGGTTCCTCAGCGCTGGATTTTGGATGGTGGTTCGACAATGCGGTGGCCTGCATCACCTTGCATGACATCCATCACTTTAACGCCCGCATTCCGTCATACCGTTTGCGCGCATGCCACTATAATTTGCCACTCGAATACACACCGCGCCGGATCAAGTTTCCCGAGGCGGTGACGGCGCTGAGCCTGAAACTTTGGGACGAGGACGCCAAGCGGTTGGTTCCTTTCCCGAAAAAGAATCATTCCGTTGATCTGGCTCATAGCAATTAAGCGACCTGATCGATAAGATTTGCAGCACTGTATATGCCGTGCGCAGACAGGTTGCCATTGGGACAAGGAAAGGACAGAAAATGACCGCTGTGACCGACGTAAAAGGTGTAGGAGAGGCGCTTGGAAAAGCGCTGAGTGCCAATGGCTTCAAAACGGCAGAATCCATCGCCAAAGCAAGTCCGAACGATCTGGTCAAGGTGCCCCGAATTGGAATGGCGCGTGCGGCTGTACTGATCGCGGCGGCGAAAGAAACCTGCGCGGCGAAACCTGCGACACCCCCGCGAACAGCCCGCAAACCGGCGCCCCGCAAGCCGGCGCGCAAGACCATAGCGGCCGCAGCGGCCGAGAAACGCGCAGAAGAAGCGGCGCGCAAAGCGGCTGAAGAAAAGGCGGCCGCCGAAGCAGCCGCGGCAAAAGCCAAGAAAAAGGCCAAGGCCAAAGCAAAAGCGGAAAAAGCCGCCAAGAAACGTGCTGAGATGGAGGCCGTGTTCTCAAGTGCTAAGGAAAAGGTAAAAGCCAAGGCCAAGAAGGGTAAAAAGCCCAAGAAAGACAACAAGAAGAAAGCCGAAAAGAAAAAGGACGACAAAAAGAAAGACAAGTCCAAGGATAAGAAGAAAGACAAGAAAAAGGCGAAGAAGTAACCCTTCCTCGCCCTTGGTCATTCGGGTCCGGCGCGGTCCAGCCCGCGCCGGATTTCTTATGCCAGCGTGCCATCCAATTGCAGGGTCTGCTTGCCGCCCAGATAAGGGCCCAGAACGTCCGGCAGGGTCACGGTGCCATCAGCATTCTGGCCGTTTTCCAGAACGGCGATCAGACAGCGGCCCACCGCCAGGCCCGAACCGTTCAGCGTATGCACGTATTCGGGCTTGCCGCCCGCTTCTGGACGGAACCGCGCGTTCATGCGGCGAGCCTGAAACGCACCGGTGGTCGAGACCGAACTGATCTCGCGATAGGCGTCCTGACCGGGCAACCACGCCTCGATGTCAAAGGTGCGGCGCGCGCCAAAACCCATATCGCCGGTGCACAAGATCACTGTGCGGTAGGGAATACCCAATTGCTCCAGCAGGTCTTCGGCACAGCGCAGCATGCGCTTTTGTTCATCGTCCGACTTGTCTGGATGCGTGACCGAGACCATCTCGACCTTTTCGAACTGGTGCTGGCGCAACATTCCGGCGGTGTCCTTGCCGGCGCTGCCCGCCTCGGACCGGAAACAGACCGTGTGGGCGGTCATGCGGATGGGCAGCGCGGCCTCCTCCAGAATGTCGCCTGCGACCGAATAGGTCAGCGTGACCTCGGAGGTGGGGATCAGCCACCATCCATTGGTCGTCTGATAGCTGTCATCACCGAATTTGGGCAGTTTGTCTGTGCCGTACATGGCCTCATCGCGCACCAGAACAGGGGTCTGCGTTTCGGTCAGGCCGTTCTTGTCGATATGCGTGTCCAGCATGAACTGCGCCAGCGCCCGGTGAATGCGGGCAACGCCCTTGGATAGGTTCACGAACCGGCTGCCGCTGGATTTGGCGGCCGTTTCGAAATCCATCGCGGCGGCAACAGCGGGGATTTCGTAGTGTTCCTTCGGAGCAAAATCGAACGCGCGTGGCGTGCCCCAGCGGTTGACTTCGACATTGTCATCCTCGTCGGCGCCTTCAGGCACATCATCGGAGGGCAGGTTGGCAATGCGCGCCAACTGGTCGGTCAGCAGGGCGTCCAGATCCTTGGCCTCGTTCTGCATCCGCGCGATCTCGGCCTTTTTCTCGGCGACCAAGGCGCGTAGGCGTTCGAACTCGGCCTCATCACCGCGGCCCTTGGCGGCACCGACCTCTTTGCTGGCCTTGTTCTGTTCGGCCTGCGCGGTTTCGGCGGCCAGAATCTTGGCCCTGCGGCTTTCGTCCAGCCTCAGCAGGTCTGACGACACCGGCGCGTCCCCACGGCGCGCAAGAGCGGCGTCGAAGGCGGCAGGGTTTTCGCGAATGGCGCGGATGTCGTGCATGTCTCAGATCCTTGAATGCGTGAATCACTGAAACCGCTTATGCACCATCTGACAGGCAGGGTGTAGCGCCGGTTACGACTTATCGGCATCCTCGTGGGATTCATGCGCCAGATGTCCATCCCAGTCTTCAGCCGGGATCTTCGGCTCGGGCGGGTCAGCCATGTAGGATGGCGTCATGATCTGCACATTGTTCTCATTGAACACGGCCACGATATTGCGATGCAGGTCCGAGCGGATTTTCGGAATGATGCTGCCACGCGTGGTGTAACCGTTGATTTGATAATTGATCGCGTAGTCGGCCAAAGCGGTCCACAGAACAAAGGGTTCGGGCTTGGCTTTGATCCCTTTGGTGCGGCGTGCGGCTTCGATCAGCATGGCCTCGACCTTCTCGGGGGGTTCTTCATAGCCAATCCCGACCGTCGTGTGCAGCAGCAACCCGCTGCCATCGGTTTTCTTCGAGAAGTTCACCACATCCGAATTCATCAACTGTGCGTTCGGGATCGAGATCAGCTCATTCTTGATCGATTTCAGATGCGTCTCCATCAGCTTGATCTGCACCACATCGCCGATATGATCGCCGATCTGGATGCGATCCCCGATCGAGGTAGACCGGCGATAGATCACAAAAAGCCCTGCCAGCATGTTCGACACGACCGAGTTCGCGCCCAGCGACAGCATCGCGCCCACCAGAATGGTCAGCCCCTGAAACGCAGCCGAATCCGAGCCTGGGATGTATGGGACCGCAAACACCAACGCGATCAGAATGACAACGACGCGCGCGATATTGAATGTCGGGTTCACCCAATGGCTTTCAAAATCTCGCATCTCGAAAGTGCCGGCCTCGACCGCATCAAAGAACACGCGCATCCCTTTGATGACATACAGGGTCACCCATGTGATGAGGGCCAGCATGATCAGGTTGGGGATGTAGCTTATGACGCCCTTGAAAATCACCAGTACCGGTTCGGTCAGGTAGGTCAGCAGCAATTGCGCGAAATACCGGGTTTCGGCAAAGGACAGAAGAACGAAGGACAGGTAGTAGTAAAAGCCCAGAAAGAAGATCACCAAAAGAATAAAGTTAAGGCCATAACGGACCAGGGCGGCAATCGCCTCGGCCTGAACGCTTTTGGCTGTGGCTGTTTCGACATCTTTCAGGTGGCGGCTCACAAATCGCAGCGTGCGTCGCCGAATACGACGGTGCAGCCAAAAGATGACAACAACAAACAGAGCAAACCCGACCGTCCAGGCGATCGCCTCAATGGTCCCTGAAACCAGAGCCTCCTCTGTTCGGTTGGCGCGATAGGCCACAATGGCTTCTTCAATGGCGGTTCCGTGCAGAACGCTGAGGACGTCCAGTTGCATCTGGTCCAGTTCCGCATCGGCGTCGGTGACCAGCGAAACCTGCGTGCCGTTGACCAGGATCATCGTTCCCAGTTCGGTCTCTTGATAGGTGATGGTCACGCCCGGCGCATCGGATGCTTCGGCCGCGGCAATGATGTTGTTCTGAACGTTTTCGGCGCGCTCTGGTGCGGGCAGGGCGCTGGAGCCACGCAAAAAGAAAAGAGTTTCGCCATCGACGATGACCGGAGCCTTGAAACTGTCCGATTCCTCTTCCAGCTCTGCCGCAGGATTGGTTGCGTCCTGAGCGAAGGCGGAGACAGCGAACATCCCAAGCCACAAAGCGATGGCCAACAGGCGTATTGTCAGACCGGGATACTGGCGAATGTGCGTCATTGGATCTCCTGCCGCCCAACTATATCGACGCAAACACGTGTTCATAGGACTTAACTGCAACGCCTGGCCAATTCTTTGATCATTATATGGCATTCGGCGAAAAAACCTGCCCTGCCATTCCTTGCAAACAGGCAGTTCAAAGAATAGGTTCTCGCAAAATTGGCGGAGCCCTTCCGCAACAGCAAACCAAAAGGAATATCCCATGGAAGGTGGCGCTATCGCCCAGTTTCTCCCGCTGATCCTGATTTTCGCGATCATGTATTTTCTGCTGATCCGTCCGCAGCAGAAAAAGATGAAGGAACATCAGGCCATGGTCGAGGCCGTGCGCCGCGGCGATCAGATCGTCACGCAGGGCGGGCTGATCGGCAAAGTCTCGAAGGTCAAGGAAGGCGAAACCGAGGTCGAGGTGGAAATCGCCGACGGCGTCAAGGTTCGTGTGGTCAAAGCCACCATTGCGCAGGTTCTGAACAAAACTGAACCCGCGAAGTAACTTCGCGCCACAATTCCTTGAAAAGGCAGGGTAATGCTGCAAATTGACACCTGGAAGCGGGTTCTGATCTGGTCGGTCTGTGTGATCGGCCTGCTCTTGGCCCTGCCGAATGCGTTTTATACGCGAGTCGAGCAATCGAACGATGCCAAAGCGGCGATCGAGCTTGGCGTTGATACCCCCGAGATGCAGGCCGAGGCTGCGCAATGGCCAAACTGGCTGCCATCTTCGCTTGTTAATCTGGGCCTCGATTTGCGTGGTGGTGCGCATCTGCTGGCCGAGGTTCGGGTCGCCGATGTATACGAATCCCGCATGGATGCGATGTGGCCGGAAATCCGCGACGCGTTGCGAGATGAACGGGCGACTGTGGGCACTATCCGCCGTCAGGACTCGGCCCCGGATGAGATTCGCGTCCGCATCAGCCAGCCCGAGGGCATGTCACGTGCGCTGGAAGTGGTGCGCGGACTGGCTCGGCAGGTACAAACCCTGACCGGCGTCGGCGCAACCGACATCGAAGCCCGCGCCGATGGCGATACAATTGTCGTGCAACTCTCCGAAGCCGAGAAACTGGCCTCGGATGATCGTACTGTGCGCCAGTCACTGGAAATCATTCGCCGCCGTATCGACGAGGTCGGCACGCGTGAACCGACCATTCAGCGGCAGGGAACGGATCGTATCCTGATTCAGGTGCCCGGCATTGGCAGCGCGGGTGAGTTGAAAGAGATCATTGGAACCACGGCGCAGCTGACCTTCAATCCGGTCGTCTCGCGCGGAACCGACCCCGACGCGGTACCCGGCATCGGGCAAGAGGTCGTCCCCTCGATTGACGAAAACGGCGTGTTTTACATCATCGAGTCTGCCCCCGTCGTCACCGGCGAAGAACTGGTCGACGCGCAGCCCTCTTTCGATCAGAACGGTCGCCCGGCCGTCAGCTTCCGGTTCAACACGTCCGGCGCACGCAAGTTTGGCGACTACACGCTTGAAAATATCGGCGCGCCTTTTGCCATCGTTCTGGATGACGAAGTGATCTCGGCCCCCGTGATCCAAAGCCATATTCCCGGCGGGTCGGGAATCATCACCGGTAATTTCACAGTCGAGGAAAGCACCAATCTGGCCGTCCTGCTGCGCGCCGGTGCGCTGCCTGCGGGTCTGGAATTCCTCGAAGAACGTACCATCGGCCCGGAACTTGGGCAGGACAGCATTGATGCGGGTAAGGTTGCAACCCTAGTGGCCTTTGCCGCGGTGCTGGTCTTCATGGCACTCAGCTATGGCCTGTTTGGTTTGTTTGCCAATATTGCTCTGATCCTGAACGTCGGTCTGCTGTTCGGCCTGCTGTCACTGATCGGGGCCACGCTGACCCTGCCGGGCATCGCCGGGATCGTTCTGACGGTCGGCATGGCGGTGGACGCAAACGTGCTGATCTTCGAGCGTATCCGCGAGGAGCTGAAATCTGCCAGAGGGCCAGCCCGTGCGATTGAACTGGGCTATGAAAAGGCGTTGTCGGCCATTCTGGACGCCAACGTCACCACTTTCATCACCGCGACGATCCTGTTTGCCATGGGCAGTGGCCCGGTGCGGGGCTTTGCCATCACTCTGGGCCTGGGCATCCTGACCTCGGTCTTCACCGCGATCTTCGTGACGCGTCTGATGATCGTGATCTGGTTCGAACGCCGCCGTCCGAAAACGATCGAGGTTTGACATGAGACTGAAACTCGTACCGCAAAACACCTCGTTCGATTTCTTCAGCCGCTGGAAAGTCTGGCTGGGCATCTCGGGCCTGATGATGGTGATCGCCTTCACTTCGTTCCTGCTGCAGGGATTGAACTTCGGCATCGACTTCCGGGGCGGCACCACGATCCGGACCCAATCCGCGCAGGAAATCGACATCGGCGCTTATCGCGATGCGATTACTCCGCTGGAACTGGGCGATGTGACCATCACCGAAATCTTTGACCCGACCTTCGGCGAAGACGAAAATGTCGCGATGATCCGCATTCAGGCGCAAGCCGACGCCGAGGCCGTCTCGGCGGCGACCGTCACTGCGGTCGAGCAAGCCCTGCAGGGGGCGGTGCCTGACATCCAGTTCGTGTCCGTCGAATCCGTCGGCCCTAAAGTCTCGGGTGAACTGATCCAGACCGCCGTCATCGCAGTGGCGTTGGCCATCGGAGCGGTCCTGGTGTACATCTGGCTACGGTTTGAATGGCAGTTCGCGCTTGGCGCAGTGGCTGCTCTGGTCCATGACGTAATCCTGACCATTGGCATCTTCTCGGAGCTGCAAATCCGGTTTGACCTGGCCATTATCGCGGCCCTTCTGACTATTGTCGGCTATTCGCTGAACGACACCGTGGTTGTCTTTGACCGCGTGCGCGAGAACCTGCGGAAGTACAAGAAGAAAGACCTCAAAGAGGTTCTCAACATCTCGATCAACGAAACGCTCAGCCGGACGGTGATGACCTCGGTCACCACGCTGCTGGCGCTGATTTCGCTCTATGTGTTGGGCGGAGACGTCATCCGTGGCTTTGTGTTCGCGATGATCTGGGGTGTGATCGTGGGGACGTATTCCTCGGTCTTTGTGGCCTCGACCATCCTGCTGTGGCTGGGGGTCAAACGCGACTGGTCTAAACCGTCGAATACGGCGGGCAACCAGTTTGCAAACATCGACGCCTGAATTTTTTGGCCAGTCCCCCACGGGACTGGCCGTGATCTTATTGGCGGCCTTTCTCGGCGGTATTGTGCGGGGTTTTTCAGGCTTTGGAACAGCACTGATCTTTCTGCCCATCGCAACGCCGTTCCTGGGCCCGTTCGGCGCCTTGATCGGCTTGACGATCATGGACATCTTCGGCCCCTTGCCAAATCTGCGCCGCGCATGGCGTGAGGTGAACCGGGGTGATCTGTTCCGCCTGCTTGCGGGATGCGCGCTGGTTCTGCCGGTTGGTCTCTGGGTCCTGACGCGGGTGGATGCGGATGTATTTCGATATGCCGTCAGCCTGCTTGCAATGATCATGCTGGCCATTCTCATCCTTGGCCTGCGCTATCATGGCCATGTCGGCCGGGCGATGGTGGCAGGCATCGGAGGTGCTGCGGGGTTTCTGGGCGGTGCGGCAGGTCTGCCGGGTCCGGCGGTGATTCTGTTCTACATGTCCCGTCCGCTGCCAGTGGCGGTGATCCGTGCGACAATCCTGCTGTTTCTGTTCGCCTTCGATTTCCTGCTGCTTGGCTATCTCAGCGGCATGGGCCGCATAACATTGCCGGCTGTTCTTCTGGGTTTGGTTCTGGCGGTGCCCAATCTGGCTGGGAACTGGCTTGGCGGCTGGATGTTTCGACCTGAACAGGAGAAACTCTACCGCGCTGCCGCTTATCTGGCGATTGCGCTTGCCGCCTTGTCGGGCCTGCCCCTTTGGGGCTAAGAACGCCCTATGCGGCTGAATGAGATCACATACACCAACGCAACCCCGGTTGACGGCTATGGCCCCGGCTTCTTCCGCATCGGCGGCAAACTGTATAACGGGCAGGTTCTAACCGGTCCGTCGGGGACTGCCCCGTGGGGCGGATACACAGATATCGAACCGCTGCTGCAATTGGCCGCGCATGTAGACGTTCTGCTCATTGGAACCGGTGCGGAACTCCACCACATCCCGCCCACGCTGCGCAACAAGCTGGAACAGGCAGGCATTGGCGTCGAGATCATGAATTCCCCCGCCGCATGCCGCACTTACAATGTGCTGCTCTCCGAAGGCCGCCGCATCGCGCTCGCCCTGATCCCGGTCTGAATATCCGCTCTTCATCTGGCCACAAATATCCCGGGGAGCGTGAGGGGCTGGCCCCTCACTCCCGCGCCGCCACACAGCCCCACACCACCGCTCTGCGGCAATTCCGACCTTTTGCCCGCATCCACAATCCGCTAAGCGGGCATCATGACTCTGACTGTTACCGATCTGGCCATTGCCCGTGGCGGCATCCCCGTCCTCGAAGGGCTCAGCTTTTCGCTCAGCGCCGGGCGGGCGTTGATACTGCGTGGCCCGAACGGGATCGGCAAAACCACTCTGCTGCGCACGCTGGCTGGTCTGCAACCGCCACTGGCGGGGCACATCGAAGGGGCCGAAGATCAGATTGCCTATGCCTCGCATTCCGACGGCCTGAAACCTACATTGACCGTTGTTGAAAATCTCAGCTTCTGGGCCTCGGTGTTCGGTACCAACGATATCCAGCCCGCGCTGGATGTCTTTGCCCTGAACGATCTGGCGGATCGCCATGCCGGTAACCTTTCTGCCGGGCAGAAACGCCGCCTCGGTCTGGCGCGGATGCTGGTCACAGGTCGTCCGATCTGGATGCTTGACGAGCCCACAGTCTCGCTGGACAAAAACGCGGTGCAAATGTTCGCTGACGCTGTCCGCGCGCATCTGGGGCAAGATGGCGCGGCCCTGATTGCAACTCATATCGACCTTGGTCTGGACGGAGAGGTTCTGGATGTCGGCCCCAACAAGGCCAAACCCAAACCCATCGAAGATTTTGACGGAGGCTTCCTGTGATCGCCCTGCTGCTGCGCGACCTGAAACTGGCCTTCCGCGCGGGCGGGGGGTTCGGTCTGGGGCTGGCCTTCTTCCTGATCGTCACCGTTCTGGTGCCGTTCTCTGTCGGTCCGCAATCCTCGCTGCTGTCGACCATCGCGCCGGGTGTTTTGTGGCTGGGTGCTTTGCTGGCCTGCCTGTTGTCGCTTGACCGTCTGTTGGCGCTCGACTGGGAGGACGGATCGCTCGACCTGCTCGCCACCGCACCGCTGCCGCTTGAGGCGGTCGTGACCATCAAGGCGCTGGCCCACTGGCTCACCACGGGCTTGCCACTGGTGCTGGCGGCCCCTTTTCTGGGAGTGCTGCTGAACCTGCCCGTGCCCGGGTTCTCGTGGCTCGTAATGTCGCTATTGATCGGCACCCCAGCCATGAGCGTCATCGGCACGTTCGGTGCTGCCCTCACCGTCGGTCTGAAGCGCGGAGGCCTACTGCTTTCGCTGCTGGTGCTCCCACTCTACGTTCCAACCCTGATCTACGGGGCCGAGGTTGCCCGGCGCGGCGCCACAGGAATGGAGACGCTGACACCTTTGCTGATGCTGGCCGGTATCACAGCGGCCACAATCGCTCTGCTTCCTTTCGCCAGCGCTGCGGTTCTTCGCATCAACCTTCGGTGACGTCTCCAAACTTTGACCGATGTCAATTGAGAACGCACCCGACTCGGACTAGATAAGGCCCATGTCTATCGCAGCCAAAGCCAACGCCCTCTGGGAATACGCCAACCCGCGCAAGTTTCTGGCGACCAGCGAACGGGTCATGCCGTTCTTCTGGGTCACGTCGCTTGTCTGCATCATCGTAGGGCTGATCTGGGGGTTCTTCTTTACCCCGGATGACTACAAACAGGGCTCGACCGTCAAGATCATCTATCTGCATGTTCCGTCGGCGCTGATGGCAATCAATTGCTGGCTGATGATGCTGGCAACATCGCTGGTCTGGCTGATCCGCCGCCACCACGTCAGTGCTCTGGCGGCGCGCGCGGCGGCCCCCATCGGCATCGTCATGACGCTGATCGCGCTGGCGACGGGCGCCATCTGGGGGCAACCCATGTGGGGCACCTGGTGGGCCTGGGATCCGCGCCTGACGTCTTTCCTGATTCTGTTCCTGTTCTATCTAGGTTACGTCGCCCTGTGGGAGGCGATCGAGGACCCCGATACCGCGGCAGACCTCACTTCGATCCTGTGTTTGGTGGGATCGGTTTTCGCCCTCCTCAGCCGCTATGCAGTTAATTTCTGGAATCAGGGCCTGCATCAGGGCGCATCGGTGATGCGGGCCGCCGCCGTCACCGGAGCGGATACTGAAGAGAAAGTCAGCAACATCTATTTCTATCCGCTGCTGCTGTGCATCATCGGATTCGTCTTGCTGTTTGTCGCGCTGGTCCTGTATCGCACCGGGACGGAGATCCGCGCCCGCCGCGTCAAGGCGCTGCTTGCACGTGAAAGGGTAAACGGATGATCCCCGATCTTGGAAAATACGCAGACACAGTTCTTTGGTCCTATGTTGTCTCCATCGGGTTGCTGTTGGCCTTGATTCTGTTCAGCGTCGCAAAAGGCCGAAAGGTGCGGGCCGAGATGGAGCAGATTGAAAGCCGGATGACGACCAATGGCTAAAATCTCGCCCCTGATGATTGCTCCACCGCTGATTTTCGGCGCATTCGCGGTCCTGGCCGGGATCGGCATGTTCCGTGAGGACCCAAACGCGCTGCCGTCGGCGCGCGAAGGTCAGCCCGCGCCGCCGGTTATGCTGACGGAATTTCAGGGCAAACCGAATTTCGACGATGCCACCCTGAGGGACGGCGAGGTCAAGCTGGTCAACTACTGGGCCAGCTGGTGCGCGCCCTGCCGCGTCGAGCACCCCAACCTGCAGGCATTGTCGGACGAGGGCATCCCTGTTTACGGCATCAACTACAAAGACAAGCTCGACAATGCCGAAGGCTTCCTGACCGAGCTCGGCGATCCCTATAAAGGCATCGGACGGGATGAACAGGGCCGCATGGGGCTTGACTGGGGCGTTTATGGCGTGCCCGAAACCTACGTGATCGACGGTGAGGGTACGATCCTTTTGCGCTTTGCCGGGCCGATCACGCAGCGCGTCATCGAAAGCACGATTCGCCCGGCGCTTGAGAAAGCCGCAGGCGGCTCATAAACGATAGCCACCGGTGACGGCCAGTACCTCACCGGTGATGAACGACGCTGCATCCGATGCCAGAAACCTGACCACCTTCGCAATATCGTCGGGTTCGCCTGCACGGCCCAGGGCCGTATCCTTGACGAAAAGCTCAGTCAGTTCCTCGGAACGAGGTGCTTCGGGAATGTTGATCGCACCCGGCGCGACCGCGTTCACACGTATCCCGGCGGACCCTAACTCTTTGGCCATGGCGCGGGTCCATAAGTTCAGCGCGGCTTTGCTGGCCCCATAAGTGGCCGCTCCCAGAGGTGGCAACACCGCATTCATCGAGGAAATGCTGACAATCGCAGCCCCGCGTTGCAGATGTGGCAATGCTGCCGCTAATAGGGCCGCTGGTGCAAGCAAGTTCAGATCCAGAATCGCCCGATGCGCCTTAGCCTGAAAATCCTCTTTCGGGGTCGACTGGACCAATCCCGCATTGTTCACGATCACATCCAGCCGCCCGAACCGCTCCATCACCTGCTCAACCACGGCCACAGGCTGATCCGCGTCGGTCAGGTCCGAGCGTATTGCCAGCACGTCAGGCTGTAACATCTCCGTGTCCGGCCGCGTAGAAAGCCACGAGAAAGCAACATGATGATCACGGCGCAAATCTTCGACGATCGCGCGGCCAATACCGCGCGCGCCACCCGTTACCAATGCCACCTTATCCATGACCACCTCCCGCTTGCAGCAAATCCGGATTGCGACGAAACTTCAACTTCTTCTGTTCAAAAATACCTCGGAGCGCGAGGCAGAGCCTCGCAAAAAGAAAGGACGCCCAAAGGCGTCCCCTCAGACTTCTCATGTTGCGCTGTCTCAGCCTGCCTTGGCGAGGTTACGCAGCACGTAATGCAGCACACCACCGTTTTCGATATATTCGATCTCGGGCGCGGTATCGATGCGGCATTTCAAGGTGATGGTTTTCTCGGTCCCGTCGCCATAGACGATGGTGCAGGGTACCTCCTGCAGCGGCTGGATCGTGTCGAGCCCGTGGATCGAGACGGTCTCGTCTCCGGTCAGACCCAGCGACTTGCGCGTGTCATCGCCGGTGAATTCGAACGGGATCACACCCATACCCACCAGATTCGAGCGGTGGATACGCTCAAAGCTTTCGGCGATCACCGCCTTGACGCCCAGCAGAGCGGTCCCTTTGGCGGCCCAGTCACGCGACGAGCCCGCGCCGTACTGTTCCCCACCAAAGACGACCAGCGGAGTGCCCTGTTCCTGATAGGCCATCGACGCCTCGTAGACCGAGGTCTGCGTGCCATCGGGGCCCTTGGTGTAACCACCCTCGACTCCGTCCAGCATCTCGTTCTTGACGCGGATATTGGCGAAGGTGCCGCGCATCATGATCTCGTGGTTGCCACGGCGCGAACCATACGAGTTGAATTCGCGCGGCTGAACCTGACGATCGGTCAGATATTTGCCCGCAGGCGTGGTGGTCGCGAAAGACCCGGCAGGCGAGATGTGGTCTGTGGTGATCATATCACCGAGTATCAGCAGAACCTTGGCCCCGTCGATATTCGAGATAGTGCCCGGCTCGGGGCTCATGCCCTGGAAGTAGGGCGGGTTCTGGATGTAGGTCGAGGTCGGTGGCCAGTCATAGGTTTCCTGCTGCGGAACCTCAACGCTCTGCCATTTCTCGTCGCCCTTGAAGACATCGGCATATTTCGACTGGAACGCTTCGCGGGTCACGGTTGCCTCGACCAGTTCGGCGACTTCCTGAGCGGTGGGCCAGATGTCTTTCATGAAGACATCGTTGCCGTCCTTGTCCTGACCAATCGGTTCCGAGGTCAGATCGATATCCATCGTACCGGCCAGCGCATAAACCACAACCAGCGGCGGTGAGGCCAGATAGTTGGCGCGCACGTCCGGCGAAATCCGACCTTCAAAGTTACGGTTGCCCGACAGAACCGAGGTGGCAACCAGATCGCCTTCGGCAATCGCATCGGACAGTTCAGCCTGAATGGGTCCCGAGTTACCGATACAGGTGGTGCAGCCGTAGCCCACAAGGTTAAAGCCTACCTTGTCCAGATCTTCCTGCAGGCCAGCGGCTTCAAGATAGGCGGACACAACCTGCGAGCCCGGTGCCAAAGAGGTCTTGACCCAGGGCTGACGGTTCAGGCCCAAAGCAGCCGCTTTGCGCGCCACCAGACCGGCCCCGATCATCACATAGGGGTTCGACGTGTTGGTGCAGGATGTGATCGAGGCAATCACGACCTTGCCCGATTCCATGGTATAGTCCTCGCCCTTGACGGCGACTTCCTTGCCCATGGGGCGTTTGAAGGTCTCTTCCATCTCTTTGGTGAACGCGGCCTTAGCGTTGGTCAGCGCAACATAGTCCTGCGGGCGTTTCGGGCCCGAGATCGCGGGAACGATGGTGCCCATATCCAGCGACAGCGTATCGGTATAGATCGGCGCATAGTCCGCGCCACGCCAGAAGCCGTTCTCTTTGGCATAGGCTTCGACCAGCGCGATACGATCCTCGTCGCGGCCGGTGTTGCGCATGTAGCGCAGAGTCTCGCCGTCGATGGGGAAGAAGCCACAGGTCGCGCCGTATTCGGGGGCCATGTTGGCGATGGTGGCACGGTCGGCCAGCGGCAGACGGTCCAGACCTTCGCCGTAGAATTCGACGAACTTGCCCACAACGCCTTTTTCGCGCAGCATCTCGACGACCTTCAGAACAAGGTCAGTACCGGTGGTGCCTTCGACCAGATCGCCAGTCAGTTCAAAGCCCACAACCTCGGGGATCAGCATCGAGATCGGCTGACCCAGCATCGCGGCTTCAGCCTCGATCCCGCCGACGCCCCAGCCCAGAACAGCCATGCCGTTGACCATGGTGGTGTGGCTGTCGGTGCCGACCAGCGTGTCGGGATAGGCGACTTCTTCGCCGCTCTGATCGGTGTCGGTCCAGACGGTCTGGGCCAGATATTCAAGGTTCACCTGATGGCAGATGCCGGTGCCGGGGGGCACAACGCGGAAGTTGTTGAACGCGTTCTGGCCCCATTTCAGGAACTGGTAACGCTCCATGTTGCGCTCATACTCGCGGTCCACGTTCATCTGGAAGGCGCGCGGGTTGCCAAACTCGTCGATCATGACCGAATGGTCGATGACCAGATCGACCGGGTTCAGCGGGTTGATCTTCTGCGCGTCGCCGCCCAGACCCTTGATCCCGTCGCGCATCGCAGCAAGGTCAACAACCGCCGGAACGCCGGTGAAATCCTGCATCAACACGCGGGCAGGGCGGTACGCGATTTCACGCGGGTTCTTGCCGCCATTCGCGCCCCATTCGGCAAAGGCCTTGATGTCGTCGACCGAGACCGAGAATCCGTCATCCTCGAACCGCAGCATATTTTCCAGCACCACTTTCAGCGCGGCGGGCAGTTTCGAGAAATCACCCAGACCGGCCTCTTGCGCGGCGGGGATCGAGTAATAGGAAATGGACTTGCCATTCACGCTCAGGCTGCGGCGTGTCTTGGCGGTATCCTGTCCGACTTTGATGGGCATCTTATGGCCTCCCTCTCAAATGACGTGGAATATGGGATTCGCTGAGGGGTATCTGCATGACGTTGGCCTTCGGTTCAAGGTCCAACAGGCTACCTGCGGCAATTTTTGTATACCATTGCACACATTTTTGTAAAAATCCGCGATTTGCGTCTCAAGAAACCTTGATTGGTGGGTGAAGCGCCAACCGTTTAAATTGTCTTCATCACCCATCACACCGAGTCCGTACATGTTTAAAACTGCCACAATTGCTGTTCTTTCTCTTTTCCTTGCCACCTCGGCGCAGGCCGAATCCGATCCCGTTGTGATCGAGCTGTTTACCTCGCAGGGATGTTCGTCCTGCCCGCCAGCTGACCGTATGATGCATGATCTTGCCCAGCGCGAGGATGTGATCGGGCTGGCGTTGCATGTCGATTATTGGGATTACATCGGATGGAAGGACGAATACGCCAAGCCATCCCACACGAACCGTCAGCGCGCCTATGCGCGAGAAGGCGGTCGGTCGATGATCTACACCCCTCAAATGGTCATCAACGGACAGCAGGACGTTGTCGGGGCCAAAGCGCTTGAGCTAGAGCAACTGATCAACGCACATCTGACCGCCGCGCCCGAAGCCGAAGTCAGCGCCTCGTTAACCGGGGATGAGGTCACGGTGGACGTGTCACCGGTCGAACTGCCCGAGGGGGCAGTGTATGACGTGCGTGTCGTTCAGTATTCACCGATGCGCCACGCCTCGATCCGGCGCGGAGAGCTGGCGGGTTATGATCTGGACTATGCCAATGTCGTCGAAAACTGGCAGGTCGCGGGTCAATGGGACGGAGTTGCCCCTCAGACCTTCACCGCATCGCTGCCGTCGGATTTGCCTGCTGTTGTGTTGGTACAGCGGGTTGGCCACGGGCCAATCGTGGCCGCAACACGGGTGAAATGATCAGGGCATGTCCTCGGGCTGCACGCCCAGTTTTTTCCAAGCTTTCCACCGGCGGTGGATCCAGAACCATTGACCCATATTCTGACGTACCATCGATTCCAGGTCGTCATTTGTAAACTGGGTCATGGTTTTGGCGTCGGTATGGGGCACGGGATCATGTAGCACGATCTCAAAATCGATCCCGTTGGATTGTCGCACAGCGTAGCACGGAATCAGAACGGCCTTGTATTTCATTGCCAATTCAGCGTTCAGCACGGATGTCACAGCTGGTTTTCCGAAAAAGGTCAGCTCTTCCCCACCATGGGCGTGCAGATCCGAGACGATGGCGATGATTCCACCGCTTTTCAGTGCGCGCACCATTTCCACCATGCCGCGACGGCCCTGTTCGAACATCGGTTTGCCCGTGCGATGGAAGGCGTCCACATACATGTCGTTGAAGTAAGGGTTGGCCATCCGGCGGTAAAGACACCCGATGGGTTTGCCGCTGCGGGATTGCAGGGCGATGCGAGCGGCCAGATAATGCCCAAAATGCGCGGTGATCATCATAAGTGGACGGCCTTCGGCAACCGCTTGATCGAAGGCTGCGACCCCGGGCCCTGACACTTTCGCAGTGCTTTGCCGTTTGGTGAAATCTTCGGGCGAGAAGTGCTCCATAATCGCGCGGCCGGCGTTGTCTGGCACAGCCTTGCAAATCCTGTCCACCTCGTCCTCGGGCAGGTCAGGGCAGGTGAGCTTCAGATTGCGCCGTACCCGTTCGCGAAACCCGACAAGCGGGGCCAGCCAACGCACGACGGCACCCATCGCAGCGATGCGGCGCTCGTAAGGCAGCAGGTGCATGCCACCGATTACACCCTTCAGAAACAAATTGGCGACGTAGTATTTTCCAAGCTCAAATCGGCTCAGCTCCGACTTTTCTGCGGGCATGGGAGGGCTCACCTGGCGTTGTGATTTGCCGGATCAGACATACAGTTCCCGAATTGCGATCTCAAGGGCGAGAAGAAGATGGCAGAAGATCGCAGTACTATTCCGAGGCCGTCTCCTTTTCGATCAGCGTCAGGGCGCCCTCATCCATCAAAGTTCGAATGGTGGCCACGATTTGTGCCATAGCGGCCTCAGCGTCGGATTGTTTGACCTTGCCCCGTTCCGCTATTTCTTCACGCAAATTATCAGCCATTCGCGAAGATATGTTGCCAAGGATATACGCCGCAGCCTCGGCATCTTCGGCAGAGGTGGCACCCGCCAGCGCCGCGACCAGCTGAGGCTGCTCGACACCGCGCAGGATCGCGGGGACATCGCGTGGCTGAATGCGTGAGGGGATGTGGGAAAAGATGAAAATGGACTGCCGGACCGCGTTGGCAAATTCGGCATCTTCCTCATCCAATGCGGTCAGCAGGCCATCACGTGTAGATGCGGTCGACTGGTTGAGGATCGCACCCACCCGGGCACCTGGTTCTTCCTGAAAGGCCGGAATCGGACGTTGATCCAGTTGCGCGGCCAGAGACCACCCAATTCTCTCAACCGCTTCGGGGGTGACATTTGCAGTCTGGGAAATGGCATAAGTGATACGCCGCGCCGTGGGGCCGGGCAAATGGGACAGCAATTGCGCCGCTTTGGCGGTATCCAGTTTAGACAGCATCACCGCCGCAACTTCGGTGCTTTCTGCCAGGGCTATTTCAGCGAGATTTTCGGGCGGAACGTCCTGCAACCTTTGCCAGGGATCGCCGATCTGTCGCACGCCGGCCTGTTTGCGAAGTCGCGCCGCCGTCGTCGGGGCAAGTTTGCTGTCCACCGCATCCAATGCACCGGCAAGACCATGCGGAAAGGCAAGCCCGACGCTGTCCAACGCGTCGGCGAATTCGTGAGCGACTGCGGCCAGTGTGACCCGGTCAACCAAGCCCATATGTCCGAGTTGATGGGTCAACTGTTCCTGCAGCGCGTCGGGCAGTACTTCCAGCGGGATATCTGCCCCTTCACTTAACAGAAGCCGTACGACCACAGCGGCCTTTTCTTTGCTGTTGAGAAGGCGCGGAACCACATGTGGGTTCGGGTCGGGGGGATCAGTGTTCAAAGCCTGTGCCGGGGATGACATCTGAACAAGTGAGTTTGCGTTTTGCATCTGCCTGTGGTGCCAAGTTTCGCGTCACAGGCAGATTAGCGAGAGTCGGGTAAAGAAACCCTGAACCTCAATAGTTGAACGTCAATCCGGTCCGGATAGCCTCGCGCAGGGAGGCTTCGGCCCATGAGCCTTCGCCGCCTCGGGCCTTGATCTCGCGCCATTGTTCAATGGCCTGATCGGTTTTACCTTCGGTGACAAAGCCCTGACCCATATACGAACGGGCCAGAATGTTGTCGGGATTGGTTTCGATGGCGTTGGTATAGAAAACATTGGCCAGCTCAAGCTCACCCATTTTGCGGTAGGTAAAGCCCCAATAGGTCAGCACGCGGTCATCGCTTTGGTCCATAATGCGCAGGATGTCCTGCGCGTTTTCGAACTGGCCGTCATAGGCCAATTCGCGGACCGCATCATACAGCTCGTCCTGCGTGAAATTGGTTTTGTCCGGTTTGACGCACCGTCCCCTGTCAGCATCAAATACACGCCCGAACAGGCATTTTTTAGTTGTGTTGGTGGGCTTGGGAGGGCTGGCCCCTCCACCACCCGCCGCATAGAGGGCAGGGACGAAGGCAAATGCCTGAATGGCAATTGCGGAAACAAGAACGAGACGCATTTTCCTACTCCGTGAACTGGGCTGCTTGATTCAAGCATAGTGTGAACTGATACAAAGCTAACAACCGCGGCCTCGCTTTTATTCACAAGTAGGAAAGTACTATTCAGCTGTTTACGATTTTCGCGCAGCTATGACTGTCTGCGTCCCAATAGGTGCCCGGAGCACAGGATTGAGTTTGCTTACTGTCGTTCCCGCAGGCCATCGCGACCGTGGCCGAGCCTGTCAGCGCCAATGCGCAAAGTAGTGTGCGGATCATCATGGGTCTCCTGTTCGGATGGATGTTTAAATCATATCCGAATATGACCGATGACGCAAAACCCGCCGGGTCCGGAGCTTAGATTTTTCGTCGAAAAATCTCGGGCGGACCCGGCTGGGTGCGGTAGCTCAATCAGTAGAGTTACGCTCCGAACACGCGTTCGAAAATCGTATCGACATGCTTGGTGTGATAGCCGAGGTCGAATTTCTCTTCGATCTCTTCCGGGCTAAGTGCTGCTGTGACGTCAGGGTCTGCCAGCAGCTCTTCTTTGAAATCGGTGCGATGCTCCCAAACCTTCAGCGCATTGCGCTGAACCATGGCATAGGCGTCTTCCCGGCTTACACCAGCCTGGGTCAGGGCCAGCAGGACACGCTGGCTCATGACCAGACCGGGGAACTTGTTCATGTTCTCCATCATGTTCTCGGGGAAGATCAGCATCTTGTCGATCACGCCGGTCAGGCGGGACAGCGCAAAGTCCAACGTGATCGTGGCATCCGGCCCGATCATGCGTTCGACCGAGGAATGCGAGATATCGCGTTCATGCCAAAGCGCCACGTTCTCCATCGCGGGGATCACAGCTGCGCGGACCATGCGGGCCAGACCGGTCAGGTTCTCGGTCAGGACCGGGTTTTTCTTGTGCGGCATGGCAGATGAGCCTTTCTGGCCCATCGAGAAGAACTCGGCCCCCTCCAGCACCTCGGTCCGCTGCATGTGGCGGATTTCGATGGCGATGTTTTCGATGCTGCTGGCGATGACGCCGAGCGTCGCAAAGAAGGCCGCGTGGCGGTCGCGGGGGATGACCTGCGTGCTGATCGGCTCGGGCACAAGGCCCAGTTGATCGCAGACATGTTCCTCGACGGCCGGGTCGATATTGGCGAATGTACCAACCGCGCCGCTGATCGCTCCGGTGGCAATCTCAGCCCGCGCATCCCGCATGCGGGACAGGTTGCGGTCCATCTCGGCATAGAACCGCGCGAAGGTCAGGCCCATCGTGGTTGGCTCGGCATGGATGCCGTGGCTGCGGCCGATGCGGACAGTATCCTTATGTTCAATCGCGCGGCGTTTAAGGGCGGCCAGCAGACCTTCGAGGTCCTCGATCAGGATATCCGCAGCGCGAGTCAGCTGGACGTTGAAGCAAGTGTCCAGCACGTCCGACGAGGTCATACCCTGATGCACAAAACGCGCTTCTTCGCTGCCGACATGTTCGGCCAGATGGGTCAGGAAGGCGATGACGTCGTGCTTGGTGACGGCCTCGATCTCGTCAATGCGGGCCACGTCGAATTCCACGTCCTTGGCTTTCCACACCGCCTGCGCGTTTTCACGCGGGATCACGCCCAGATCGGCCATGGCGTCGCAGGCATGCGCCTCAATCTCATACCAGATGCGGAATTTGGTCTGGGGCGACCAGATGGCGACCATATCGGGGCGGGAATAGCGGGGAATCATTGGCGGCAGCACCTTTTTATGGTTGGGATGAGGCGTTGGCGCGGGGTTTAGCCGCGCATGACCAAAGGAACAAGGCGCGAGTTCAGGTATGAGACGGTTTGCCCTGATTTTGGTCCTCTGGCCCGGTGTTTTGGAGGCCGAGGTGTTTCTCCCATGGTCGGGGGACGAGATTCTGTCGGCCTTGTCAGGTCAGAAATTGGGTTATGGTGAAGGCGTCTGGCAAACCTTCGACGCCTCGGGTGTCACGCACTACTTTTCGGGTCGACCAGGTGCCGGTCGCTGGGCGGTTCGAGAGGACCAGTTTTGTTCGCTTTGGCCGCCATCCAACCTATGGGCCTGTTATGACGTACAACAACACGGGTCCGTCGTGCGGTTTGTCGACCGAAATGGTGGCGCAACGAATGGAACCTACGCGGCATGAACCTGCCAACCCGCCTGATCGATTTTGAAGGAGCCTGGCACCTGACGCGTGTCATTCGCGACGCGCGAGCCGGGCAGGTGGTCGAGGCGACGGGTTTGGCGCGGCTTAGGCGGGCAGGGGATGGTTTGATCTATGATGAAGAGGTAACTCTGCGCATTCCGGGGCAGGCCGAGATGAAAGGCACGCGCCGGTATCTTTGGCGCGATGCCCAAGACCGGGTTGCCATTCATTTTGAAGACGAACGTTATTTTCACGCGCTGAAGCTGGGTCTGGCCGGGGCTTCGGATCACCATGATTGCCCGCCGGACAGTTATGATGCGGTCTATGATTTCTCGGGTTGGCCGCGCTGGACGGTCAGGTGGATTGTGTCCGGGCCCAGAAAATCTTATGAAATGGAGACCGAATACACGCTGCGATAGCGCAATCAGCTTGCAGCAACGGTTCAGAACGGGCATTGCTGCGGCAGCAAACATGTCCGAAACGGGAGAAGTTGAAAATGAATGCGAATGTTCTGGCCCAGGCCTTTGGACCCACCGAGGGAACGGCGCTGCGTGTCAAGCAGGTTGCCTTGGTGGTTCTGGGCATCGTGGCCCTGGCTGTGGCGGCCAAGATTAAGGTGCCGATGTTTCCTTCGCCGGTGCCGATCACATTGGGCACCTTTGCAGTGCTGACCATCGGGGTGGCTTATGGTCCGCGATTGGGTTTGGTGACTATCTTGGGGTATCTAATCGTCGGCGCGCTTGGTTTTGATGTCTTTGCCAGTTCGTCTGCCGAGAAGAACGGGCTGACCTATATGATGGGCGGCACAGGTGGTTATCTGGTGGGCTATGTGCTGGCAATTCTCTATCTGGGCTATGCTGCGCGGCGCGGACTGGACCGGTCGGTTGAGAGCATGGCGGGTGCCTTGCTGCTGGCAAATGTGCTGATCTATGTGCCGGGGGTGCTGTGGTTGCACCAGTTCACCTCGGGCTGGGAGCAGACGATGGTATGGGGTCTGAGGCCCTATCTGATCGGCGACCTGATCAAGCTGGCACTGGCTGCGCTGTTGATCCCGGGGCTGTGGAAACTGGTGGGTGATGCCCGCACCTGATCTTCGGATCTGCGAGATTGAAAGCCCGCGCCGCTGCAGATCGGTGCGGGCTTTTTCGTTTCAGCTCAAAGTCATGCTGGACAAAACCCACATACAGAGGCCAAGCTTCAAGGATCGAAGCAATCAGGTAATTTGGATATGTCAATTTCAATCCGACCCTTGATGGCCGCATGCGCTGTGGCTTGGGCTGGGCTAGGGTCACCCGCCGATGCTGACACTCCGGTCATGTATACCGAAGACGGGAGCGCAATTTTCGGATTTTCCGTGCCCGATTTCTGGGCATTGCGTACCGGCGGCCCGCGAGAGCTTGAGGATACGCAACTGGGCGACAGCCGTGCCGTATCGCGTGTGATGGGGCTTCGGCCCGTAACTGACGATAACGTCTGGATGGGGTTTGTTTCGCCTCTTTCGGTTGCGACTATTCAGGACGGGCTGCGGTATCTGGAAGATATCGACAAGTTTCTGGTCAACGATCCGGTTGTCTCAAGCCGGAGCGACACGCAAATCGGCGGCTTGCCCGCCCATATCGTGCGTGGGACAGGCACCCGCGAAGGGCGCGGGGTCAGCTTTACCGCAACAGTTATCGACTTGCCCCGGGATCGTGTGGCCATCGCTGTCGCTGTCTTGCGCGACGGTGCAAACCCTGCATTTGTCGATGATCTGAACGCCGTGTTTGCGTCGTTCCGGTCCTTGCGCTGAGGGGGACAACGATGACCAATAAACTGATCAAACGCTCTGTCCTGTGGCTGGGACTTGGCGCGGCTTCGCTGACCTTGTCAGCATGTGATGGCGTCACCGTGGGGGTCGGTTACGGGTATGACCCGTTTTACGACTCGTTGTTGTGGAACGACTATTATCACGACGTTGACGTGGATATTGATATCGACCGGCCGGATCGTCCGGACCGACCAAGACCGCCGGATGGCAAACCGCCTGAACGACCGAAACCGCCTGTCGGAAAGCCGCCAGCGCGTCCGCGTCCGCCAGTGGCAAAACCGCCCGCTCGTCCTCGCCCGCCGGTCGCCCGCCCACCGGCGGCTCGGCCCCCGATCCATCGACCGGCACCGCGTCGTCGCTAGACTCGGAGCGTCCCCGGAAGGTCAGGTCACAGGCAAAAGCTCGGTGGTGATCTCGGCCTTCCCCTCGAGGGTGCGGTGCACCGGGCACTTGTCCGCGATGTCCAGCAGCTTGGCTCTCTGTTCTGGCGTCAGAGGGCCCTCCAACCGGATTTTGCGCCGGAAATGGTCGACCTTGCCTTCGCTGGCCAGGCCCGCGTCCTGCGCGTGAACCTTATCGTGGCAGACATCGACAACGATGCCGGTCAAAGGCCATCGCTTGCGTCGCGCATACATCCGAATGGTCATCGATGTGCAGGCCCCCAGACCCGATGAGACAAACCCATAGGGGGACATGCCCTTGTCGGTGCCGCCATAAGAGACAGGTTCATCCGCAATCACATGGTGCCTTGGCCCTGACTGAATGTCCTGAAGAAAACCGCCTGGGTCAGCTTCGGTCACCCGGATGACACCTTCAGGCGTCCCCGGGGGCGGGGCAGGAGGGCACAATGTGACATAACGGGTGACCCAGGCTGCGATGACATCGGCGGCATAATCCGCATCCGACGCGCGCGTGATCAGGTGATCAGCATCGTCCAGGGTCACAAAGCTTTTGGGGTGTTTTGCCGCCAGGAAGATTGTGCTGGCGTTGTCGATGCTGACGGTTTCGTCGCGGGGCGCGTGCAGGATGAGCAGCGCGGCTTTTAGATTGGCAATCGCCGGGGTAAGCGCGGTTTCCGATATGTCATCCACAAAGGCCTTGCCTATGCGAAAGGGCCGCCCACCCAGCGATACTTCGGCTGTACCATGCTCTTGAATGTCCGGCAGCGCGTCCTCGAAATGATGCGCGACATGCCCAGGATCGGCCGGGGCCCCAAGGGTCACCACCGCCTTGACCGAAGCGATGCCCGCACGCGCACGCAGAACCGCCGCGCCGCCCAGAGAATGACCGATCAAAAGAGACGGGGCCATATCACGCCCGTCCAGATACTTGGCCGCGGCGATCAGATCATCCACATTGGATGTGAAAGTGGTGTTTGCAAACTCACCCTCGGAATGGCCAAGGCCGGTGAAATCAAACCGCAATACCGCAATGCCCATGGCTGCCAGACGTGCGGAAACACGCCGTGCCGCAGGGATATCCTTGGAACAGGTAAAACAATGCGCAAACAGCGCCGTCGACAGAACCGGCCCATCCGGAAGATCAAGGCGCGCGGCCAGTTGGCTGCCGTCGTGACCGGCAAATCGAATGCGTTCAGTGGGCATGGGAAGTCTCCTGCGGTGTTGCCACAGAGTGGGCGGGACAGCGGCGCGCTACAACCCGCATTTGGCCCACCTCACGCGGAGGTGACAAATCGCGCCCAGTTGTTACGCCAGGCCCATCAACTCGGGGTCAAACGGGTACTTCGACAGGTTCTCAAAACCGTCTTCCGTGATCAAAACCTGATCCTCGAGCTTGATCGAAAAATCGCCGCCGACCTCGCCCACGGCGGCCTCGACGCACAGGACCATGCCGGGCTCTAGCGGATAGTCATACGCGCCTTCGACGGCCTTATCGGGATACGCGACCAGAGGCCATTCGTCACACAGACCGACACCATGCATGAGGCAGCCATATTTTTGCGCCTGAAACTTGTCGTCCAGAACATGGGTGTTGGCCGTCAGGTCCGGGATCATCACGCCGGGTTTGAGCATTTGCATATTGGTCATGATGTGCTCATGCGCATGCTGCATCGCGTAAACCATGTCGGGGCGCGGCTTTTGATCTCCGATCCACCAGGTACGCGAGATATCGACGCAAATGCCGTAGCATCCGATCAGGTCGGTGTCGAAGGCGATGATTTCGTTCTGCTGCGTGATCCGGGGGCCGCATTCCTGAAACCACGGATTGGTGCGCGGTCCCGAGGCCAGAAGACGGGTTTCGATCCATTCGCCCCCGCGTTTGATGTTCTGGGCATGCAGCACGGCCCAGATGTCGTCTTCCGAGGTTTTCCCATCGCCGACATGGGCGCGGGCAAACTCCTCCATTGTGGCCACCGAAGTTTCGCAGGCGTGGCTTGCGCAGCGCATCGCCAGAATTTCATCCGGTCCTTTGATGGCGCGTGTCTTCTCGGTAAGTTCCTCGCCCTCCATCACCTCGAACCCCTGCGCTTCAAGCGCGCGCAGACCGTGCAGCATGATCTTGTCGACGCCCAGCCGTCTGTTGCCACCGCCATGTTCCGCAATCAGCGTCCGAACCTCGTTCGAGAACACATCGGCGGCAACATCCACCTTGTCGCCCCGATCGAAATAAAACAAATCCGCGCCCGCGCGCTGCTCGCGCACCAGAGGGTTGAATTTGGACAGGAAAGGCGAGTTCTTGTAATCCCAGATGACCATATAACCGTCGGCGCAGACGAGTACCGCCCGAAACGGGTTATGCGTATTCCACAGCTGCATGTTGGTGCTGTCTGTCGCATACCGGATGTTGAGCGGGTCGAACAGAAGAACGCCACCCCAGTCGCGCGCGACAATGCCTTGGGTCAGTCGGTTCCATCGATAGCGCCGCATCTGTTCCAGGTTAGGCAGCGCAAGCCCGGCCTCGGCCCATTCCTGAAACGCAAGCTGTGTCGGGCCAATTTCGATCCGGTCATTGTTGTTCGGCGTTCCATCCCCCAGCAGGGCCCCCTGGGTTGGATCGATTTTTCGTGTGTCTCGGTATGGAGAGTTCACGACTAACCTCCCTGTTTGCAATCCTGCCTACAAAACGGTGAAGGGTTACGTCTGGAAAAAATGCGACCGGCCCCGGGTCGCTTTTCGACCGACACCGCGGTTCGTGAATGCTAGAGCAAGGGTATGAGTCTCATTCTTCAGCACAGCATTCCGTATGACCCGCTTGCCCCCAATCCCTTGCCGGGCGTGCGACCTGCAGAACCCGAAGACTGGTTGGATCAGGATGACGCTTTCGCCGGCCAGATGCGTCGGCGGGCCGAGGTTTTGCTTCACCATCGGCAGGATGTACTGGCCATGGACCCTTCTGCCCACGCCCCGGCGCTGGAATTATTGGAGCTTGTGCTGGCGCAGAAATATCCAGGCGCGTCAGATCAGGTTGTGCGTCCCGACGGAGATGCCGTGAACATCAACAGGGACCAACCTTTGCAAACCCTTTGCCATCTGGTTCAAGAAGATTTCTGTATTCTCCAAAAACACGGGGCAGAACATATTCTGACCGGCGCCATTTTGTGCTTTCCGGCAAGTTGGCGCTTGTCCGAGAAATTCATGCGCCCATTGACGGCCATTCACACACCCGTGGCACCCTACAACGAAAACGTGGCCCGCCGTGTCCAGCGCCTGTTTGATGGTATCCAACCCGATCGTCCGCTTTGGCGGTTCAACGCGCTTTGGTATCATGACGCCGAATTGTACCAACCGCGCAGTGCAAACCGACCCCGCGAGAGTCGCAGCCGGGAACATGCGCGATTTCTGCGCAGTGAACGTCAGACTTTGTTACGTCTTCCGGTTACGCGCGCAGTCGTGTTTGCGATTCATACTTATGTGATTGACGCAAGCCGCATTCCAGAAATGGAAAACCCCGCCTGATGGCGGGGCCTCCACGGAGGGCTGAGAGAAATCGGTTACAAGGCAAAGACCCGGGCAACGTCCGCGATTGCCTGGCTGCTGTTCAGTCCGAAGATTGCAGCAGAAAAGGCCAGGACCTGCGTGTTCAGGCGGAAGTCTTCACCACGAATGAGGTTTACGGCCGCCAGTGACATGGCGACGGGTGCTGATACTGTGGCCACACACCCCGTCATGCCCCAACTGGTCAGCCGCAGGATATCATTGGGGCGGTCTTCGTCGGCGTCAGGCGTGGAGGGGGGAGCCGCCATGAAGGGGGTTTCAGGTTCGGTTCTGAACGCGATGCTGAGCAGTTGTTCATCCGTGAGCTGTATCGGGCGTGGTGCCTGAGCCGCTGCCTCTGGCAGTTTCGGCTCCGTTTCGGAGAGGTCAAGCCCCGCAAATGGTCCACTGACTGTGTCGAAAATCTGACGGAAATCCCGAGTCTTGCGCGGTGCAATTGAATCGAACGCACCCATGAATTGTTCCAGCGTCAGAACCGTATTCGGGGACAGCCATTCGACCCATCGGGTCGAACAGATATCGACCATCCGATAGAGAATGACAACAAGCATGAGCTCGGAAATCTCGGTATCATCCAGCAGACTCGAGACCGGGCAAATCGAAATGGACAACCTGTGACGGGGCCGGGATGCGGTGGGTCGGGCCTTGGTTTTCAGGCCTGCAACGCGATCCATCTGTTCGTGGCGATCTTCAGTCCGTTTCGGGCTGTTGTCTTCCAGTGTTAGCCGGACAAGATACTGGCTGGTTACAATGCTTGCTTCGAACTCGCTCAATAGCGTCTTGCGCTCGACAAGGTGGCCGTAGTCTTCCAGTGTCGCGGTCACAACAGTACAGAACCGATCAAGCGCGCCTTTGGCACGACCATCGAATTGAAGACCACCATGATACAGTCGCTTTGCAGTCACAGCCCGTTCCTTTGCCGCCTGTTTACAAGTGCCACACTAGCGGCGGATATGGGGCAAAATTGGGCAGAAATGCAAAAAAGTGAAAAATTCTAATTATTGGTTACGCTTTGGAAACCAAGAAACTAAGGGTCCGACTTAATGTCTGTGGCAAGAATGTGGCAAAAAAGGGCTGATCTGTGCAGGGTTTTTTGGTCGCCTAATTGTCGATTCGTTGGGCCATGATTGCGATGGATTGCTGATACACAGACGCAGCGTTCCACTGCTGTATGACCGCAAAGTTCGGCTCGCCTTTTTGATAGCCGCGACCGGGCTTCCAGCCTTTCTTGCGAAGAAAATTCGCGGTGGATGCCAGGGCATCAGTCATGTTGTAAAAATCCACTTGCCGGTCTCCCGTTGCGTCCACGCCGTATTCCAATGCGTTGCCTGGCAGGAATTGCGTGTGACCCAGCTCGCCATGTTTTGCCCCCTTTGTCGCCATCGTGATACTGCCATTGTCGACCAGCTTCAGCGCTCCGATCGCGTGGGGAATAAAGAACTCGGATCGGCGACAATCATATGCCAATGTTGTGATTGCGGAAACAACCTGACTATCTCCCATGAAGGAACCAAAGCCCGTTTCCATGCCGTGAATGGCAATCAGAACGCCCGCTGGCACACCATATTGTCGTTCGAGGGCGGCATAAAACTTCGGGTTTGCCGCTTTTCGCTTTCGTCCTTGTGCGATGATTGTATTTGCTCCGCGCACCTGCATGAATTTGTCCAGCGAATATCTGAAGCTTTTCTGGTTGCGATCGGCGGCAATGGTCCGAGTGGCATATTGCGATTGAGCCAAGGCCTGCAGGCCCTTTTTTCTAACGCCAGCCCGCCTGGCTTGTTTTGCAAAATCCTGTTTCCACACTTCAAATCCGCTGCCGTCATTTCCACAAGGTGCAGCAGAGGCTGCCGATGAGATTGCAAAAGCAAAAATCAGCGCAATTCTGATCATTCAATATGTCCTTCTGTTTGAGCAGGGCGGCTTTGCGGTCGGAAAGGCGAGGCTAATATAGATCCAGCTCTCCTGAATCCCTGAGGCTTTGGAACCATTCGTCCGGTGTCTGGTTGATTTTGGCATGTTTGACCATCATCGCATTCATATTCGGCAAATCCGAAGAGTCGGGCCACCTGTCGGGCTGCCACAGGCCCGCGCGGATGACGCATTTCGGGCAGTGGGCAAAAACGGTCTCGACATGGACCAAAAGCGCGAGTTTTGGCGCATGGTCATTTACGGCCATTTGATCAAGAAGGGTTTGATCCGCACAAATCCGCGCGGTTCCGCGAAGGCGCAGAGTTTCCATTTTGCCGGGAACAAAAAAGATCAGGCTGACGCGTGGATCTCTGAGGACGTTGTGAAAGGTATCGACACGTTTATTGCCCGGACGATCTGGTATTGCGATCAGCGTGTCCGAGATCACCTGAACAAATCCGGCCGGGTCGCCGCGCGGCGAGATGTCCAGATGTCCGTCCGGATTTGCGGACGCGATCAGGCAGAAGGTCGAGGTCGCGATAAAGTCACGGCACATCTGATCCAGTTCGGGTATTTCCTTGGCGATGATCTGCGGCAGGGGCGCGCCAGTGATGCGCTCCAGTGCGTCGGTCGAGGTGATAAAATCTGAATAGCGCGAAAACACAGCGTCCGAGGTCATGGCATTTCTCCTGTTCGGATGATCCGAGTGTGAAAGATCACGCCAAATGAAACAAGGGCGCCCGGATGGACGCCCTCGCGAGAATTTTCGTCGAAAATTCTTGATCAGCAGCTGTAGTACATGCCGTATTCTACAGGGTGCGGAGTATGCTCGTAGGTTTCGACCTCTTCCATCTTCAGCGCGATGTAGCCGTCGATCTGGTCTTTGGTGAACACGTCGCCCTGCAGCAGGAAGTCGTGATCGGATGCCAGAGCTTCCAGCGCTTCACGCAACGAACCACATACGGTCGGGATGTCAGCCAGTTCTTCGGCAGGCAGATCGTACAGGTTCTTGTCCATGGCTTCGCCCGGATCGATCTTGTTCTTGATGCCGTCCAGGCCAGCCATCAGCAGAGCGGCAAACGCCAGGTAGGGGTTCGCGGCCGGATCGGGAAAGCGGGCCTCGACGCGCTTGGCTTTCGGGCTTTCGGTCCACGGAATACGCACGCAACCCGAGCGGTTACGGGCCGAGTAGGCGCGCAGAACGGGCGCTTCGAAACCCGGGATCAGGCGCTTGTAGCTGTTGGTCGACGGGTTGGTGAAGGCGTTCAGGGTCTTGGCGTGCTTGAGAACACCGCCGATGAAGTACAGCGCCTCATCCGACAGGTCGGCGTATTTGTCGCCAGCAAACAGCGGCTTGCCGTCTTTCCAGATCGACATGTTGACGTGCATGCCGGTGCCGTTGTCACCTGCGATGGGCTTCGGCATGAAGGTGGCCGATTTGCCGTAGGCGTGGGCAACATTGTGGATGACGTATTTGTACTTCTGCAGCTCGTCGGCCTGCTTGGTCAGGCTATCGAAGATCAGACCCAGCTCGTGCTGGCACGAGGCAACCTCGTGGTGGTGCTTGTCCACTTTCATGCCGAGACGCTTCATGGTCGACAGCATTTCCGACCGCAGGTCTTGCGCTTCGTCAACAGGGTTTACAGGGAAGTAACCACCTTTGACGCCCGGACGATGGCCCATGTTGCCCATCTCGTACTCGGTGTCGGTGTTCCACGACGCGTCGGTTGCATCAACTTCGTAGGATACCTTGTTGATGCTGTTCGAGAAACGGACGTCGTCGAACAGGAAGAATTCGGCTTCGGGGCCCATATAGGCAACGTCACCGATGCCGGATGCTTTCAGGTAAGCTTCGGCTTTCTGGGCGGTGCCGCGCGGGTCGCGCTCATAGGCTTCACCGGTGTCGGGTTCTACGACCGAGCAGTGCAGGCAGATGGTCTTTTCCGCATAGAACGGATCGACATAGGCGCTGTCAGTGTCGGGCATCAGTTTCATGTCGGATGCTTCGATGGACTTCCAACCGGCGATGGACGAACCGTCGAACATGAAGCCTTCTTCCAGGAAGTCTTCGTCAACCTGGTCGGACATGATGGTCACGTGCTGAAGCTTGCCGCGCGGGTCGGTAAAGCGGATATCGACGTAATCGGCATCCTCATCCCGGATCAGCTGAAGAACTGCGTCCTTGCTCATACTCTCTATTCCTCTGATTTGAAGATTACTGTGTTACAGGGCTTCCGAACCGGTCTCACCGGTGCGGATGCGAATGGCTTGTTCAACGGGTGAGACAAAAATCTTGCCATCGCCGATTTTGTCGGTTTTCGCCGCTGAAACGATGGCCTCGATCGCGGCGTCGACCTGATCATCGTCCAGCACGACCTCGACCTTCACCTTGGGCAGAAAGTCGACCACGTATTCTGCGCCGCGATACAGTTCGGTATGACCTTTCTGGCGACCGAATCCTTTAACCTCGATCACGCTGAGCCCCTGGACACCGACGTCCTGCAATGCCTCTTTCACTTCGTCGAGTTTGAACGGTTTGATGATCGCTTCGATCTTCTTCATCCCGGGCTCCCTTTATCTCTTGTCACGGTGGCACTGACCACGTCTAAGATCAGTCGGCAAACCGAATGCGAAACTGGCTGTGTTGCGATGCCGAGAAAATAGGCGGTGGATGAAATTTTGATCGCTTTGCATAAAAAGTAATCAAAATTGAATCGCCGGGTGAGGGAAGATGACAGAGTTGCTGACCGCCGCGCAGATGCGCGCGATTGAGCTGGCGGCGATTGAGTCCGGTCAGGTGACAGGGCTGGAATTGATGGAACGGGCGGGGCAAGGGGTCGTCGAGGCGATTTTTGAGGAATGGCCCGCTTTGCGGCGGCAAGCTGTGTGTGATTCACCGGCGGTTGGTGCGGTCGGGAGCGATGAGCCTGTTGAGTATTTAGAAAAAGATGAAGAGGTGAGGCTGCGTGCTGTGGTTCTGTGCGGGCCCGGTAACAATGGCGGTGACGGGTTTGTTGTCGCCAGGCTTCTGCATGCGCTCGGATGGGAGGTGCAGGTTTATTTGTATGGGGACCCCGCGCGTCTTCCCGTTGATGCGCGCGCCAACTATCTGATGTGGTTGGAGATTGGGGACGTGTCCCCATTGACGGCGGATATGTTCCGAAGGCAGCATTTGATGGGCGAGGCCTCTTGCGTGGATCTTTACGTTGACGCGCTGTTTGGAACTGGCCTGACCAGGCCGTTGCGGGGCGATCTTCGAAAGGTCTTGGGTGAGATGTCGGTGCGTGCGCGCGAGGGAGGGGCCTTTCGAACGGTGGCCATCGATTCTCCGTCTGGGTTGTGTATGGATAGTGGTCGCGTTTTGGGGGTTGGTGTCCCACCGGATGGGGATTACCGCGGGCTGGCCGCGTCGGCGGCGCTGACGGTTGCGTTTGACAGCCCCAAGATTGGTCATTTCATCGGTGCGGGGCCTGTCTTATGCGGGAAACTTGTGGTCAAGGATATCGGCTTGAAAGAATGGCGCGTCTTCGATGCGCCGAGCGGCCGTGCAGGTGATGGCGAGGCGCGTGTTCTGCGACCTGCGAGGACGCGGTTGGTGGGAAAGAAGGCGATGGTGGATGATCCGCGTCCTGTCATGTCTGGTCGATTCGCTGAGGTTTTGGACAAATCCGGGCTGGACTCACACAAATTTTCGCATGGTCACGCGCTGGTGCTTTCCGGATCCGAGGGAAAAACCGGTGCGGCCCGGTTGGCGGCGCGTGGGGCGCTGCGGATTGGTGCGGGGCTCGTGACGCTCGGTGTGCCAACGGCTGCGGTGTCAGAGGTTGCCTCTCAGATTTCGGCGCTGATGCTGGACCGGGTAGAGGATGCAAATGGGCTGACCGATATTCTGCAGGACCAGCGGTTGAATGCCTTGTGCCTGGGGCCTGGTTTGGGCATGGCACGCGCGCGCGAGTTGGTGCCGGTTGCGATGTCAGTGCAAAGAGAGACAGTGCTGGACGCGGATGCGCTGTCGGCCTTTCAGAATGATCCGGGCGTGTTGTTCGGGATGGTGCACGAACGCTGTGTCCTGACCCCGCATTTTGGCGAGTTTGCGCGACTTTTTCCGGATTTGGCCGATCGGTTGAGAGGTCAGAGCGTTCAGGGCGATCATCATGGTGTCCAATCCGGCCCAGCGTATTCAAAGGTGGATGCAGCCCGCGAGGCAGCGCAGCGCGCGGGGTGTGTGGTGCTGTTCAAAGGGTCAGATACGGTGATTGCGGCGCCAGATGGAACATGTGCGGTTCATGCGGCTGTTTATGACCGGTCAGCACCATGGCTGGCGACGGCCGGATCGGGCGATGTACTGGCGGGATTCATCACCGGCCTGCTGGCGCGTGGACTAGATCCAATGCCCGCAGCTGAAACTGCGGCCTGGTTGCATGTGGAATGTGCCCGGGCGTTTGGCCCGGGTCTGATTGCGGAAGACCTGCCCGAACAACTGCCCGCTGTTTTCCGGCAGTTGGCTCAGGCAAAAACCAGCCCATAAGCTCCTGTTTCGGCGAATTGCTGCTTTGTGGATTTGCGCCCGTGTGTTGCGAGAAATTGCTATTCGCATAATAGAATGTAAGAATTTAAAACAGGGCGTACGACTCTCTTCCTGATGCTGGCTGCAAATCGTTGAAAGCAATTATTTTTATGTTCGAAGACGCATTGGCAGGTTCCTGATTGTTTAAGCCAAACGGCCGGAAGCAACCGAAACCAAAACCATGGCACTGTACGGGATTTTGCGGTGCCCCAAAGCTGAACCCTTTGATGGTGAATGATATGACAGTGAAATTGACCCCTACACCCCTTGCTGCGTTGCTGGTTGCAACGACGGCGATCCCGGCTGCGGCGGAGTTGAAATATGAAAACCAAAGTGGCGGGTATGTGCTGCTATATGGGCAGTTGCACCCGGCGCTGATTTCTGTGGATGACGGAGACGATACCGAAACGCGGGTTCTGGACAATGACCTGTCGAACAGCCGCGTGGGACTGCGCCTGATGCAGCCCTATGGCAGCAGTGAATTCATGTTTCGTTTTGAAACCGGGTTGGGATTGCCTGGGTCCGCCTCGGCCGATCAGTTCGGTACCAACGCCGATGGGTGGAACCGCGAGGACATCCGCCATGTCGATTTCTCGCTCAAGGGCGGATATGGCCGGTTTTCTGCGGGGCAGGGCAGCATGGTTGCCGATGGTGCTGCCGAGGTTGATTTGTCCTATGTCGGGACAGCGCTGTATTCCTTCACCAATGACGAGAACGCTGGCTTCTTTTATCGCGCGCCAAACGGCATCCTGAGCGGGACCACCGTCGGAGATTCAAGCAGCAACTTCGACGGAGCGCGCCGAGGGCGGATCCGCTATGATACACCGGACTTCAATGGGTTCTCGGCAGGGATCGCCTATGGCCAGAACATTCTGAACAGCGATGACGACGATGATTACTATGATCTCGGCCTGTTTTATGAAACCACCTTTGGTGGCGGGGTGAAGTTTGCTGCGGCGCTGGCCTATGCTGTGCGCGATTTCGATGCAGGCGGAGATCAGCAGGATACAATTGGCTCGGCCTCGGTTTTGCTGCAAAACGGGTTTGGGTTTACAGCGGCGTTTGGCACCCGTGATGATGATCGGGCAGGGGTGTCGGACCCGAACTACTGGTACGCAAAACTGTCCTATCAGGATGACTGGGTCTCGTGGGGTCAGACCGGTGTCGGCATCGACTATTTCGACGGATCGGACTTTGAGAATGACGGTTCTGACACCAGTGCCTGGGGCATTGCCGTTGTGCAGCGCGTAGATAGCATCAACACGGATGTGTATTTGAAATATCGCAATCACGATTTCGAAGACGGGATAGACTTTGATGACAATGAAGCCTGGGTTCTGGGTGCACGCTGGCAGTTCTGAGCCCGCACCCGCAATGCGGCGAAACGCTCTGGTCTGTACCAGGGCGTTTTTTGTTCAAAAGACCGGCAAAACAGGGCAGATCCGGCAGTTGCCCCTTGCGCGTGATCGGCTGGACAAATAGAAGGCGTCAAATTTGCCTGGCGCGCCCGTTTTGCGCGCCCCGAATCCTATGGGGACTACCATAATGCAGGTTACCGAGACGCTGAACGAAGGTCTGAAACGCGGCTACAACATCGTTGTGACTGCAGCCGAGCTGGACGACAAGGTCAACGAAAAACTGACCGAGGCACAGCCCGAAGTTGAAATGAAGGGGTTCCGCAAAGGCAAGGTGCCCATGGCGTTGCTGAAAAAGCAGTTTGGCCAGCGCCTGTTGGGCGAAGCGATGCAGGAAACCATCGACGGTGCGATGAACAAGCACTTTGAGGACAGTGGTGACCGTCCGGCCCTGCAGCCCGAGGTCAAGATGACCAACGAGGACTGGAAAGAAGGCGACGATGTCGAGGTCGCGATGTCCTATGAGGCGCTGCCCGAGATTCCCGAAGTTGACCTGAAATCGGTCGAGCTGGAAAAGCTGGTCGTCAAGGCCGATGACGCGGCTGTCGAAGAAGCGCTGAACAACCTGGCCGAAACCGCGCAGGATTTCAAAGCGCGTCGCAAAGGCTCGAAAGCCAAGGATGGCGACCAGATCGTGTTCGATTTTGTCGGCAAGGTTGACGGAGAAGAGTTCGAAGGTGGCTCGGCTGAGGACTATCCGCTGGTTCTGGGCTCGAACAGCTTCATCCCCGGCTTTGAAGAGCAGCTGGTTGGCGTGAAGGCCGAAGAAGAAAAAGACGTCAACGTTACGTTCCCCGAAGAATACGGCGCCGAGCATCTGGCTGGGAAAGACGCTGTGTTCGCCTGCACCATCAAAGAGGTGAAAGAGCCTGTTGCAGCCGAGGTTAACGACGAGCTGGCCAAGAAGTTTGGTGCCGAAGATCTGGCCGGTCTGAAAACGCAGATCGCTGAGCGTCTGGAAGCCGAGTACGCCGGTGCGTCGCGCGCTGTCATGAAGCGTGGCCTGCTGGATGTGCTGGACGAGAAGGTTTCATTTGACCTGCCGCCGTCACTGGTTGAAGCCGAAGCCAAGCAAATTGCACATCAGCTGTGGCACGAGGAAAACCCGGACGTCGAAGGCCACGACCACGATCCGATTGAGCCCACCGATGAGCACAACAAGCTGGCCGAACGCCGCGTGCGTCTGGGCCTGCTGCTGGCCGAACTGGGGCAGAAAGCCGAGGTTGAGGTTACGGATGCCGAGATGACCCAGGCGATCATGAACCAGGCGCGTCAGTACCCGGGTCAGGAACGTCAGTTCTTTGAGTTTGTGCAGCAGAACGCTCAGATGCAACAGCAACTGCGCGCGCCGATCTTTGAAGACAAGGTTGTCGATTACGTGTTCGAACTGGCTCAGGTCGCCGACAAAGAAGTCAGCAAGGACGATCTGCAGAAAGCCGTTGAGGCGTTGGAAGAGGAATAACCTCTTCCTTCCCCGTCTCCGGGGTCCACAAAAGAGCGGAGCCGCCTTGAAAAAAGACGGCTCCGCGTGGGTGGCTTTGTGCTATGAGGTGAGGGGGTCAGGCCTCATGAGCAAAAGCACGGGGGGTTCGTAGCAGAGCGGTCTTCTGCTCTGGCGTAAATCGGTCCGAGAGTGCCTCGATCAGTTTCAGAACGTCGTTCACTTCGGCTTGTGTCTTTGCAGCGCTCATCTGCTCGACAAAGTACTTTTCCAACTGGCTGAGCGGCTGGTGGTCGAAGTTTGCAACGTTGGTTTGCTGTTCTACGGCCTTGGTGCCTGCAAACAAATCCAGCGCTTCTTCGTCTGTCAAAAAGACATCATGTTCGATGCCTGCATAGTCGCGGATGCCGGAAATCCGTTCCTCCGAGCAATCCATCAGCGCGGCCATGGCGACAACTTTGCCCATGGGTTTTGCCGTGCCCAGATAGTCATAAGGCGCATTGCCCGACCGTTGCAGAACGCGGTTCATCACCGGGTCGATCACGGCGATAGAGTCCAGCACGCCGGCTTTCTTGGCGTATTCGAAAGATCCGATCATCACTTCGCTAGTGACGTAGGATACCGAGTTCTCGCCGCGTCCGCGCCCAAGCTTTTTCGTATCGACGCAAAAGCGGGTTGCTTCCCAGACCTGAGCACTGCGAATCGGCGGCTCTCCGTCCAGGATTGAATGAAACACGTCGGACAACATGTGCGGTCCGGTCGTTTGCAACAGTCGCATGCACCCAACGACGTCCCCCGAGTCGTTGATGCTGACAACATGTGCCGGATACAAATCATCAAAGTGGTCACGCTCGCGCCCATCTTTGATATTTACGTCCCAACCCAGGCGATCGCCGAAGACGCGCGCGCGCAGTTTGAACATTTCATCCAGTACATCGGTGAACATATGTTGGTTGATACCATCAATTACGATGATCATTTCCATCCCCCTACAGTCTACAGTCTGGTTACCGTAGGTTGACTGTTAACCAAGTCTGCACGCGAGACTATTGGGGATTTCCCGTATTTTTGGATTTTTTTTATTAACCCGGGGCAATTAGGCCCAAACCGATGGCGCGGCCGATGGCCTGCGGTGTGGTCAGCGCGCCCAACTTTTCGCGACCGGACCGCATGTGTACTTCCACGGTGCGATGCGAGATCGAAAGGATATCACCGATATCCTGTTGGGATTTCCCTTCGGCGACCCACTGCAGAATCTCTTTTTCGCGCGTCGACAGGGAAGGTAGATAAAGCGCTTTGGCAAGCAACCCCGATTGCATCACAGTATCGTGTGCTTGCACCGCGGCCAGTTGCAGGTCGCCCATGACGTGGCCTTTGAGCTTTTCCCACTCTCCGTCGGAACAGTCGCGCGTGACGCTAAGAATTCCGCATTCCCCATAGGGGCCACGGATCGGCACCGTCAGGCCGCGCGGTGTGATTCCAAAGTCATGCGCGTCCTTGAAGACCGCATTGAATTTCTCGTCATGATTGAAACGGCCCCAATCGACCGGGGCGATGCTGAGCACAGATTGATAGATGGTCGGGTCAAAATGGTGAAAACCATGCCGACCATAGTGAATCTTCCACTCGTCCGGGTAGTTGGCATACCCCTGAACGTCCCCTTTGACAGGATTCATGGTGGCATAAGACGCATAGTCAAAGCCAAGTTCCTCGCAGACCGAGTTTATTATATCTTCGGCCGACCTCTCCTCATGGTCGATTGCGGCCAAGTCTATGAGTTTCACCTGTCCAACCTTTACGGTGGCTATTCTCTCCCCACAAGAATGCCATATCTGTCCACACTAAGCGATACGTTGCGTCAACCTGGGTCCTTTACGCAAGCAATTTGTTAACAGCGCATAGGCTTAATGCGCGCTTATGGCAACAGAAGCTTAGTCTTTTGCACATATTATTACCACTGCATCTACAGCTAATGGCTGAGTCGCCTGTTTATTCGGAACGAAGCCCGGTTTCGACCAGCATTCCCCGTGCCTTCGCTTCGGGGTAATAGCCTTTGGCGTACAGGAAGATCGCGCGCTGTTGATCGCCATCTGACAACAGCCATGCCCCGCGCAAGTATTTCCCCGCGAATTCCAGATTGGTATCGGCATCCAGCAATCCCTGCGGGTCACCTTTGTAACCCATCGACCTTGCGGTGGCGGGCAGGATCTGAAGCAGGCCGTAATAAGGGCGATTCACCGCCCAGGGGCGATGGGTGCTTTCGCGAATAGCCAGCTTGTGAACCAGTTCACGCGGAATCTCATAGTGGTCTGCCCACTTGTTGATCGATGCCCGCAGCTCAGGCGTTTCATTGGGATAGAGCGGCGGCTCGGTCGCAGCGCGGGTAGGGGTATCGGGTGTGGCACAGGCGGCAAGGGGGGCAACAAGCAACAAGGCCAGCAGATGACGACGCGAGATGGGGGGCATTGAAATCTCCGAATTCCGTGAGTGATGATATGGTGCAGGATTTCTCGTGCAACCGTAGTTGTGAATTCCGGCTAAATTTTGCTCGTTTGCGCAAAAAACAAAAAAAAGGCCGCGTAAGTGACGCGGCCTTTTCAGATCGGGTTTTGGACGATCAGGCTTTCGCCTCGTCTTCGTCAGCCGGGGCTTCTTCAGCAACCAGTTCCTCATCATCCGATGCGGCCGAGCCGATGTCGTCGAACAGCTCGGCGATCTCGAATTCTGCGGCCGCTTCTTCCTCGGCGGCCAGTTCCTGGATCGATTTGCCCGATGCCTGCAGTTCGGCTTCTTCTTCCGAACGGGCAACGTTCATCTTGATCTCAACTTCGACCTCGGGGTGCAGCTTGACGGCAACCGCGTGCAGGCCCAGTTCCTTGATCGGCGCGACCAGAACGATCTGTTTCTTGTCGACGGTGAAACCCGCCTCGGTTGCGGCGTCTGCGGCGTCACGCGGGGTGACTGAGCCGTACAGAGCGCCAGCATCCGATGCCGAACGAATTACGATGAACTGCTGACCGTCCAGCTTTTCAGCCAGGGCTTCAGCTTCTTTCTTGGTTTCCAGGTTGCGCGCCTCAAGCTGCGCTTTCTGGGCTTCGAACGAGGCGATGTTGGCCTCGGACGCGCTCAGCGCTTTGCCCTGAGGCAGCAGGAAGTTGCGGGCAAAGCCGGGCTTGACGTCAACGACGTCGCCCATCTGACCCAGTTTCGCAACGCGTTCCAGCAGGATAACTTGCATGTCAGTCTCTCCTTACTTCACGGCGTAGGGCAGCAGGGCGAGGAAGCGGGCGCGCTTGATAGCACGGGCCAGTTCACGCTGCTTTTTCGCCGAAACGGCGGTGATGCGCGAAGGTACGATCTTGCCACGCTCAGAGATGTAGCGCTGCAGCAGACGGGTGTCTTTGTAGTCGATTTTCGGCGCGTTCTCACCCGAGAACGGGCAGACCTTGCGGCGGCGGAAAAATGGTTTTGCGGCCATGGTTTGGTGTCCTTTCGTCAGGCGTTGATCAGCGGCGCTCGCGGCGGCCTTCGCGCTCATCGCGCTTCTGCATCTGGACCGAGGGGCCCTCGGCATGCTCGTCGACCTTGATGGTCAGAACGCGCATGACGTCTTCATGCAGGCGCATCAGGCGTTCCATTTCCTGAACCGCGCCAGCAGGCGAGTCGGTCTTCAGGAAGGCATAGTGGCCTTTGCGGTTCTTGTTGATCTTGTAAGCCATCGTCTTGACGCCCCAGTACTCGCTGTCGACGACGTTGCCGCCGTTGTCAGCCAGAACGGTGCCGAAATGTTCGACAAGGCTTTCTGCCTGCGCGTTGGACAGATCCTGACGCGCGATCATTACATGCTCATACAGTGGCATGTGCACTCCTGTTTATATCAAGGCGCATTTCATAGGCGGGGCCATATTTCCTTCGCGACCCTGCCACGAGAGGCTGCGCGATTCATGTGTCTTGCGAAGGATGGCCCCGTATACACGTTTATGGCGGCGGGGCAAGCCCTGCCACACATGCCCTTGTGAAGCCGTCCAATTTCCTTTGAGGTGCCCAATTCCTGACTCTTTTCCCCCCGAGGTTGTTTACCAAGCCGGGAGCACCCGGGCGCTTGGAACACTAAAGACAGGACAAGTCAGATGGCGGTTACCAACACAAACACTTTTGAAACTCCGGCACAGCGTGCTGTATTTGATAAATCCGTACCGGTGCTGATTACTTTTGCGCCGAACTGGAAGGCACGTCTGGTCCTTCTGCGGGTCATTGGCGCGTTCTTTATCGTCTCGGCCTTTTCGATGTGGTTGATGCCTGGCGGTGTCGTCGGCGCCGAGGTCTGGCCGATCAAACTGGTGGCTTCACTGGCCTTTCTGATGATTGGCGTCAGTCTTCTGACCATTCAGTTCTCGGATTCCCGCCCGGATGCTTATTTCGACCCCATTCGCCGCGAGGTGCGCATCCTGCAAAAGAACGAAAACGGCCGTCCGCAAACGGTTCTGCGTCGTAGCTACGACACATTGGGCGGCGCGCGCTTTGCCGATGATCAGGTCGAGCTGTTCGATGTTGATGGCAGCCTGCTGATGAAGCTGCCGCTGCAATCGGCGGAAATTGGCCGGGCGTTGAAAGGTCAACTCAGCCAAAACGTAACAATTTTCGGCTGAATTCTATTCTGTTCAAAAAAGAACAGAATTTGTGAACTTAAAAAGCTTGTGTGCTGCCCTTGGGCAGCACATTTTTATTTCCGAGCAACCGGTACGGTTTGCCATACCCAACACTGCGGAGATTGACATGAAACCCACTCTTTTAGCTGCTGCACTGGCGCTGACGGCGACCACGGCATTTGCCAGCGCCGAGAAATACGTTCTGGACCCCAGCCACAGCCAAGTGATTTTCAACTATAACCACCTTGGATTCTCGACGACCTATGGAATGTTCTCGGGCTTTGAGGGCGAGATTCTGTTCGATCAGGAAAACCCCGCCGCGTCCAGCGTGACAGTATCGATGCCCGTGGTTGAGATGTTCACCGGTTGGAAGCCGCGCGAAGATCATTTCATGACCGAAGACTTCTTTGGCGCGTCCGAGGGCGACCTTGTGACATTCACCTCGACCGGGATCGAAGTAACCGGTGAGAATACGGCAAACATTACCGGTGACCTGACCATGAATGGCGTCACCAAGTCGGTGGTGCTGGATGCTAAGCTGAACCAGGCGGGTGACCACCCCATGGCGGGCAAGCCCTGGGCCGGTTTCGATGCGACCACAACACTGGTACGCAGCGAATTCGATCTTGGTCAATTCGCTCCGTTCGTCAGCGACGAAGTCGAAATCTTCATTTCTGTCGAAGCACAGAAAGCCGAATAGAGCCAAGCCAGCTCAGTGACAGAACCGCCAGAGGGAGACCTCTGGCGGTTTTTTTGATGCGCTATTCTCCGCGTTTTGCCGTCAGCTGCAAGCCGATGGTGACCGCAAAGCCCAGCGAATCCTCTTGTGGTTGCGAGGTGCCGACATCGAAATCCAGTCTGTTGATGTCGACCGACCCCGCGACATCGGCTATCCCGTCCTGCATGTCCAACGTGAAGGGCAAGGTGATGTCCACCGTTTTGTCCCGGATCGTCAGGGGGCCCCGCGCCTCATATCCGCTGTCGGTTTTGAACAATTCTGCCTTGAACTGCGCCGTCGGGAACTGTGCCGAGTCGAAGAAATCCGGACCCATTGCCTGATCGGATACTGTGCCAAGGCTCAGCGAGCCGATGGCGATGGTCACATCTGCTGATCCCGCGAGGCCAGGTGCTGTGGGCTCATCAAAGGTGATGGCTGCGGTCCAGTCGGAAAATGTGCCCGTAACCTGACTGCCCAATTGCGTGATCGTCACGCTTAGTTCTCCGTCCTGAACCTGCCAATCCGATTGCACCTGCGCCAATTCCGCCGTGTCGGTGGCGGCACTTGAATGATGCGAGAAGACACCGCCAAACCATCCTCCGGCCAGAACCAGGACCCAAACGCCGAGCGCTGCGAATAGCGGTGTTGTCAAATGTTCCTGATGCGGCGGCTCGGGCGCATTGGCCTGCCCGGGTAACATACGGCGCAGCGTGCTGTCCTTGTCGATAATGTGATGCTTGAGCGCGCCCGCGATGTGCAACAGCAGTGACCCCGCCAGAACCAGGATGAACAGCCAATGCAAGCTGGCTGTGAATTCGGCCAATGCGGCTGACTTTGGAACGAGGGGCAGGTTCTGCCCGAAAGGCCAAAGGATTGGCGCAAACCCCTCGGCGGCTGCATGGTGAATCCAACCTGACAGCGGCACCAGAACCAGCGACCCGTATAGCAGCCAGTGCACAGTTTCGGCCGCGAACGCTTCGGGCTTGTTTTCAGCGTTCAGGAGCCCCGGTTTGACCTGTGTTATCGCCCAAAGGATTCGCGCCAGTGCGACGAAAAAGACTGTCACCCCAACAGTTTTATGCAGGGAAAACAGCTGTGCAGCGCGGGCTATGTCGGCTTCGGTCGTGGGAATGTTCGGATCATATATTGCTTGAGCGAGTTGGTTGGCGAACCATCCCAGCGGAAGGGCCGTTAGAATCAGCAGCGCCGTCAACCAGTGAAACGCCTTTGTCACGCTGCCATAGCTGGCAAATGTGTTTGTCGCGGACATTTGTCATTCTCTTTGTGATGGTTCGTGCCGGGCAGCGTAAAGGGATCGCATCAGGACACAAGGCAAAGAAATGCACAGAAACAGTGTCGGGATGCAGACCTTACACGATGCTTGTGCCAGCGCGTCAGTCGGTTTACACCCCGCCGCAACCTTACGTCATCCAAGAGGTATCAATGACACGCGCCTTCGTATTTCCCGGGCAAGGGGCCCAGACCGTCGGTATGGGTAAAGCATTGGCCGAGGCATATCCTGCCGCCCGCGCCGTATTTGACGAAGTTGACGAGGCTTTGGGAGAAAAGCTGAGCGCGTTGATCTGGGAAGGCGATATTGCGGAACTGACGCTGACGCAGAATGCCCAGCCTGCCTTGATGGCAACGTCCATCGCGGCACTGCGCGCGCTTGAGGCCGAGGGGGCCTCGATCTCAATGGCGTCATTTGTTGCGGGTCATTCATTGGGCGAATACTCAGCGCTGGCCGCCGCCGGGGCGCTGTCGGTTGCAGATACTGCCCGGCTTCTTCGGACGCGGGGACAGGCGATGCAAAGCGCGGTGCCGGTGGGTGAGGGCGCGATGGCCGCCATTCTGGGCCTGGACCTTGAGGCCGTGCGCGCCGTTGCTGACGAAGCCGCGCAAGGTGAGGTCTGTCAGGCTGCGAACGACAACGACCCGACTCAGGTAGTTGTGTCGGGGTCAAAAGCTGCCGTTGAGCGCGCGGCCGGGATCGCAAAGGAAAAGGGCGCCAAACGCGCCGTGATGCTGCCGGTCAGCGCTCCGTTTCATTGTGCGCTGATGCAGCCTGCGGCCGACGTGATGGCCGAGGCTTTGGCCGCCGTCGAAATCAAGGCACCCGCGGTGCCGCTGGTGGCCAATGTGCGAGCCGAGGCGGTGAGCGATCCTGACGTGATCCGTCAACTGCTGGTCGAGCAGGTCACAGGCTCGGTGCGGTGGCGCGAAAGCGTGCAGTATATGGTTGCGCAAGGTGTGACCGAAGCGTGGGAAATTGGCGCGGGCAAGGCTTTGTCCGGCATGATCCGCAAGATTGATCGTGCCCTTGCGTGTCAGGCCGTTGGTTCGCCGGATGACGTGAAAAAAGTGACCGGTGACGGCGCATAACGGATAAACCGCCCGGTGTGGCGGTGAGGGAAGGACTGGAAATGTTTGATTTGACAGGAAAGAATGCGCTGATCACCGGTGCTTCGGGCGGTATTGGCGGCGACATCGCACGTGCTCTGCACGCTGCGGGCGCGACGGTTGGTTTGTCAGGCACACGGGTTGAGCCCCTGCAGGCACTGGCTGCGGAATTGGGCGAACGCGCGCATGTTTTGCCGTGCAACCTGAGTGACATGGAGGCTGTCGCAGAGCTGCCGAAACAGGCGGCTGAGGCGATGGGCTCGGTCGATATTCTGATCAACAATGCCGGGATCACACGCGACAACCTATTCATGCGGATGTCTGATGAAGAATGGCAAAGCGTGATCGACGTCAATCTGACGGCCACGGCCAAACTGTGCAAAGGCGTGCTGCGGGGCATGATGAAAGCGCGTTGGGGTCGGATCATCAACATCTCGTCCGTTGTCGGCGCGACGGGCAATCCGGGACAGGTGAACTATGCGGCGTCCAAAGCGGGCATGGTCGGCATGACCAAGTCGTTGGCCTATGAGGTGGCAAGCCGTGGAATCACTGCCAATGCGGTGGCGCCCGGGTTCATCACTACAGCGATGACCGACAAGCTGACCGATGATCAGAAGTCAGGTATCCTGACGCAGGTTCCGGCAGGGCGCATGGGGGATCCATCAGAGATTGCGGCGGCGGTTCTGTATCTTGCCAGCCCAGAGGCCGGATATGTTACCGGAACAACCTTGCATGTGAATGGCGGCATGGCCATGTTGTGAGCGCGAGTCAGGGCAGGTGCGAAAGCGTTTGCCTTGCGCGTTGTCTGTGCTATAGGCGGCGCATAAATTCAGGGCCGGTCGTCAAGGTCGGCCTTCTAATTTCCCGGGTTCCGGGACTCAAACCGCCCGGAACGGGCACATCAAGGCCAACCCCATCGGGCAAGGGCAGAACCGGGCAAACCGCCCTGAAATGGAATGAGGAATAGACATGAGCGACGTCGCAGATCGCGTGAAGAAGATCGTTGTTGAGCACCTGGGTGTCGAAGAAGACAAAGTCGCGGAAAACGCGTCCTTCATCGACGATCTGGGCGCAGACAGCCTGGACACCGTTGAACTGGTTATGGCCTTCGAAGAAGAGTTCGGCATCGAGATCCCTGATGACGCAGCCGAAACCATCCAGACATTTGGCGACGCGGTCAAATTCATCAGCGAAGCTTCCTAAGCCACTCGCATACGGTTTCAAAGCGGCGCTTCCGGGCAACGGAGGCGCCGTTTTTTGTTTCAGCCGGGAATTCGGGCTTGCAAGATGGCATAAGTGTTCGCCACGCTGCATCCGAGGCAAGATATTCGAGAGTGGGCGCATGATAAGATCCACCCCAATGATCAATACGGCCCGTCTGACGCTGTGCGGCATGCGGCCCGAGGATTTCAACCGGTTCGCCGAGATCTGGCGCAACCCCTGCATCGTGCGGCATGTCGGCGGCAAGCCTCGATCGCGGGGCGAGGCGTGGGATTCGTTTCTGCGCAATGCCGGGCATTGGCAGATGGCCGGTTTCGGGCAATGGGCTGTTGTGCGGCAATCCAACCGGCAGATGATCGGTCAGGCCGGATTTTTCTATGGAAACCGAGAACTTGGCGACGATTTTGACAGCTTTCCCGAAGCCGGTTGGATTCTGGTGCCCGAGGCGCAGGGCGAGGGGTTGGGATACGAGGCCGCGCAGGCCGCGCATGACTGGTTCGACCGGATCATGCCTGGGCCGTTGGTGGCCATGGTAGATACCGAAAATACCGTGTCGCAAAAGTTGGCCAAAAAACTGGGCTATGTGGTGATGCGCGAATGCAGTTACCGGGACAGTCCTGTTACTTTGCTGCGCCGCAATGGTCCTCCGCCGCGCGTCTGAGTCCATCTTTCTCGCAGATGCCGCAAAACGCCCGTAGTTTGCCGAAACTGGTAAAAGTGCGTGTGCGTTCCATGTGTATGATGCCTCCGAATGTATAGTGATTGAGCGGAGGAACGGGCTCATGAGGATTTACCCCACTATGGAACTGCAGAACGGCCGGTGTGTCACGCTGGACAAAGGCCGTTTGGACGAAGCAATGATCTGGCATGTGGATCCCGTCGAGACAGCGCGCAGCTGGGCTGCCGCGGGCGCAGAATGGATGCACCTGACGGATTTCGACGCGATTGAAGGCCGTGACACCAACTCTGAACTGGTCGAAGAGATCATTCGTTCGGCGGAGATACCAGTGCAGCTGGCTGGTGGTATGCGGACACGCGAGCAGGTTGAGTATTGGATCAACAAGGGCGCGGGCCGGATTGTGATCGGCACGCTGGCTGCTTGGGATCCGCAGTTGGTCAAGGAACTGGCCAAGCTGTACCCGGACCAGATCGTTCTGGCTGTTGATGTCTGGCAGGGACAGGTGATGACCGAAGGCTGGCGCAGCCAAAGCGCCTTTACGCCCGATGCCTTTATCGACGCCTTCGCGGATACACCCTTTGCGGCGATTCTGGTCACCGATATCGACAGCGATATGGAAGACGTGGATGCGCAGCTGGGCCTGATATCCGGTCTGGCCAAACAATCGCGGACGCCAGTCATTGCCAGTGGCGTTGTTCGCACATCGGATGACATTTCGCGTCTGGCCTATGTCGCGAACATCTCAGGTGCCATCGTCGGGCGCGCCCTGTTCCGCAAAAGCGTCGATCTGGCTGAGGCGCTGAGCGTCGCACGGGCCGCGCACGAGCCGGTCGCTGAATTCCAGTAAGCTGCCATATTCAGTAAAACCGCCCTTCTTCACGTTACGAGGGGCGGTTTCTTTTCTGGATCGGTTTGCCGAGGGGGATTGGACGCCAACGGGTTGTCGGCGACAAGATGCCGGTGCTGAATACGCTGTTGCTCTTGCCCCCGGACCCCGGGCCGGGGTATGAGCGGTTCTCATAACAGGAAGCAGGCAAGAGGCACTTCATGCGCAGAGTCGTTGTAACCGGTCTGGGATTGGTCACTCCATTGGCCAGCGGGGTCGAGGAAACCTGGTCGCGTCTGCTGGACGGAGAATCCGGTGCGGGCCCCATCACGTTGTTCGATGCCGAGGCCAGCGGTGTAACCACCACCTACGCCTGCGAAGTGCCCCGTGGGGACGGCACAAACGGGACGTTCAACCCGGACGACTGGATGCCGCCGAAAGAGCAGCGCAAGATCGAAGATTTTATTCTGTATTCCATCGCAGCGGCCGAGATGGCCTGCAAGGATGCCAACTGGCTGCCCGAAGACGAAGAGGATCGCCTGCGCACAGGTGTTCTGATCGGCTCCGGTATAGGTGGGTTGGGCTCGATCGCCGAAACTGCGAACCTGATCCGCGACAAAGGCCCCCGCCGCGTTTCGCCGTTCTTTATTCCCGGTGCACTGATCAACCTGGCATCCGGTCAGGTTTCGATCCGGTTTGGCTTCAAGGGTCCAAATCACTCGGTCGTCACGGCCTGTTCCACAGGCGCGCATGCAATCGGCGACGCCAGCCGCATCATTCGCGCAGGCGATGCGGATGTGATGGTCGCAGGTGGTGGCGAGGGCTGCATCTGCGAGATCGGCATCGCAGGTTTCAACTCGTGCAAGGCGCTGTCCACGAAATTCGCGGATAACCCAAAGGCGGCCAGCCGGCCATATGACGTGGATCGGGACGGTTTTGTCATGGGCGAAGGGTCCGGAATCGTGGTTCTGGAAGATTACGAACACGCCAAGGCGCGTGGCGCAAAGATTTATGCCGAGGTTCTGGGCTATGGCATGTCGGGCGACGCTTATCACATCACCGCACCCAGCGAAGATGGCGACGGCGCAGAACGGTCGATGAAAGCGGCGCTGCGCAGCGCCGGGCTTGAGCCGAGCGATCTGGATTACATCAACGCGCATGGCACATCGACCATGGCTGATACAATTGAACTGGGCGCAGTCGAGCGTTTGCTGGGCGACCACGCCGCCAACGCCACAATGAGCTCGACCAAATCCGCCACAGGGCATCTGCTGGGTGCTGCGGGCGCGATTGAGGCGATCTTCTCGATCCTGGCGATCCGCGATCAGGTCGCGCCGCCGACAATCAACCTTGACAACCCGGCTGTTGAAACGCCGATTGATCTGGCCGCCAACGAAAAACGTGCGCGCGAAATCAACGTGGCGCTGTCAAACTCGTTTGGCTTTGGTGGCACCAATGCAAGTGTGATCTTCGGAAAGGTCAGTTAAATGTGGCGGGCGTTGGCGTCGAATGCGCTGACCGTCCTTGTGGTGGGGCTGTTCCTGATGGGCGGCGTCATTCTGTGGGGGCAATCGCAATATAAATCTGAAGGTCCGCTGGAAACCGCAATTTGCCTGCAGGTGAAAAGCGGGTCTAACATGACCCGCGTCAGCCGTGACCTTGAAGACAAGGGCGCGATCAGCAGCGCGATGATTTTCCGTATGGCGGCGGAATACACCGAAAAATCACAGCAGTTGAAGGCGGGGAGCTTTCTGGTGCGCGAAGGCGCGTCGATGGAGCAGATCGTCGATGATATCACCAAGAGCGGGGCCAGCACTTGCGGGACCGAGATCGAATACCGCATCGGTGTGACCCGGCTGCAGGCGCGGGTGCGCGAGCTGGACCCGGCGACACTGGATTTCGTGGAAATCGCGTCATTCCAGATCGGAGAGGATGAAGCGCCGGATGTCTATGGCGACAAGCGCGGTGAAGCGGATACCAGATACCGTATCTCACTGGCGGAGGGTGTCACCAGCTGGCAGATCGTCGAAGCGCTGAAATCCGTAGATGTGCTGGAGGGCGACGTTGCCGATCTGCCTGCGGAAGGCATGCTGGCACCGGACAGCTACGAGGTATCCCCCGGTACGGACCGGAACGCTTTGCTGGATGATATGAAGGCAAAACAACAGCTCCGGATCAACGCGGTCTGGGACGCGCGGCAGGAAGGTTTGCCTCTGGAAAGCCCCGAGGACATGCTGATCCTCGCCTCGATCATCGAAAAGGAAACCGGTGTCCCCGAAGAACGTGGTCAAGTAGCCAGCGTCTTCGTGAACCGGCTGAATCAGGGGATGCGACTGCAGACGGACCCAACCGTGATATATGGTGTCACGAAAGGGCAAGGTACGCTTGGACGCGGCTTGCGGCGTAGTGAATTACGTCGTGCAACTCCTTGGAATACATACCTGATCGACGGATTGCCGCCCACGCCCATTGCCAATCCCGGGCTTGCCAGTCTGGAAGCCGCAGTTGCGCCGGATCAGACCGATTATGTTTTCTTTGTTGCCGACGGAACCGGCGGTCACGCTTTTGCCGAAACGTTGCAGGAGCACAATCGCAACGTCGCCAAATGGCGCGAGATCGAGGCAGAGCGAAACTCGGGCAACTAAACGCGCGAGGCGCATTCATCCGAGGTCAGCCGCCGCCCTTCTGGGAGATGGACAGCGGATCGGGTAATTCAACCCGATCCGATTTTTTTTAGGGCGTCAGGCCGCGCGGCGACGGCGAGAGCGTCGATTTTTGGGTTTTCCATTGTCCGGAGTAGGTTGGGCTTTCGGAGCCATGCCCCGGCGGTTGCCACCGCGCCGCCGTGTGGGGCGCTTGCCTTCGGCCTCTTCCGGCATGGTGCCACTGGCAACCGGAATTTCAATCTTCATGATCTTCTGAATTTGGCGTAGCTGATCCAGCTCGTCCGGGGCACAAAAAGCTATGGCTTCGCCTTCGCGCCCGGCCCGCGCTGTGCGACCGATGCGGTGGACGTAATTGTCGGGAACGTCAGGCAAATCGTAATTGATCACATACGCGACGCCGGGGATATCAATGCCGCGCGCGGCCACATCCGTTGCAACCAGCGTGGTGATCTCACCGACGCGAAACGCCTTGATCGCCCGGTCACGCTGTCCCTGACTTTTGTTCCCGTGGATAGAAGCCGCGTTGAACCCATCAGCAACCAGCCCTTTCATCAGCTTTTCGGCCCCATGCTTGGTGCGCGAAAAGACCAGCGTCAGAGCATCGGGATCGCTCGCCAGAATTTCCCGCAGCTTTGCGGGTTTCTCGGGTTTGCTGACGAAGTGCAGCGACTGCGTGATCTTGTCCGCAGCCTTACCCGGAGGCGAGACCTGAACCCGTTGCGGGTTGGAAAGGTAAGCCTGACTCAGCTCCTCCATTTGTTTTGGCATCGTGGCGGAAAACAGCATGGTCTGACGCGGTGTACCCAATTCCGGCGCAATGCGGCGCAGGGCATGGATGAACCCCATATCCAACATCTGGTCGGCCTCATCCAACACCAGATGGCGCACCGATCCCAGATCGACGGCACGGCGGTCCATCAGGTCGATCAGCCGGCCTGGTGTGGCAACAAGGATATCTGTTCCGCGTGCAAGGAACATGATTTGCTTGTTGATGGACTGCCCACCGACCACGGTTGCGACGCGCAGCTTGGTATTCCTGGTCAGGTTACGCAGGCTGTCGGCGATCTGGTTGACCAATTCGCGCGTTGGCGCAAGGATCAGGGACTTGGCGGTCTTGGGCGCGGGTTTGCCGGGCTGCGCCAACAAGTGGTCAATCAACGGCAGGCCAAAGGCCAGTGTTTTGCCGGTGCCGGTTTGAGCGAGGCCAAGGATGTCATGGCCGTTCAGAGCCAGCGGGATCGCCTGATTCTGGATCGGGGTGGGTTGCGAAAAATTGGCGCGTTTCAGCGCGTCATTCAGAGCCGGCGCAAGGCCAAGCATGTCGAAGTCGAACAATTCAATTTCCTTCTTGGCCGCAGGGAAAACCTACGGACATATGGCGATTGATCACGCGGCAGGCGCGTGACCGACAGGGTTGTGCAACAACCTCGGGACGGGCAGGCGGACCCTGCGGCATCCGGTTGTTGCGTCAAGAACCCTGCGTGAAGGGGAACTATGGGATAAGTTGAGCGCTGTGAGGCCACTTTAGCCGCGAATGCTCACGCGTCAGCGCTGTGTTGCGTTGGCACATGAGGCTTGGCCGCGGAAATGTCAAGTTTACACTTTCGCTGCAGTGTGCCTTGGATTGGATTGGCGAAGCTTAGGTGTATAACCAGCACATTCAATTAAAATTGGTACCGGACAGAAAAATGCACGTTAGAGCTTTGGCCGTCGTTGCCACGCTTTTTTTATCAGGTTTTTCGAGTGTGGCCGACGCGGACGATTGTCTGGCCCAGCCAACGCAGGCTTGCCTGTTCGATCTGGCGATAGAAACGGCGGGGGCAGATCACGACAAAGGCTATTGGATGCGCAGTATCTTAAAGATTCTGGTCGATCAGGAAAGCCTGGGATTTCCACAGCACCAAACTTTGCGGGCAGCGTTTCTCACCTATTGTGCTGAAACTTGGGCAGACCCTTCGCAACAGGTTGTTGTTTTAAGGATGCATTCGGGTCTTTCAATTGGCCCACTGATGAGTAACGCTCCAGAAACGGCAGCAGAATTCGCGGCGTATCTGATGAATCTTTTGCCGCATATTGATCCCAAGAAACAAACATATGCGAAGGGAGCAGCCGCTTATTTCTTCATGTTTGCAGGAGACCGTCAGAGCGTTGACGACCTGTTGGAAACTGCCACTGATCAAGAGCGGGCTAGGATAGAACGGGAAATCATCGAAGCCTTTCTCCTTAAGGGGCGCTATCAAGAGGCCGTTGAGTTCATTGATAACGTCAACAACCCCAAAAGACGGGACATTTTAAAGGCCGAAGGGGTTCGCATTCTCTTGAAAATGAAGGACTACGGCAATGTACGAGACCTTGCTGGCAAAATCTTGAACCCAAAGGTCCGGTCCGTGTCTTTGTCAGAATTAGCTGTGGCATTCGCGTTTGACGGACGTTTGACGGAAGCCATGAAAACGCTGAAAGTCATGAAGCAAGAAAACTTGGATGTCTACGATGTAAGCCTTTCCAATTTTGCACTTGTTCACGCCATCGCTGGCAACAGGAGGCAAGTAGAGCTTCTCAATTGGTCCATAAGCAACTCTCGAGTGTTTGAGGATGATGTTTTTGAGTGGAACAGGGCTCTTCTTGCTGCGTCTGCAGGTCGTTTAGGTGAGCTTCTGTTGTACTTACAGAAAAGAGACAACCGCTTTGACTATGAACGTGCTTTGCTGAATTCGGGACTTGTTTATTTGCAATCCGGCCAAAATGATCTGTCGCTATTGTTTCTAAGCGTTCCTTGGGAGTTTCAACGCGAAGGATTGAAAGCTCTTGGCTATCTGCAAACGAAACAAGGAGACCTGACAGGAGCTTTGGATACGTTTGAGCGTGTTTGGCAATTGGATGTGAGCATCGACGAGTATCATGTATTTGATGACAGGAAGTTTGCGCTTGAGCGTTTGATGCTTGAGAGACAAAAAATCAAACTTGCGATTGAATTGGCCTATAAACGCCAGGATTCGCAGGCATTGTCATTTCTTGCCACGCAAATTCCGTAAATGCTCGACAGTTTCCGTATAACGCAGGTTATGCCAAGCAAATACAAATTGCGCGTGACTCGAAGTCGGACCTTAAGAAAATACTGCCATAGCGTTCGGTCTATGTTGCGGAGGTGTTGCGTAAGGCATTGACTTTGCGACCTTTTTATCATATCAACTGTGTCATGCTAGAAGAAGTGGGCGACGGCCCCGGGGTAACCCGGTGGCCGTTTTTCGTTTCTCTCGTGCGGAAAAACTCACGCATGAGGTCACAGGCAAACATGACTTTGATTACCCCGGAAGAGCGGATGTCACGGACGGCAGACCTGTTGTTGTCGCTTGAGACATCCATTCGCGATCTGCGCAAGGCAGCGGAAGAACTGCGTCAGCAAATCGGAGCCGGGGAGGATGCAGATCTTGCTGGTTCAACCAGGCAGCTCGGGCAGCTAGAGGGGCTGATCCGAAGTTGTCAGAAAGTGGAGACAAGCTTTGTCGAACAACATCACAGACAAGCCGGAATCGCCCAAGGGGGGTATGCGCTCGACCTTGACCGCGCTCGATTTGAGGTCGGGTGCCGGTTGGCTCGCCTCCGCCGATGCTGCGGTTCAGGACAGATTTCTGAGTGAGATCGGGGAGGGGGGGCTGTGTGCCCTCCCTTTCCTGTTTGAATTCTGGGCGATGCCGCATCAATTGCCGCCCGAGGGCGACTGGCGATCGTGGGTGATCATGGGTGGACGCGGTGCTGGCAAGACCCGGGCGGGCGCCGAGTGGGTGCGGTCGATGGTCGAGGGCGCAAAACCGCTGGACAAGGGCGAGGCGCATCGCCTGGCTTTGGTTGGGGAAACCTTTGATCAGGTGCGCGATGTGATGATCTTTGGCGACAGCGGGCTATTGCAATGTTCGCCTCCGGATCGGCGACCCACTTGGAAAGCGTCCGAGCGTAAGTTGATCTGGCCGAACGGGGCTGAGGCACAGGTCTTCTCGGCGCATGATCCAGAAGGGTTGCGCGGCCCGCAATTTGATGCTGCTTGGGTTGATGAACTCGCAAAGTGGAAAAAGGCAGCAGACACATGGGACATGCTGCAATTTGCCCTGCGGCTGGGACAGCGTCCAAGGGTCTGTGTGACAACCACGCCGCGCAACGTGAAGGTTTTGAAAGAGTTGCTGGCGTCGCCCTCTACCGGGCAAACGCATGCGCCGACCGAGGCAAATCGGGCAAACCTGGCAGATTCGTTCCTGGATGAAGTGCGCGCGCGCTATGCCGGAACGCGGCTGGGTCGGCAAGAATTGGACGGCGTCTTGCTGTCCGATGCGGAAGGCGCGTTGTGGACGGCGTCCATGCTTGACGCGGCGCGCGTCGCTCAGGTGCCCGAACTTGATCGGGTCGTGGTCGCACTGGACCCGGCCGTAACGGCAGGGTCCGAAGCGGATGCCTGTGGGATCATTGTGGCCGGGGCGTGTACAAAAGGCCCGCCAGAGGCGTGGCGCGCTTACATTCTGGCGGATTGCACAGTACAGGGGGTCGGGCCTGCGGGCTGGGCACAAGCCGCGATTGACGCGATGGACGTGTATGCGGCGGAACGTCTGGTTGCCGAAGTCAATCAGGGTGGACAGTTGGTCGAGGAAGTCGTCCGGCAGGTTGACCCGCTTGTGTCCTTTCGTGCCGTCCACGCCTCGCGCGGAAAGGCCGCCCGCGCCGAACCTGTTGCGGCACTGTATGAACAAGGCAGGGTATCCCACATCGCCGGTCTGGATGCGCTTGAGGCGCAGATGTGCCAGATGACCGCCGGCGGGTTTGAAGGGCAGGGCTCACCTGACAGGGTTGACGCTTTGGTGTGGGCCGTACACGACCTGATGGTCGCCCCCGCCGCCCGGCACCGCCGTCCGAGAGTTAGGGTGGTATGACGGGTGAGGTCACTTGTCATACGTACGCGTGAAAAGGGCGCAGGCAGTTTTACCCCGCCTTATCCTGGCTACGACGGTCGTTCTCGGGGATTGAGTACGACCCAGTGCCCGCCGGGAGCAAAATCAGGGATCTAGCGGGCGTTTTTTGAAGAAATGGTGCCCCCACACGGACTCGAACCGCGGACCTACTGATTACAAATCAGTTGCTCTACCAGCTGAGCTATAGGGGCACTAGGTGTCGATTAATCGGTCAATCCTCGGACTGCAAGCCCGAATTTGTGTTCATTGTGAGCTCAGAGAAATTTCATGTGTGCTGGCAATCAGTCATCCTGAACCGAATGGAATTTGACTGATGCCGGCGCTGCCTGTAACCGGAAATGTAAGAGGTGACGGAACAAGGACTTTCGCCGGATGCAGGTGGCCATTCACGCAGGCGCGATGTTTACCGATGGGGGCCGAATTCTCAAGCTGATGCAGTCCAACGCCAAGGTGATGGCCGAGGCCAACCGGGCTGTTTTTGGCGTGAAGGCTTTCAAACGCGTGTTTCGCGCGCCACTCAGGCAGTGCGATTCTCTGACCACAGCAGAGGACACGTTTCGTGGATTCCAAAACCTGCTGCCCGCAGACCGCCGAATCGAGCGGACCGTTTTGGCCAGCGCAGAGTTCATTGGTGAAAACGACTCGGTCATTCAGGATGGTCAGTTCTACGCGCAGGCCGGTCGGCGTCTGGGGTATCTGAGTCACGTTTTCAGCGACAACCCGGTCGAGTTATTTGTTGGATTGCGCAATCCGGGCAGTTTCATTCCCAAAGCTCTGATGCTTCTGCCGTTGGATGAGCGGCAAAACACCCTGAATACGACGGATCTGAGTTGCCTCAGTTGGTTGACGATGATCGAGGATATCCGCGATCTGGCACCAGACGTGAAAATCACGCTGTGGCGCAACGAGGATTCGCCACTGATCTGGGGTGAAATCATGTGCGCGATTGCCGGGTTGCCGTCGAATACGCCGCTTAACAGGGATCTGATCTTTTTATCCTCGCTGGTTTCGGACGCAGGCAAGCAGAGAATACAAGCGTTGCAGGGGCAGGGACTTGACCGGGAAGACCCCACACGAAAAACCGAATTGGCAGACATATTTCGGCAACACGCCCTGCCAGAAGCCATTGAAGAGGATGTGGAGTTAGAGGGGTGGAATGAGGACATCCTCGCCTCGTTCACTGAGCTATATGAACAGGACCTCGCACGTCTGCAATCGATGCCCGAGATTAATTTCATCAGCCCATAAATTCGGGTTGCATGAATGAGTGTCTTTTCAATCGGATGAGCAGGTTGTAAGTGTTCCCCATGTCTCGAGGAAGGTGGTATTTCCCAACTTTCTCGACGCGCGGGCGTGATGGAATGGTAGACATATCGGACTTAAAATCCGAAGGCCCTAGTGCCGTGTGGGTTCGAGTCCCACCGCCCGCACCACTTTATCTCAGGCAGACGAAAAGATCAGACGGGATACCCCAAGTCTTTGACCAACCGCCAGATATCTCGGTTGAGGGTTGAGAGCTGGGCCACGACATCCTCGATATCCTGCATCGCTTGGTCGTCGACTGTGTCCTCGCGCCCCAGTTTGATATCTGTCTTCCGGTCCGCGATACGCATCAGGATCGTCTTGGGATTCCCGCTTTCCTGATCAAAGGAATAGATGCAGTGGTTGAACTTGTTGCGCACTGACGAGAGCCGCGCGAGACGCTGCGTATGCTCCAGAATCGGATCTCGCACCTCGGCGGGGCGCCCTTCCATTTTTGCCAGACGTTCAACCAGATCAATCCGGGCGCGGGTCGTGTTCAGTGTCAGAAAGATGATCACGGCCACATCTTTCTTTGCGCCGGTCAGACCCGCAATCAGGTGTATCAACAAACTTTCGGTGTTGGTCCAGATGTAGTTCAGCCGACCGACCAAAAGGATCAGCCGGTCAAACCGGGCTTCGAAAGGCTCACTCAATGTGGACACCGCGCGCCTCTCCGGGTGCAACCTCGAAATAGAAATGGGCGGCGGCCGTGCGGTTGCTGACGCCCAGCTTGCCTGACACATTGTGCATGTGCAGCTTGACCGTATGTTCTGTAATGCCCAGTTTCGAGGCGATGACCTTGTTGCTTTTCCCTTGTGAAACCAGCCGCAGAACCTGCTTTTCGCGGCGCGTCAAAGTGGAATAGAGCGGCAGCTTTTCAGCCGACCTCCGCGTTTTGTCAGGTGGGACAGTGCGCTGGACCTCGGGCGTTTCGATCCTGGCAGAAAAAGATGGAGCAAGAAAGCAAGGCAAAAACAGCTCTTCATGCATCAGCAGGCGCAAGATCGAGCGCCATACATCCGGGGTGACGTTCATCGGCAGATAGCCAATGTCGCCAAACTGCGCCCGGTTCCAACTGTCGAACATGTGCCGGGCCGCGCTTTCTTTCCGAAACGCGAAGGCGAGGCACCCGGCGCTGGCAGCCTGACTGTATTCTTCCGGACGCGCCAGCAGATCGTCAGTCAGCAACTGATCCACCACCACAACGCGCGCACCCTGACCGGACTGTGCGACAAGCGCCTCCAGACTGTCATGGCGAAATGCAGTGACGCCAAACTCTGTCTGCACGCTTCTCAGGGTCTGGTTGGAATAAAACAGCTCTTTCCCGATGAAATTGATAGATAGCTCTTCAGTGGTAGTATAGTCGTCACGGGTATTACCATTCAATGAAATACTCATTGACGTCGCCCCCTCCCAAAAATGTAAAACCGTCAAATTAAGGTGTTAAATGGTTCGATTTTGACGGCGTGAACTCGTGAATTGAATAATTTAATTACGTTCGGATTATAGCGGAAAGTGCAAATTCCAGCAATAGAATGACCGCGAAATCCCCACTGATTTAGAACTTTTGGTTAGGTCAATAATCGACAACCTCACCATAACATAATGAAATAAATGCATTTATTTCCTGGTTATTGTTTCCAACTGGTTCAGGGTGGATTTTGACTGCAGGAATTCAGGATTATCTGAAAATATTATTTAAAAACAGCAATATAGATCACACTATCCTTTCTTCCAGCTAGGCACATCGTACCGCTGCTGCAACGATGGTCGGGCTTCAATTTGCGAAGCTCCGAAATCCTGACGTGCCCATGTCCTGCATATTTTTGCGGAAATCGAGTGGCCACGGAATCGGCTTGGCCGGGAAAGGAGGTGGCGACTGATCACAATCTAATACCCTTCCGCATAGCTGTCTTTTCTGACGCTATCTGCGGTCTCTTCTGTTTCAACCGCGCTGAATACCGCTTTGTAGATGAATGGCGGTGGGGCGCCTGAATAATGGAAATTAATTATGAGACGCAATACCAATAATACCAATGTCACAACCGTTGATGAAGTGAACATCGAACAGCTGGATTCAAACATCGAAGCTGACATTGATGTGGCAGAAGCTGAAATTGATGCAGACCTGACTGAACAGGACCAGCAGCAACAGCAGCAACAGGACGTCGAAAATTCAGCAAATAACTCAGATTCGCAAGCTCAGGATCAGGGCCAGGAGCAAGGTCAGGACCAGGATCAGGGCCAGGATCAGGACCAGTCCCAAAGCCAGTCGAACAATAACGGCGGTGACGACAGCAACACCAATGACAACTCGAACAGCAACGCGGTCAATATTGACTTCGGTGGTGGCGAGTGGATTCCGCGTGATGATGACAAGGTCGACGTGGACATTACCGACGCGGATGTGGGTGATGTGATCACCGCGGGCGATGACCTGAACTATGATCCGGGTGATGATCTGAATCTGGACATCTCATTGGATGGTCCGGGCAACGACATGTCATCGATCAACAATCAGGTGGCGAGCCTGGAAGACAATGACCACCTTGGTTCAGCGTCAGTCGCCAATAACGGCGATTTCCAGCAGAACGGCGATGCAAATGGCGGTAACGCACATGCGGCCGAAGGCATTTCTGCTGGCGCGGCAGGCGGTGCTTCTGGAATGGGTGGCAGCAGCTATGGCGGCGACGCGGATGGCGGCAAGACCTATGGCGCGGATGCCAATGGTTCAAGCGGTGATACCGGTGATGCAAATGCGGACGCACAGGGCGGCAAAGGCGGAAAATCCGGCAATGCTGACAACTCGAGCGACGTAGATTCGAACTCGGATTCGGCTGCGGATGGATCCAGCACCGGCGGTGATGGTGGCGACAGCGACAGCGACTCGTCCTCGGATAACGCGACCGACAGCAGCAACTCGACCGACAGCGCGACCGGCGACGGTGGCAGCAGTGAATCCTACGGTTTGGGTAAAGGTGTTGCCGACTCGCAAAGTGACTCGGGTGCTTATGCAGACGGTGGCGACAACGACACGTCCGCCAAGGCCAAGGGTAATGGCTCGACCGACAATGATGCAGACGCATCGGGTGCAGATGGTGGAGACGCTGATTCAACCACGGATGGTTCGGCGGACAACACCACCGACAATAACACCGAAGCCAATGACAATGACGCCGGTGACAACACTGCGGACGGTACCGGAACCGGTACATCCGACAGCAACGCGTCTGGCGACGGCGGCGACGGAAGCGGTGGATTCTCGCGTCTGGTCGAAGAAGCGATCGCTGAATTGCAGCGTGAACTGGCCGGTGAAGGTGGCGAGGAAGAAGCGCCTGGTGAAAGCGATGGCGGTGCCAATGCGGAAACCGATGGCGACAACACCTCGACAGGTGGTGCAGGCACCGGTGGTGCTGGCAACTCCGGCAGCTCGGCTGCGGATGCAGACGGTCAGGGTACAGGTGACCAAAGCGCGTCGGGACCGGATGTTGATCAGATGTCTGGCGACTCGAACGGTTCTGCAGCAAACGCAAGCGACTCTGACGCCGATGGCGGTGACGGTGGTTCGAACGCTGCGAATGGCTCTGGTGACGGTACGGGCACGGGCACTTCGGCGGCGGACGGCGCAGGTGGTGCAGGTGGTACCGGCACGGCTGATTCCGACTCGACCGCGAGCGGCGCGGGTTCGGGGGCGTCTGACTCGGCCGGTGGCGACAGCGGTGCGTCGGACGTGTTCTCGGAAACCGACACAGATGGGTCTGCAGACAGCCTGGCCGAAGCGATTGCCGGTTACGGCGGCGCATCTGCCTCGGACAACGACTCGAATTCGTCTTCGTCCGGTGCAGCAGACGGCACAGCGTCCAGCGGCAACACTGGCGATGGTGGTGCAAGCGCTTCCAACGGCGGCACCAGCGGCGGCTCGATGAGCGACGTAATGGCTGGCGACACGATGGGTGGCGACACGATGGGCGGAAGCTCGGCGGGTGCCTACTCGGGTGACGGCGGCGCAGGCGGCAACGCCGGTACATGGGGTTCGAACAACGGTGGCGACGGTATCGTCAACGGTGAATCCTACGCGTCGGCAGCGGCTGTTGTGGATACGGCGGCCTTTAACCAGTCGATCGTCATGGGTGCCAACGTGCTTGGTAACTCGGTCGATACGACCATGGTTGGTGGTTCGATGACGTCTTCCTACGCCAGCGACGACACCGAGGTCTAAGACCTGTGAAGGGGCGGGGCGCATTTTCGCCCCCTCCGTACTGATTGAAAACGCCGGGGCCGCATTCCGTGGCCTCGGCCCAGCACATCCTGAACCGGAAATTTCAGGCCGGCCAAGGGAGTAAAGGATCAAAGACATGTCGCTCGACAGTGTTACCGAAAAGATTGCACACTTTATTGGGAATTTTGATCTCACGATTGAGCAAGCCCGGCTGAGGGACCAGTACGAAGAGTTCACGGCCTTGCGGCGGAAGCTGGAGCTGGAAGAGCTTGAAGATCCGTACAGCATCAATGTCAAAGCGGATCTTGAGCTGGACCCGGGTCGTTACGATCCACTGCCTTACAAATTCCAAGCGCCGAGCGACAACAGATTTGAAGCCCAGACCCCGGGTGGGCCGGGCCCCGCACCTGAAATCGTGGTTCTGGCACCGCCGCCACTGAATGAACCGCTGCCGGATACCGATATTCCGACTGCAGCGATACCCAACGTCATTTTCCTGCCGCCGCAGATCATCACGGACCTGATTGGATCAGCGATCACCTATACGTTCCAGTCCATTTTCCTGCGCGACAATGACACGATCGGAGAGGGGGATTTCCGGGACGCGGATCAGTTGATGGCGATGGCCGAGGCAGCGGCGCAAATCGCATTGTCGCTGCACGCGTTGCCGGTGCCGTCATTTTCACTCACGGACTACCTTTCGGCCGAATATGTTCAGTCGCTGGCCGATGCGATGCTGTCGCCCAATACGGTTGAAATGGACGGTGTTACCGTTCATCAGTTCCACGGCGAAGACGCAATGGGCATTATCGTCAACGGCCAGCGTGTGGATGAAGCGCCCGAGTGGCAGGACCTGCTGCCTGCCTACCACCAGCCCGAAGAGATTGACGAAGACGAAACGCCCGACCCGTACCCCGCCGAATGGGATGAACGGACCGACAACGAGTTCGGTGAAGGGCATACGGTGGTCGCGGGTGGAAACCTTGCGATCAACGAAATGGCGGCGACCATCGCATGGGTCGACGCGCCCTATATCGCTGTTGGAGGCCAGGCCATCAATCTGACGCTGATCAGCCAGGTGGCGTTGGTGTCTGATTGGGATCAGGGTGTTTCGGGCTCGGGCACGGATGTTGTTCAGTCGGCCGAGATCACGGTTGAGCAAAAAGGCGCGCCGTGGCTGGATGGTGGGTCAGGTCAACCCACGACTATGACCGTAGACTGGATTACCGGTGATCTGGTGGTGGCGAATTTCGTCAAGCAAGAGATCGACGCCACGGATATCGACCACATCCAGGCCGAGATTTCGGCTGAAACCACATTGTATGCCCTAGGCGATAACCAACTGACCGATGTGACAAATATCGTTCAGTTGGGCACTTACTACGACCTGATCATGATCGGCGGCGACATGATCTCGGTGGATATGCTGCATCAGACACTGGTGTTGCAAGACGATGACATCGTCACTGGTGGAATGTCCACGCCGGTCGGGGGTGGGGACGAAAACCTGCTGATGAATCAGGCTGTGGTCAAAACCGAAGGCGAAGACACTCACGGGACGCTCGACAACTCGATGGCTGACGCGATTGCGCTGGATGGCATGGATGTCGGAGGGCTGGAAGATGCGCTGCTCAACGATCCGATGTTTGCCGGAATGGAGCAGATGCGGGTGCTGAAGATCGACGGCGATCTGTTGCAGGCCAATATCGTCGATCAGGTCACGAAACTGGCCGATCAGGACGATGTACATCTTTCCGGTCCGAACGCCGCGCTGACTGAAGTGTTTGCCGGTAGCAACGCGTTGCTGAATGCGGCCAGTATCACCAAGGCGGGCATAGACTCGAATGTCATGGCAGCAGACGGATCGTTTTCTGATCTATTGCTGCATCAGGCCAGCCTGGTTGATGCGCCAGATATGCCGGACAATCCTGAAATGCCCAACGAAGCGATTGCCCTTTTGATGCAAGAAGCTGACATGCCGGGCAATGAACAGGCAATTGGACCGAAAGGTCAGGACCTGACTCCAAGTGAAATGGCAAATACCGACGGCCTGCAAACCATGCTGGCCTGATTTCCCTTTAAGTTACGAGTGACCCGATAGGTTTGTTTCATGTCGATTGTTTTTTCGTCTCGTCGCACCCGTTTTGCCAGTCCGTTGGACCGTCAGGGGGGCGGGGCAACACTGAACCACAAGGCCAAAGACCGGTTGGATGTTCAAGTAAAGACTGACAAACCCGGGGCGGCGCCCCGATTGCGGCTGACCAAGGAGATGTGCGTGTCGAAACCCGAGCGTTGCCCGACAGCCGCTGCTGAAGTTGTGCCCGACGAACCGACGCATCATAAAAAAACCGGTGCGTCGGCAAAGACGACGAAACCACAGCGTGCTAGCTCTCCCCGCAAGCGCGCGACATCGCAGCCCGTGCAAGACAAGGAATTAGCGGGCCGTGATGCTGGGGTGGCCGATACCTCACCTCCGGATCGTGAGACCACTGACCAATCGACTGCGCGCATGACCCCCTCAGCGGAGCCGGTTGGTAAAGACCGCATGGGCACCACGATCGAGGCGAAGGCAAATCAGCCGTTGATGCGCCCGGGTTCGGGTGGCGGCGATGGCAAAGGGCCACCCCAGACGTTTCACAAGCGGACCCCGCCCGAGGATTTCCAGAAAACCCTGCGCGTGTCACTACGTGCGATCTGGCGCAATCTGGCCTTTGTGCTGGTGCTGACCTGCGCCACCAATATCCTCATTCTTGCGATCCCGATCTATCTGTTCCAGATCAGCGACCGCGTGCTGACCAGCCGGTCACTGGACACGCTGATCATGCTGACGGCGATTGTCGCGGGGGCTGTGATCTTTCAATCCGCCTTTGATGCGGTGCGCCGGTTCATGCTGATGCGCACAGCAGTCGAAGTTGCCGCCCGCCTTGGCGCTCCGGTGCTGAGCGCGGCAGCCCATGCGTCGCTGCACGGGAACGGGCGCGAGTATCAGACGCTGGGCGATTTGCAGCAGGTGCGCGGCTTTTTGGTTTCGGGGACGTTGATATCCTTCCTGGATGTGCCCTTTGCACCTTTGTTCATCCTGATGATCTTTCTGGTACATCCGCAGCTTGGCATGATCGTTGTTGTCACTGCGCTGCTGTTGATGATCATCGCGCTGGTCAACCAGAAAATGACGGCCAAGCCCTTTGCCAAGGCCAATCATGCGCAGGCGATGGCCAACCAGCATCTGGATTCGATGTCGCGCAATAGCCAGATCATCAACGCATTGGCCATGATCCCCGAGGCGGTGCGCATCTGGGGCCGCGACACGGCGCAATCGCTGACCTGGCAGGTGCGCGCGCAGGATCGTAACGTGATCTTCGCTGCGATCTCGCGGGCCATACGCCTGCTGACCCAGATCGGCATTCTGGGATGGGGCGCTTATCTCGCGCTCCAGGGCGAGATCACAGGCGGCATGGTTATCGCGGCATCGATCATCGCGGGGCGTGCGTTCGCCCCGATCGAAGGATCAATCGAGGGCTGGAACACTTTCCTGCTGACACGCGGCGCATTTGGCCGGATCAAGGCGCTGTTATCCAACTCGGCGCTGCAATTCGAGAAGCTGCGCCTGCCGCGACCCGAAGGGCGTCTGGATGTGGAGCGTCTGCTTTATGTTCCCGGCGGGACCAAACGCGTGGTGCTGAACGGGATTTCCTTTGCCCTGAACCCGGGTGAGACGCTGGCCGTTATCGGCAATTCCGGTGCGGGCAAAACAACGCTGGGTAAAACGCTTGTGGGGTCGATCCTGCCGACGTCAGGCTCGGTACGGTTGGACCTGATGGACATCCGCAACTGGGATCCGCGCCAGTTTGGTGAAAGCATTGGCTACCTGCCGCAGGATGTGCAGCTGTTTCCCGGCACGATCAAGGACAATATCGGACGTATGCGCGACGATGCCACCGACGAGCAAATCCACGATGCCGCCGTTCTGGCCGATGTGCACAATATGATCGCAACCCTGCCGCAAGGGTACGAGACCGTCGTCGCCGCGGATGGGACGCCTCTGTCCGGTGGACAAAAACAACGTATCGCACTGGCGCGGGCGTTCTTTGGCAACCCCAAGATGGTGGTTCTGGACGAACCGAACTCGAACCTTGACGTGGCAGGAGACAAGGCGCTGGCCCGCGCGATTGAACAGGCGAGAGAAAGCAAGATCACCGTGGTTGTCATCACCCAGAAACCGACCCTTCTGAACGTGGTGGACAAGATCATGCTGCTGACCGATGGGCGGGTTGCGCTGTTTGGTCAGCGCGAACAGGTGCTGCAACAACTCAACGGTCCGCGCCCAAAGCCCGAGCTGCAGGGCAAGGAGGGGTAAGCGATGAATGAACTGGTCCAATCCCGGGAACCGACCCTGTGGTATTCCGAGGTTCCGCGCTCGATCAATCGGCTGATCGTTATTGGCCTGGTCATGCTGTTAGTCTGCTTCGGCGGTTTCGGCATCTGGTCTTTCCGCGCTCCGCTGGCGGCTGCCGTAATCGCGCAGGGCAGCTTTGTCGCGACCGGTCGCAACAAGATAGTGCAGCATCTGGAAGGCGGCATCATCGAGGACATTCTGGTCAACGAAGGCCAATCAGTTCAGGCCGGCGAAATCCTGATGACGCTTGACCAGACCTCGGCCGAGGCCAATGAACGCGAGCTGTTTATCCGCAAAATCCGCCTTCAGGCCATGACGGAACGTCTGTTGGCCGAGCATAGTGAACAGGAACGTCTGTCCTTTTCATCCGCTTTGATCGAGGCCTCGAACGATGTCGAGGTGATGACCATTCTCGACAGTCAGAAGCTGAGTTTTGACGTGTCGCGCAAGACGCTGATGAACGATATCGCCTTGCTGGAGCGGAATATGGAAGCGCTGCGCATCCGCGCCTCGGGGTTCGAGGCGCAACTGGCCAGCATGGAGCGCCGCGCCGATATCCTGCAGGAAGAATTCGATACCAAAGAGGCGCTTTTTGACAAGGGTCTGGTGCGTAAAGGTGACCTGAATACGATCCGTCGGGTTCAGGCCGAGGCGGAAGGGCAACTGGCCCGGCTTCAGGCTGAAACGGCCGAGGTTAACCAGATGTTGCTGAAATACGATGAACAAATCCTGCGCACCCGGTCCGCCTATCGCGAGGCCGCGCTGGATGAGCTGGGTGTGATCGAGGCCGATCTGGAAAGCGTCCGCGAAAAGGCACGTCAGGCCCGCAGCGTTCTGGATCGCGCCGTTGTTCGTGCGCCGGTAACCGGCACGGTGGTGCGGCTTCATCACCACACTCCCGGCGGCGTGATCGAAACCGGAGAGCCGATTGCCGAGATTCTTCCTGCGGACGCGCCTCTGATCATCGAAGCGCAGATTCCGCGAACCGATATCGACAGCGTGGTCACCGGGCAGATGGCGACCGTCAGGCTGGTGGCGCTGAACCAACGCACGACCCCTGTATTGGAGGGCCAGGTGTTCTATGTCTCGGCTGACGCATTGCTTGAGGATTCGGCGGGTATTCCGCAAGAGGTTTATCTGGCCCGGATTTCCTTGACCCAAGACGAGATGGAGCGTGTTCGGGGCTTTGTGCCGACGCCCGGTATGCCCGCGGAGATCATGATTCAAACCGAAGAGCGCACCTTTGCCGCTTATATCGCCAAGCCGGTGGTGGACAGCATGTCCCGGGCCTTCCGCGAACATTAGGTCGCGGGCGACGGGGCTACACCTTCCAAATTTCGCATGTTAGATTTCTGTCAGATCATGACAGGAGATGAATACATGCCGTTGACCGTCAAGGCCATGATGGAAGCCGCCAATGCCGTGGTCCCGCGTCTCGATGCGGCGCGCGCCCGCGAATTGATTGGGCAGGGCGCATTGCTGCTTGATGTGCGCGATGCACCCGAGTTGGACCGGGCCGGGCGCGCGGCTGGATCACATCACATTCCACGTGGCATGCTGGAATTTCGCGCCGACCCGGACCTGCAATCCTATGATCCCGAACTGCGCAAGGACCGCGTCATCATCCTGCACTGCGCTTCGGGTGGTCGCGCGGCACTGGCCGGTAAGTTGTTGGTGGATATGGGATATCCGCAGGTCTACAATCTGGGTGGTTTCGCGGATTGGGTAAATGGCGGCGGCGAAATCGTTGAACCGGTTGATCCGGGAATGTGAACCCTGATCTGACACAGGTCAAAGCACATCACATTCTGTTACTGTAATGTGAAGGCCAAACATTAACAGACAGGATACCGGCCATGCTACGCCTTGCCGCAACGCTTTATTCTCTGATCGCGACCGCCTTTGCCGGAAGCGCCGTCATCGCCGTGCTGGCGGCGGGGCTGGTTACGGCGATGGCCATTGTCTGGGCGGCAGTCGTGGGGGCTGTGGTTGCTGCCCCGGTCTCGTGGTTGGTGGCCAAACGGCTTTACAACGGGACCTGATCAGGCATTCAGAAACGCTCTGACAGCGGCTTCGAACTCGCGGGGTTTCTCGGCATGTAGCCAGTGCCCTGCGCCCGGGATTTTCGCAAAACGTGCTGACGGAAACAGCGCGCGGATCGCTTGGCGGTGTTCAGGTTGAACATAGTCTGAGGTTCCTCCCGACAGAAACAACGTCGGTCCGTCCCACTGGGTTTCGACCTTTGGGAAGCTCATGATTTTGGGCATCTCGTCGGCCAGAACGTCCAAATTCAATCGCCAGCGCTTGCCTTCGACATCCAAGGATTGGGTGAAAAAGCTCTGCAGGGCTTTTTCGACCCCGAGATCGGCCAGCTGCGTCTCGGCGTCCGAGCGGCGCTCGACACTGGACATATCGACGTTGCGCATAGCTTCGATAAACTGAATCTGACTATGGCCATAGGTCACAGGCGCAATGTCGGCCACGACCAGTTTGTTGACGCGGTCCCCATGCGCCAGCGCCAGCATCATCGAGGCCTTGCCGCCCATGGAATGTCCGACCACATCTGCCTTGCCGCCCAGACTATCGATGACCTCGACCAGATCCTGCGCCAGATGCGGGTAGTCATGCTGCGCGTCCCAGAAGCTGTAGGCATGGTTGCGCATATCCACCGCAATGACCTGACGTTCATCCGACAGGCGTCGCGCGATCACGCCCCAGTTTCGGGCCGAGCCGTAAAGCCCATGCGCAATCAAAAGCGGGGGAAGATCGGTCGGGTCGCCATGGATGATCGTATTCAGCATAAGCCTGTGATACTCGCCGTCGCACGGAACAACCAGCCCCATTGTCGCACGCGTTGTGCAAGGGTACATTGCCGCGTCAGGAGGGGCCAATGGCGCAGGAAATCGATATCCAGACGCAGATCGCGCAGACCATTGGTTTGCTGCGCAAAAAGCTGGGGGTGAAAGACAAAACTCTCACTGCCTCGGTCCGGCGCGCCAAACGGCGGTTGCCGCGCAAGATCTATAAACAAGCCATGGTTCTGGCCCGGGCTGAACAGATGGCCGAACACCCCAAATTGCAGTTGCTGCTGGATATGCCGCGGCTCGAAAAAGCCTCGAAAGACGTGCAGGGGCACCTGAACGCGATCAATCTGGCCGACCGGCGCTGGGGGTGGTTTCTGAGTTTTCTTGGCTCGCTGGCGCTGGGGCTCCTTGCGCTGGCGGCGTTGGCGGTCATTGTCCTGCGCTGGCGCGGGTATATCTGACACGGCCCCAGCAAAAGAAAAACGGCGCCCCTTGAGGCGCCGCTTTCTAATTCAAAATCCGAGACGGATCAGAGATTCGGATAGATCGGGAAGCGCGCGCACAGCTCGGCGACTTCCGCCTTCACCTTCGCCTCAACCTCGCCGTTGCCCTCTTCGCCATTGGCGGCCAGACCGTCCACAACCTCGATGATCCAGTCGGCGATCTGACGGAACTCGGTCTCGCCAAAGCCGCGGGTGGTCCCTGCGGGCGAGCCCAGCCGGATACCGCTCGTGATGGTCGGCTTTTCCGGGTCGAACGGCACGCCGTTCTTGTTGCAGGTGATATGGGCGCGGCCCAAGGCTTTCTCGGTTGCGTTGCCTTTGACGCCTTTGGGGCGCAAATCAACCAGAACCACATGGGTGTCGGTGCCGTGGGTCACGGTGTCCAGGCCGCCTTTGATCAGCTGATCCGACAGCGCCTGCGCGTTGGTCACGACCTGCTTGATATAGTCCTTGAACGCGGGCTGCAGCGCCTCGCCAAAGGCCACGGCCTTACCGGCGATCACATGCATCAGCGGGCCGCCCTGAATGCCGGGGAAGATGGCCGAGTTCACTTTCTTGGCGATATCCTCATCATTGGTCAGGATCATGCCGCCACGCGGACCACGCAGAGTCTTGTGGGTTGTGGTCGTTGCCACATGTGCGTGGGGGAACGGCGAGGGGTGTTCGCCTGCTGCAACCAGACCTGCAAAGTGCGCCATGTCCACATGCAGATATGCGCCGACCATATCGGCGATTTCGCGCATCCGGGCGAAATCGATCTGGCGCGGAATGGCCGAGCCACCCGCGATGATCAGCTTGGGGTTATGCTCTTTCGCCAGTGCCTCGACCTGATCATAATCCAGCATGTTGTCCTGCTGACGTACGCCATATTGCACCGCGTTGAACCACTTGCCCGACTGGTTCGGACGCGCGCCGTGGGTCAGGTGACCACCAGCGTCGAGGCTCATGCCCAAGATGGTGTCGCCGGGCTGGATCAGCGCCTGGAACACGCCCTGGTTCGCCTGAGAGCCCGAGTTCGGCTGCACGTTGGCAAAGCCACAGCCAAACAGCTCTTTCGCGCGGTCGATGGCCAGATTCTCGGCGATGTCGACGAACTGGCAGCCGCCATAGTAGCGACGGCCGGGATAGCCTTCGGCGTATTTGTTGGTCATGACCGAGCCCTGCGCTTCCATAACGGCGGCAGAGACGATGTTCTCGGACGCGATCAGCTCGATCTCGTCGCGCTGACGGCCCAGTTCAGATGTGATCGACCCGAATAGCTCGGGGTCACGATCCGCGAGGGACTGGGTGAAGAAACCGGTATCACGAAGGTTGGCGTTCATAATGGCTCCACAGGGCTGGGGTATATATGGCGGATTTCCTATCGGAAACCGAACGACCGAGAAAGGCTGTAAAGCGACGAATTGGTTCGCTGCGGCGTCAACTCTGGTGAAATGCGGAAAGGTGTGTTTGTTTCGGAACCAAATGTATTGCACCGGAAACCGGAAATGATGACCCAGAGAATCGCTTTTCTTGCCAGCGAGGCCAGCGTCGCCCAAAGCGCGCGCGACGCTTTGGTTTCGCGTTACGGAAATGCAGCCCCGCGGGATGCAGATGTGGTGGTCGCGTTGGGAGGGGACGGGTTCATGCTGCGCACTTTGCACAACACTCAGCATCTGAACACGCCGGTCTACGGTATGAACCGTGGAACGATCGGTTTTCTGATGAACAAGTATGAAGAATTGGACCTTCCAGCCCGGCTTGCCGCCGCCGAGGAAGAGGTCATCAACCCGCTGATCATGACCGCTATGGATCAGGCGGGAAAAACCCACGAGGCGCTGGCGATCAACGAAGTCTCGCTGCTGCGGGCAGGGCCGCAAGCCGCGCGGCTACGGATCAGTGTGGATGGTCGTGTCCGTTTGGCCGAGCTTGTCTGCGACGGGGCGCTGTTGTCCACGCCTGCTGGCTCGACCGCGTATAATTATTCTGCCCACGGCCCGATCCTTCCGATTGGCGCGGATGTTCTGGCCCTGACGGCAATTGCTGCATTCCGTCCGCGCCGCTGGCGGGGGGCCTTGTTGCCGAAAATCGCTCAGGTGCGGTTTGACGTGATCGAAGCAGATAAGCGCCCTGTGATGGCAGACGCGGATTCCATATCAATTCCCGACATTGACTGGGTCGAGATTCGCTCGGAACCCGCGGTGCGCCATCGCATCCTGTTCGACCCCGGTCACGGCCTGGAAGAGCGTTTAATTTCCGAACAATTCACATAAATTTCTTCTCAAATGAAAAATTCCAACGCTTGTGTGATCCAGTTCACAGGCAACTGCATCTCCCTTTGGTAGGGTCAACTTGTCCGGAGATCACGCCAAGGTGGAAGTGAGTGGCCATCAAACGGTGTTTTCGAAATGATTGCGCAGTTTACGCGCTGGCGAGGGTGGGTGGTGCCACGCTTGTCATCAAAAATCCGGGCTTATTTTAGCACGTGGACCCCGGGCGCAATAACCCGGGGTCTATTTTCTTTGCTGTCAGGTCTTGGCCATTTGGTCCCACAGCACCGGAGCCATCTGTCCCACACGATCTTCAATTGCGATGGCCGCATCGACAGCCAGATCTTCGCGCCAGCGCCGGGCGGCAATCTGAATGTTGATCGGCTGAACGCCACCGGGCAAGGTCGCAAGGCGCGCGGGCACGCTGGCCGCTGGAAGGCCGATGAAATTCATCGCATAAGAATAAACGGCACAGCCAAGAACCTCGTGCACGCCTTCAGCCCCTTCAGTGTCTCTGTCCGGTCTAAAGAAAGGCTGTGGCAAAAAGGGCGACAGAACCAGCGGATACTCTTCCATAAACAGAGACCACTCGCGCGCGTAATGGCTGCGTTGCGCCATTATCTGGATCAGTTCGGTCCCGGTTATGGGCGGAAACTCCTGAAAGTAGACCTCAAAGATATTCCGGATCGTCTGTGACCCGGCCGCTTCGATATCACCCTTGAGAAGCGTCAGAACCTCGCCCATCAGCGCGCGGTATCCCGAACGTCCACAGTCGAACACGTCCGGCGGATCGGTTTCGACCACATGATAACCCGCGTCGATCAACGCGTCCCGCGCAGCCTCCAGTGCCAGGTCGACTTCGGGATGCAGGTCGTATCCGAACGTGTCCCGCGTGAAAGCAACCTTTAGCGGCGCATCCAATGCCGGGCCGCGCCACGCCAAAGGGACATGGAACGGGTCGCGCGGGTCGGGCGCGATCAGACTGGGCATCGACAGATGCAGGTCCTGTGCGGTTCGGGTGATCACCCCCTGAACCGACATCGATTGTGCCAGCAACCCGCGCTCGGTGGTCTGGCTCGGGTTCCACGCGGGTACGCGTCCAAGACCCGGTTTGACGGTAACCGCCCCATTGGCCGCCGCTGGGAACCGGAGACTGCCGCCAATGTCATTGCCATGGGCCAGCGCACCGATCCCGGCCATGACAGCCGCCCCGGCACCACCCGATGACCCACCCGGTGAAATATGCCGCCCCCACGGATTATGCGTGCGGCCATAGAGCGGATTGTCCGTATCTGCGCGGAACGAAAACTCGGGCGTATTGGTGCGCCCGATCACAACGGCCCCGGCCTTTTGCAGATTGCGGACCAATGGCGCATCATCGGGTGCGATCACGTCTTTCAAGGCCACAACACCGTTCGAGGTCGCATGACCTCTCTGGTCCACATTGATCTTGATCGTGACGGGCACGCCATGCAAAGGGCCTGGCTCGGTTCCCTGTGCGATGGCGTGATCCAGATCGCGGGCGCGGGTCAACGCCTCGGCACTCAGGTCCTCGACAACCGCGTTGAGGTCCGGGTTGACCGCATGCATGCGATCGGTCGCAGATTGGACAGCTTCCTCGGCGCTGATTTCCCCAGCTTGGGTCAGCGCAGCCAACTCCAAGGCACTTAGCCGCCAGATGTCACTGTTGCTCATGATCGTCCTCCCGGCCTCAACCTGCGGCGGAAGGGGCCCGATGGCAAGAGCTGCAATCCCAGAACAGGGATCCTCCTTCATCTGGCTCAAAATATCCCGGAGCGCGAGGCAGAGCCTCGCACATGCGCGATAGCGCAAATCGGGCGCGCCGAAAGGCGCACCCTATTTGTTATTGCTGAATTACTGTGCGTAACCGATGGTCTTCAACGCATTGGTGATCTCGTCCAGAATGACCGGATCATCGATGGTGGCGGGCATCTTGTATTCCTTGCTGTCCGCAATCGACACCATTGTCCCACGCAATATCTTGCCCGAGCGGGTCTTGGGCAGGCGGTCCACTACAACGGCTTGCTTGAAGGCCGCGACCGGGCCGATCTTTTCGCGGACCAGCTTGACCACATCCTGAACCACCTCGCCGTGATCGCGGTCGCAGCCGGCATTCAGACACAGGAACCCCACGGGCATCTGACCCTTAAGCTGATCCGTCACACCGATCACTGCGCATTCAGCCACGTCGGGATGGGCGGCCAGAACCTCTTCCATCCCGCCGGTGGACAGGCGGTGGCCCGCGACGTTGATCACGTCATCAGTGCGCGCCATGATATAAAGATACCCGTCCTCATCGATCATGCCCGCGTCGCCGGTCTCATAGTAACCGGGGAAGTGGTTCAGGTATGAGCTTTTGAACCGGTCCTCGGCATTCCACAGGGTCGGCAGGGTGCCTGGGGGCAGCGGTAGCTTGACGGCAATCGCCCCTAATTCCCCCGCCTTCATCGGATGCCCGCCCTCATCAAGGATTTGTACGTCATAACCGGGCATCGGCTTGGCCGGAGAGCCCAGCTTGACCGGAAGCTCCTCGATGCCCAGCGGGTTGCCGGCGATGGCCCAGCCAGTCTCGGTCTGCCACCAGTGGTCGATGATCGGAACCTTCAGCGCCTCCTGCGCCCATTCGATCGTGTCCGGGTCGGCGCGTTCGCCCGCCAGGAACATCCCCCGCAGATGCGATATATCATAATTCGCAATCAACTCGCCCTTGGGATCTTCGCGTTTGACCGCGCGGATGGCGGTTGGTGCCGTAAAGAAGCTTTTGACCTTATGCTCGGAAATCACCCGCCAGAACGTCCCCGCATCAGGGGTGCCGACCGGTTTGCCCTCGAACACGATGGTCGTGTTGCCGTGGATCAACGGCGCATAGCAGATATAGGAATGCCCCACGACCCATCCCACATCGGACGCGGCCCAAAATACGTCGCCCGGATCGACGTCGTAGATGTTTTTCATGGTCCAGTTGAGTGCAACCAGATGGCCTGCGGTCGGGCGCACCACGCCCTTGGGTGCACCGGTTGTGCCCGAGGTGTACAGGATATAGGCCGGGTCATTGCCATCGACTGGAACACAGTCTGCCGGTTCAACCCCGTACTGGAACCCGTGCCAATTGTAATCGCGCCCTTCAACCAATTGTGCAACTTCCTGTTCGCGTTGGAAAATCACGCAGAAATCAGGTTTGTGGCTGGCCAGATCAATCGCGCCGTCCAGCAAGGGTTTGTAGTGCACCACGCGGCCTGGCTCCATCCCGCAGGAGGCGGCGATGATCGCCTTGGGTTTCGCATCGTCAATACGAACCGCCAGTTCGTTGCTGGCAAATCCACCAAAGACCACCGAATGGACGGCACCCAGACGGGCACAGGCCAGCATTGCCTCAAGTGCTTCCGGGATCATCGGCATGTAGATGATGACGCGGTCGCCTTTCTCAATGCCCTTGGCGCGCAACGCACCTGCCAAAGTCGCCACGCGGTTGCGCAGCTCGACATACGAAATCTCGCGCTTGGTGTGGGTAATGGGGCTGTCATAGATGATTGCCGTCTGCTCGCCCCTGCCGCTTTCCACATGGCGGTCCACTGCGTTCCAGCAGGTGTTTACGCGCGCATCGGAAAACCACTCATAGAGAGGGGCATTGTCATCGAACAGAGCCTTGGACGGCGGCTGAACCCAATCGATCCCCTTTGCGGCCTCCATCCAGAAGCCTTCCGGATCGGATTTCCAACTGTCGTAAACGTCCTGATAGGCCATCGCCGTCTCCTCCTGAAATTCCCTGTGCAGTGTGTTAGGCGTCTCGATGACATGCGGCAAGCAAGCGTAATGACGGCGCGTCAGTTTATCGCAAAATATTTGCAGAAGCCCCGAAATTCGCCTGCAAAGTTTTGCAAACTGGTATTTCTGGCGGGTTTTGTCTTTCAGAGCGGAAAATTTTGCAAACTTGCAAAGTCTGTCGTGCAAAAACCTGATGATGCCAGAATCACAACGGGCGTCCGGTTGGACGCCCGAAGTTATGTCCATCCGGGCGCAAGGGCTATCCGTAATGGGCCACCGGCGTGCCAGCGATTGCTGCCATGTTCAGTAACCCACGAGCCGTAATCGACGGGGTAACAATATGGGCTTTGTTGCCCATACCCATCAGGATTGGCCCCACCTCGAGCCCGCCTGCTTTCATCTTCAGGATATTGCGCACGCCGCTGGCTGCATCCGCATGTGCAAAGATCAGGACATTCGCGGCCCCGGTCAGGCGTGAATTCGGGAAAATCCGCGACCGAAGGTCGGGGTCAAGGGCCACATCCAGATTCATCTCGCCCTCATAGGTGAAATCGCGCGGCTCGGAATCGAGGATTTCCAGCGCAGCCCGCAAACGTTTGCCGGATCCTTCTTCCTGATTGCCGAACTGCGATTGCGAGCAGAAGGCGATTTTCGGCTCCAGCCCGAACCGTCGTACGTGGCGGGCGGCGCCGATGGTGGCCTCGGCCAGTTCTTCCGGCGAGGGCAATTGGTGCACATGCGTGTCGGCGATGAACAGGGGGCCGTCTTCCAGTACCATCAGTGACAGCGCGCCATGCGGACGCAGATCGCCGTCGTCCAGAACCTGTTCGACATAGTTCAGATGCCAGCGGTATTCGCCGAACGTGCCACAGATCATACTGTCGGCTTCACCGCGCTGAACCATGATTGCCGCAATGGCGGTGCTGTTGGTCCGCATGATGGCCTTGGCCAGATCAGGTGTGACGCCTCTGCGCTGCATGATTTGGTGATACGAGGTCCAGTAGTCGTAATAACGCGGGTCGTTTTCCGGGTTCACAATCTGGAAATCCTCGCCGGGTCTGACCGTCAATCCCATGCGTTCGCAGCGCGCGTCAATCACGTCGGGGCGTCCGATGAGGATCGGGGTTTCCGTGGTCTCTTCCAGAATGGCCTGAGCGGCGCGCAGCACCCGTTCATCCTCGCCTTCGGCAAAAACGATGCGGCGGGACGCGACCGAAGCGGCCTCGAAAACCGGGCGCATGATCAGCGCGGATTTGAAGACCGTTTGGTTCAGACGTTCTTTATAGACTTCGATATCCGTGATGGGTCGTTTTGCGACGCCGCTTTCCATGGCGGCCTTGGCAACCGAGGACGACACCACGCCGACAAGGCGCGGGTCAAATGGTTTTGGGATCAGGTAATCAGGGCCAAAGGTCAGTTGTTCCCCTTTATAGGCCGCCGCCGCTTCGGCACTTGTCGTCGCACGGGCCATCTCGGCGATGCCGTCGACACAGGCGATCTGCATTTCGTCATTGATCTCGGTCGCGCCGACATCCAGAGCGCCACGGAAGATGAAGGGGAAGCACAGGACGTTGTTCACCTGATTGGGGAAATCGCTGCGGCCGGTCGCAATGATGGCATCCGGGGCCACTTCGCGCGCCGCGTCCGGCAGAATCTCGGGCGTCGGGTTGGCCAGCGCAAAGATAATCGGACGGCTGGCCATTTTCGTGACCATCTCGGGCTTCAGCACATTCGGCCCGCTAAGGCCAAGGAACAGGTCGGCATCCGCGATTACATCGTCCAAAGTGCGCAGATCGGACTTCTGCGCGAACTGGTCTTTGTGCGGGTTCATGTCTTCGGCCCGACCTTCATAGACCAGGCCGTGAATGTCACACAGCCAGATGTTCTCCCGCTTCACGCCGAGTTTGACCAGCATGCTGAGACAGGCAATGCCCGCCGCGCCGCCGCCGGTCGATACGACCTTGATATTCTCGAACGACTTACCCGCCACATGCAGCGCGTTTTTGGCCGCCGCGCCTACGACAATGGCGGTGCCGTGCTGATCGTCGTGAAAAACAGGGATGTTCATCCGCTCGCGGCAGATCTTCTCGACAATGAAACAGTCAGGCGCTTTGATATCTTCCAGGTTGATCGCCCCGAAGGTCGGCTCGAGCGCGCAGACGATCTCGGCCAGCTTTTCCGGATCGGGTTGATCAACCTCGATGTCGAAACAGTCAATGCCGGCGAATTTCTTGAACAGAACCGCCTTGCCTTCCATCACGGGTTTCGAGGCCAGCGCACCGATATTACCCAGCCCCAGAACCGCCGTGCCATTCGAGACCACCGCCACAAGATTGCCGCGCGAAGTATAAAGCTCGGCGTTTTCGGGATCGGCCTTGATCTCGAGGCTGGCCTCGGCCACGCCCGGCGAATAGGCGCGTGCCAGATCGCGACCGTTGGCCATGGGCTTGGTGGCCCGGATCTCAAGCTTTCCCGGTCTCGGATGGGCGTGATAGTCAAGTGCGGCCTGCCGCAGGCTGGGGGTGTCAGACATCAGCGATTCATCTCCGTTCCGAATTTTGTTTGGTGGTTAAACCATTTTTTTCGGCTTGGCTACGCCACGTCAATTTGCAACGGTTTCCGGGCATCAGCGCAGAGTTGGTTGAATTCTGTCTCAGATCAGTTAGGTTCCGCCACCTTCGCGCCGCGCGCTACACCATTTCACCGCCCCGGGGTCACCATATGAGCCAAAAAGACGACGTGCAGGCCGGTTCACACCGGGCCCCGGACGGCAGAGCGTCCCGTTTCCCGCAACATGCGCTGCGCCTGGCTTTGATGCTGGGAGGAGCGTTGCTGATCGCGATTTCGATCTGGCCGGTGCAGGCATCGGCCTTCAATCAGGAAGGTGGTTTGTTCGAGACGATTTCGGCGTTTTCGTTGCTTGCTGCGGGGCTGATCGCGTTTTACCGTTATCCTGGCGTCACGCGCCTTTACATTGGTGTGGTGTGCCTGCTGTTGGCCGAGCGCGAGCTTGAGGCGGACGTTTATGCCGTTGACAGCCTGCCTCACACGATCCTGAGCGGTCTGGATACGTTGCTGGACATGACGCTGGTGCGGGTTGCACTGGCCGTTGTGGTGTTGGGCGGGCTGGTCTGGCACGGGGTGCCGAACGGGTGGCGCGCGTTCAAGCTGCGCGCGCCGTTTCTGGCCATATTCGTGCTTGCAGGAATGTTTGCGGTCGTTGCCCAATTGCTGGAAGAGGCGTCGGGGGTGCTTGGCGCCGAGACCTCGGAGGTCATGATGCTGCGCCTCTTTGTTCTCGAAGAAACGCTCGAGATGTTCTTTTCGATTGGCATTTTGGCTGCCGTTCTGATCGGATGGCCCAAAACCAGAACCGAAGAGACTTCGAATGACCGACAGCCAGACCCGAGCTGAAATTCGCCTGCCGACGCAGGAATTGCGCAACGATATTCCGTTTTACACCAAGGTGCTGGGGATGCGGATGGATATGATCTATCCCGCAGACGACCCTCGGGTCGCGGTGTTTTCGGGGCATGGGCTGCGCCTGCGGATCGAAAAGGACGCGCCCGAGGCCGCAGGGACCTTGCGCATTCTGACCGAGGACCCGGATGGGTTTGCCGACGGTCGGCGCAGCCTTGTTGCGCCGAATGGCACGCGGGTCGAGATCGAGGAACTGAACCCGCCGATGGTTATGCCCGAAACGGTGCATTCCTTCGTGGTGCGCCGCCTCAAGGATCAGGCTCCGTGGATCATCGGGCGGGCCGGAATGCATTATCGCGATCTGGTGCCGGATCGGCTGGGTGGCTCGATCATCGCCAGCCATATCCGCATTCCCGATGGCGGTCCGGTGCCGGATATGGTGCATTTCCACAAGGTCGGGTTTCAGCTGATCTTTTGCATCCATGGCTGGGTCGACGTGGTCTATGAGGATCAGGGCGACAAGATGCGCCTGACAGCCGGGGATTGCTTTATCCAACCGCCGGAAATCCGTCACCGGGTGCTGGAAGCCTCGGACAATGTGCAGGTGATCGAGATCGGCGTGCCCGCCGAACATGTGACCGAGATCGACCACCAGATGGAGCTGCCCACCCCGCATTACCGCCCGGATCGAGAATGGCAGGGGCAACGGTTTGTTTACAATCAGGCCAAGGATGCCGAATGGGTGCCCTTCCGCCTGCCGGGTTACATCTGTCGCGACACGACGATTGCCGAGAACACCAAAGGCGTCGCCGGGGTGCAGGTTGTGCGCCGGGGGCAGGGTAACCCGGAATGGGCCAGCCATGATACGGATATCCACTTCACCTTTGTGATGAACGGCGAGGTGACGTTGGAGGGCGAGGGGCGCGACCCATTCCGGCTGGAACAGGGCGATGCCTTTGTGATCCCGCCCGGCATGCGGACCCGGTTGTCTGACCCTTCGGATGACATCGAACTGCTTGAGGTCACGCTACCCGGCACCTTCAACACCACGCTGGGCTAGAAGCCTGTGGATAACCGCGCCCGGGGGCTTCAAATCACCGGGCGATTTCCTTTAGGGTGCGGTATTCTGACCAAGTGATCAAAAAATCGGGAATCGCCCATGTCTCTGAAAGATGCCGCGCGCGCCGTTCGGGAAAACGCCCATGCGCCTTATTCTAATTTCAAAGTTGGGGCCGCAATCCGGTCAGGCTCGGGCCAGACGTATGTCGGGTGCAATGTCGAGAACGTCGCCTATCCCGAAGGCACATGCGCCGAGGCCGGGGCCATCGCCGCCATGGTCGCCGCTGGTGAGACGGAATTGACCGAGGTCTATGTGGTCGCCAGTAGCTCGCAGCCGGTACCGCCCTGTGGCGGCTGCCGCCAGAAACTGGCCGAATTCGGCAAAGGCGATGTTGTGGTCACGATGGCAACCGTCGACGGTGTCGAAACCCGCACCACCATTGCTGATCTGCTGCCCGGTGCCTTTGGGGCCGTGCATATGGAAGGCAACTGAATGGACGCCCGTTCGATCATTGCCAAGCTGCGCCGGTCCGAAGTGCCCTCGGGCGAGGAACTGCACTGGTTCGCGCAGGGCCTTGCGGATGGGGGCGTCAGCGATGCGCAAGCGGGGGCTTTTGCCATGGCCGTCTGCATGGGCGGGCTGGGCGCGCAGGGGCGGGCCGATCTGACGGTGGCCATGCGCGACAGTGGTGAGGTGCTGCACTGGGATCTGGACGGCCCGGTGATCGACAAGCACTCGACCGGGGGGGTCGGTGATTGCGTCAGCCTTGTTCTGGCTCCTGCGCTGGCGGAATGCGGGGCCTATGTGCCGATGATCTCGGGCCGTGGGTTGGGCCATACCGGCGGCACGCTGGACAAGCTTGAGGCTATTCCCGGGGTCACAACCCAGATTGGTCAAAGCCGTCTGGCACAGGTTCTGAAAGACACAGGCGCGGCGATTGTGGGGGCCACCGGCCAGATCGCGCCTGCGGATAAACGGCTCTATGCGATACGCGATGTGACGGCGACGGTGGAAAGCCTCGATCTGATCACGGCGTCGATCCTGTCCAAGAAGCTGGCGGCCAGCCCAGACGCGCTGGTGCTGGACGTCAAGGTGGGCAGCGGGGCGTTCATGAAAACGCTCGACGATGCTCGCAGGCTGGCGCAGGCGCTGACCGAAACCGCGAACGCGGCGGGGTGCAAGACCTCGGCGGTGATCACCGATATGAACCAACCGCTGGCCCCGGCGCTGGGCAATGCGCTGGAAGTGGCCGAGGTGATGCAGGTTATGACCAGCGGGCAGGATTCGCCTCTGGCCCATATCTCGGCCGAACTGGGCGGTGTGTTGATGGCGGACGCGGGGATGTGCGCTTCGGTCGAAGAGGGCACGGCGCAGATCGCCGAAATAATCCGCGATGGCCGTGCCGCCGAACGGTTTGGCCGGATGATGGCCGCTGTCGGAGGCCCGGTGCATTTCGTCGACACATGGGCGCGGTTCCTGCCCGAGGCCAACGTGATTCAGGAAGTTCCTGCACCGCGCGATGGCTATATCGCGGCCATTGATGGCGAGGCGCTGGGCCTTGCCGTGGTTGCGCTGGGCGGCGGGCGTCAGGTCGAAAGCGATGAGATTGACCCGGCGGTCGGATTGTCCGGCATCTTACGGTTGGGCGAGACGGTCCAGAAAGGCGCACCGCTGGCCGTGGTCCATGCCGCACGCGAAGACGCGGCGCGGCAGGCGTCGCAGGCGGTGCTGAACGCCGTTACGATCAGCGATACGCCCGTGGATCAACCGCCCCACGTACATGAGAGGATCGGCGTATGAGCCGCGCTTTCCTTGTGGTGATGGATTCGGTTGGCATCGGGGGCGCGCCGGATGCCGATCAGTTCTTCAACGGCACCGTACCGGATACCGGTGCGAACACGGTGGCCCATATCGCGCAGGCCTGCACTGAGGGACGCGCCGAAGACGGGCGTTCGGGCCCTTTGCGCCTGCCCAATCTCGATGCGTTGGGTCTGGGGGCTGCGGTGCGGCTGGCCTCGGGTGACGCAACGCCGGGGCTGGACGCCACGCCAACGGGTCTCTGGGGCTGTGCGCGGGAATATTCACCGGGCAAGGACACGCCCTCGGGCCATTGGGAGTTGGCGGGTTTGCCTGTGCTGTGGGACTGGCACTATTTCCCGGATACCAAGCCCGCATTCCCCGCTGATCTAAGCCGGACCGCTGCCAAGGCGGCAGGAACTGACGGTATCCTCGGCGATTGTCACGCATCGGGCACGGCCATCATCGCCGACCTCGGGGCCGAACACATGCGTACCGGCTGGCCGATCTGCTATACCTCTGCCGACAGCGTGTTCCAGATTGCCGCGCATGAGGAGAGCTTTGGCCTCGAACGGTTGTTGGATATGTGCCGGACGCTTGCGCCGCGATTGCATGAGATGAAAGTGGGGCGCGTGATTGCGCGGCCCTTCGTGGGATCGGCTGAGGATGGGTTTACCCGCACCACCAACCGCAAGGATTTCGCCATCCTGCCGCCCGCGCCGGTGCTGACGAACTGGGCGCAGGACGCAGGCCGCCGCGTTCATGCGGTGGGTAAAATCGGCGACATCTTCTCGATGCAGGGAATTGATACGCTGCGCAAGGGCCCGGACGCGGACCTGATGCGGCACCTGTCCGATCTGGTGGATGAGGCCGAAGAGGGCAGCCTGACCTTCGCCAATTTCGTCGAATTCGACAGTCTCTATGGCCACCGCCGCGATATCAGCGGCTATGCCCGTGCTCTGGAATGGTTCGACCGCGAGATCGGGGTGATCCTGCAAAAGCTGCGCCCCGGAGACCTGATGCTGCTGACCGCAGATCACGGAAATGACCCCAGTTGGATCGGCACCGATCACACCCGCGAACAGGTGCCGGTGCTGGTGGCGGGGCAGGGCGCGAGCGAGATCGGCCAGATCAATTTTGCCGATGTCGCGGCCAGCATCGCACACCATCTGAACATCCCCGCGCACGGACCGGGGCGGAGCTTTCTATGACCGTTGCCGACCTGCCCAAGATCGAACTTCACCTGCATCACGAAGGCGCAGCCCCGCCCGCCTTCATTAGACAGTTGGCGCATGAAAAGAAGGTCGATCTCAGCGGGATATTCAAGCCCGATGGCTCCTACGACTTCCGCGACTTCGCGCATTTCCTCAGCGTCTACGAGGCGGCCTGCGAAGTGCTGAAGTCGCCCGAAGATTTCCGCCGTTTGACGCTGGCGATCCTCGAAGAAAGCGCTGCGAATGGTGTGGTCTACTCCGAGACCTTCCTCAGCCCCGACTTCTGCGGCGATGGGGATCTGCACGCGTGGCGCGATTATCTGACCGCCATTCAGGACGCCGCGGACGAGGCCGAGCGCAGGTTCGACATCACCCTGCGCGGTGTCGTGACCTGCGTGCGCCATTTCGGCCCCGAGCAGGCCAAGCGCAGCGCCCTTTGCGCCGCCGAAACGGCTGGCGACTGGATCACCGGCTTTGGCATGGGCGGCAATGAAGGCGTCCATACGCAAGGTGATTTCGCATGGGCCTTTGATTGTGCCCGTGAGGCGGGGTTACGCCTGACAACCCATGCCGGAGAATTCGGTGGGCCGGACAGTGTGCGGGATGCCATTCGTGATCTGGGGGTCGAACGGGTTGGTCATGGCGTGCGCGCCATTGAAGACCCCGATCTGATCCGCGAAGTCATCGATAGGGACGTGACGCTTGAGGTCTGTCCCGGCTCGAACGTGGTGCTGGGCTTGTTTCCCGATTTCGCCGCCCATCCGATTGCCAAGCTGCGCGAGGCGGGTGTGAAGGTCACCGTCTCAACCGATGACCCGCCGTTTTTCCACACCACAATGCGCCGCGAATATGAGATGTTGGCTGCAGCCTTCGGCTGGAAGGCCGAAGACTTTGCCGAATTGAACCAGAACGCCCTGAATGCGGCATTCTGTGATGAAGACACCCGCGCGCGGGTCAAGACAAGACTGGAGAACTCATGAGCGAACATCTGACCGTCGTCGATCACCCGCTGGTGCAGCACAAACTGACGCTCATGCGGGACAAGGGCACCTCGACCGCCGCGTTCCGGCAATTGCTGCGCGAGATCACCTTGCTGCTGGCCTATGAAGTCACTCGGGAACTCAAGCTGACCACCCGCCACATCGAAACCCCGATGGAGGAGATGGATGCGCCCATTCTGGCGGGCAAGAAACTGGCGCTGGTCTCGATCCTGCGGGCCGGGAACGGGATGCTGGACGGGGTGCTGGAACTGATCCCTTCGGCCCGGGTGGGCTTTGTTGGCCTTTATCGCGACGAAGAGACGCTGCAGCCGGTTCAATACTATTTCAAAGCGCCCGAAGGGCTGAAGGACCGTCTGGTGATTGCGGTTGATCCAATGCTGGCCACCGGCAACAGCTCGGCCGCAGCGATTGATCTGCTGAAAGAGGCGGGCGCGACTGATATCCGTTTTCTCTGCCTGCTGGCCGCGCCCGAAGGCGTCGCGCGCATGAAAGAGGCACACCCGGACGTGCATATCGTCACTGCGGCGCTGGATCGCGAGCTGAATTCCAAGGGTTATATCATGCCCGGCCTTGGCGATGCCGGAGACCGGATGTTCGGAACCAAATAAGCCGGTTCATTCGCCACAAATATTCTGCAGTCGGACCCAGTCGCGGTCAGGCAATACCTGTTGCATGGGCCGACCTGCCATCGGGTCAGCCTCGATCAGGCCCAGAACCGTCTCTCCGGTGACGTCCATCGCGAAGGCGTAGGGCGTCGATGGTAAAGCGGCCTGGGCGAATACGGCCAGCAGATCATTGTCCGGCAAATCCGGACGGGGCTCGATCAGAACCTGCTCGGTATAGGCGTCCACCGCATCCGGCGTCAGCTCTCCGGTTGTCAGAAGGCGAAAGGCAGTGCCGACACCTGTGCGGTCGATCAGATTGTCCAACGGATCCTGTGCTTCGGACCGCGCGCGTTCAGCGATAATGTATCCGGCGGCAATCGAGGGATCCTCGTGATCTTCCACCAACGCCCGGTTCAACAGCACGATCCCTCCGGGCAGGCCGAGGCTGCTTTGCACACCCGCGGGCAGGATGATGATCTGTTCCACGCCTGTCCGTGCCGCCAACGTGTCAAGCGCAGCTTGTGCGTCTTCGGACGCGCAGGCTTTGCCCGAGACGCGTTCGATCCGATGCAGGATGGCGTCACCAATATCCTGCCGTTTGATATCGGGCAGAACCGAGACGACGTGGTTCTGTACCGCTTGAGGCACCCAGAAGAACATCAGCGCGACGACGGCGGCAACAACACCGGCGACGCTGGCCCATCGCAGTCGTCCGGGATGGGGACGCGCCCGGTCAATGGCGCGCTGCAGGCGGTCGATCGCCTCGATCATCGTGGTTTCGGATTCAGCGAGTTCCAGCGTTTCATCCGGGTCGCCATCAGGGTTGAACACCGCCGGATAACCACCGGGATTCTGCCGCCTGAGCGCGGCCAGAGACCAATGGGTCAGCGCCCGGTCATTGAAATCCGAGATGGTCAGCGTGGCTTCTCCGATGGATACCACGACCTCGCGGCGTTGGTCCTCAGGAGTGGACCGCCACAGACCCGTCGCCTCAATCCGCTGATACTGTTTAAGTGCTGTCATGATCTGGTGCTGCTCGGGTCTTGTTTTGATTTGATCTTAACATGCTGAATTCTTGGCGCGCAAACCTGTTGCGGGACTCCAAGACAAAATGACCTGCAAAGACCGGCCGCCAGAATGTGCGGTGCGGGCTGGTACGAGGGGCGGGGGACCGGCGCATCCGATCCTGCGGTGGTCACCGTCAATCCTGAGATTCGCGTGGGGATTGGGTCAGGCGCAGAAGGTTGATCGTTTCAAATACCGAACAAAAGCGAGGATGAAGCCCCTGGTTGTTCCCAAATGCAGCCCGGAATGGGGCGAAATCGGCCCAATTACGCCCCAAATGTGGCAGAGCTGGGGCGGAATGGGGCAGTACTGATCCATCCTTCTGTGTTGTTTGAAGGTGCCAAAAAAGGGGGATGGCACGTGTTAGAAGTAGTGAGTGTTAAAGGGTATTCGGACTATTCCGACAGTGATCGGACAGCAATTGCCCGCAGGGCCGTTTCAGCGCGTCGCGGCGGATTGCTGTATGGAACCAAAGTTGCGACCACCAGCGGCTGGAAACTTGTTGAACGGCTGAAGACCGGTGATAGGGTGCGGACGCTGGACAATGGGTTTCAGGAACTGCGGCGCGTTTCGGTCGATCATATCGCCATCGAAAGCGGTGAGACCCGGCCCGAGCATCTGCCGGTGCAGGTCCCGGCCCGCGCGGCCTATAACGGGCGGCGCGTCTGGTTGATGCCGGAACAGGGCATGGCGGTGGATCTCGGTAAAACCGGGCAGCAGGGGAATGGGGTCTCTGTCATTCCGGCGCGCATGCTGAGCGGGGTGGGACGGATGACGTCTCAGACACCTGCGCAGAGTTTTGAAGTGGTATCGCTGTTTTTCGACCACGATGAGGTCGTTTTCATCGAAGGCGGATTTCAGGCCTTTTGCTCGGCCGGCCGGTTGGGCAGATCACCCGCCGCGGGCTCGCGTGGCTATGACGTGCCCGACGCGGATCAGGCCGAGGCCATCGTTGAATCAATTGCAAGCAGGGCGGATATTTCAGCCTTTGCAAACCCGTTGGGTGCACTGCCTGCACCCATCCCGCAGGAACCGATTTTCCCGATACGTCCACAGGTGGGAGTGCGGCGTCCGGGGCGACCGGGCAGACCTCATGCTCCGGCTCTGTTTCTGCGGCCTGAATGGCAGACCTGACTAAACACTTATGAAGAACGATGCTGGCGCGTGATATCATGCGCCAGCATCACCGGTTCAGGCGGCCTGTGCTTCGGGGTCGAAGCGGCCATAGAAGCTTTGGCCTTTTTCCGCCATTTCACGCAGCAACGGAGGGCAGGCAAAACGTTCGCCATAGGATTGGGCCAGTTGATCGCAGCGCTCGGTAGCGTAGGGCGTGCCGATGATGTCTAACCAACTGAGCGGACCACCGGACCACGGCGCAAAGCCCCAGCCAAGGATCGCGCCCACGTCGCCTTCGCGGATGTCTTCCAGAACACCTTCTTCCAGCGCCCGCACCGCTTCCAGAACCTGTGCAAACATCAGACGTTCCTGCACTTCGATCAGGTCGGGCTGATCTTCGGCCAGCGGGTATTTGTCCTGCAGACCCTTCCAATATTCGACGCGCTTGCCCTTGTCGTCATAGTCGAAGAAGCCGGCATTGGCCTTGCGGCCCAGACGGCCCTGTTCCTCCATCCAGAAGATCAGATCGTCCGAGGGGCTTTCGGGATAGGCATTGCCCATCGCCGCCTTGGTCGCACGTGCAATCTTGGCGCCCAGATCAATCGAGGTCTCGTCCGTCAACTGGATCGGTCCCACCGGGAAACCCAGCTGCCGCGCGGCATTGTCGATCAGGGCGGGGCTGACGCCCTCGGTGATCATGCGCGCGCCTTCGTTGATGTAGGGGATGATACACCGATTGGCGTAGAAGAACCGCGCATCATTGACCACGATCGGCGTCTTGCGAATCTGGCGTACGTAGTCCAGCGCCTTGGCCACCGCGCGATCCCCGGTTTCCTTGCCCTTGATGATCTCGACCAGGAACATCTTCTCAACCGGTGAGAAGAAGTGGATGCCGATGAACTGCTCGGGCCGCACGCTGGCCTTGGCCAGATCGGTGATCGGCAGGGTCGAGGTGTTCGAGGCAAAGATGCAATCCTCGGGGATGATTGCCTCGACCTTTTTGGTCATCTCGGCCTTGACTCCGGGGTCTTCAAAGACGGCCTCGATGATCAGGTCACAACCCTCGAGGTTGTCCAGCTCAGGGGTCGCGGTGATGCGCGCCAGCATGGCCTCTTTCTTTTCCGGGGTGGATTTGCCGCGCTTGATGCCCTTGTCCAGATAGGCTTCGGTATAGGCCTTGCCCTTATCGGCAGAGGCTTGATCGCGGTCGATCAGAACCACCTCCATCCCGGCCTGGGCCGAGACCAGCGCGATGCCGGCACCCATCATGCCCGCGCCCAGAACACCGATCTTCTGGACCGACTGATCTGGTACTCCGGCAGGGCGCACGGCCCCTTTTTCCAGCGCTTCCTTGTTCAGGAACAGCGACCGGATCATTGCACCCGACGAGGGGTTCATCAGCACCGATGTGAACCAGCGCGCCTCGATCTTCAGCGCGGTGTCGAAATCGACCAGCGCCCCCTCATAGACCGCGCTCAGCAAAGCTTTGGCTGCCGGGAAGGCGCCTTGCGTCTTGCCGTTCACCATGGCCGATGCACCAACGAAGTTCATGAAGCCTGCGGGGTGATACGGCGCGCCGCCGGGCATCTTGTAGCCCTTGGCGTCCCACGGCTTGACCAGATCGGCATCCTTGGCGTTCAGCACCCATTCTTTGGCGGCGGCCACCGGATCCGCAGCGATCTCGTCGATGTACCCCGCGCCCTTGGCTTTTTTGACGTCGAGCATCTTGCCTTCCAGCAGCAGCGGAGCCGCCGCAATCGCGCCCACCTTGCGGACCATCCGGGTGGTGCCGCCCGCGCCGGGGAAGATGCCAACCATGATCTCGGGCAGGCCGTATTTCGCCTTGGGGTTCTCGGCGGCAAAAATACGATGCGTGGACAGAGGCAGTTCCATACCGATGCCAGCGGCGGTACCGGGCAGGGCGGTGGCAATTGGCTTGCCGCCTTTCTTGGTCTTGGGATCCATGCCCGCCATTTCGATCTTGCGCAACAGGGCGTGCATTTGCATCGTGCCTTCAAACAGACCTTTGGCCGGATTATCGCCCGCTTGTTCCTTCATGACAGCCAGCAGGTTCAGGTCCATGCCGCCCGCAAACGATCCCTCTTTGCCAGAGGTCAGGACGATGCCCTTCACCTCATCATCCGCCAGCGCCTGATCGATCAGGTCGCTCAATTGCGCCAACCCGTCAAAGGACATCACGTTCATCGTTTTGCCGGGGACGTCCCAAGTGATCGTGGCGACGCCGTCTGCGTCTTTGGTCAGAGTGAAATCAGTCATTATCCTCTCCAATCTGGTCAGCCGTTAGCGGGCTGCCATCCTTGCGGGTGAAAACGAATCCGTTCTCGTCGTCCTTCACCATCATGTCTATGTCGCTGTAGTAGCCGGTCTCGGTCGGGGTCCGCGTGCCCACCACCAGAAAGGTCGCGGGCGCATCGGTTTTGTTCACAAGGTGATGGCCATTGGTCTCACCAGCGGGCCAGGCGGCACAATCGCCGGGCAGCATCTGGTGCTCGCCATCATCGTCGATCAGCACGCATTCGCCGCTGAGCATGATGGCGAACTCGTCCTGCTCCATATGATAATGGCGCAGCGAGGACAGGGCCTGCGGCTCCAGCCGCACGATGTTGACCCCGAACTGGGTCAGCCCGCCCGCATCGCCGACGCCCTGGTTAAAGCGGCCTCCGACCGCCTTGGCCAGTTGGCCGGGATAGGACGAACCGCCCTTGTATGGGATTTGCGAAAGGTCCAGCTTGGGCATCAGACCCGCTCGATAATGGTTGCCGCGCCCATGCCGGACGCAATGCAGAGGGTGGCCAGACCGGTTTCCTTGTCCTGACGCTCAAGCTCATCCAGAAGGGTGCCGATGATCATCGCACCGGTCGCGCCCAGCGGGTGACCCATCGCGATCGATCCGCCGTTCACGTTGACCAACGCGGGGTCAACATCAAATGCCTGCTGGAACCGCAGCACGACCGAGGCGAAGGCTTCGTTCACCTCAAACAGGTCCAGATCGCTGATTTTCATGCCATTGTCGGCAAGGATTTTCTCGGTCACCGGAACCGGGCCGGTCAGCATGATGGTCGGGTCGGTGCCGATCTTGGCGGTCGCCTTGATGCGGGCGCGGGGCTTCAGGCCGTATTTCTCACCGAATTCCTTATTCCCGATCAGAACAGCTGCGGCGCCATCCACGATGCCCGAGCTGTTGCCCGCGTGGTGGATGTGGTTGATCCGCTCAAGATGCGGGTATTTCAGCATCGCCACCTTGTCAAAGCCCGGCATCTGCTCACCCATCATCGCAAAGGACGGGTTCAGCGCGCCGAGGCTTTGCATGTCAGTGCCGGGGCGCATGTATTCGTCACGGTCTAGAATGGTCAGGCCGTTCTGGTCCGTGACCTTGATGACCGATTTTTCAAACCGGTTCTCTTCCCAGGCCTTGGCCGCGCGTTTTTGCGATTCAACGGCCAGCGCGTCCGCCTGATCGCGATCAAAACCATATTCGGTCGCGATGATGTCCGCCGAGATACCCTGCGGCACGAAATAAGTCTCCATCGCCAGCGAGGGATCTACGGCAATCGCGGCCCCGTCGCTGCCCATCGCCACACGGCCCATCATCTCGACGCCACCCGCGATATAGGCCTCACCCGCACCACCTTTGACCTGATTGGCCGCAAGGTTCACGGCCTCCATGCCCGAAGCGCAAAACCGGTTGATCGCCAGACCGGGGATCGATTGGTCCAGATCCGAGGCCAGAACCGCCGAGCGCGCCAAACAACCGCCTTGCTCCATCACTTGCGTGACGTTGCCCCAGATCACATCCTCAACGGCGTGGCCTTCCAGATTGTTGCGTTCTTTCATCGCATTCAGGGTCAGGGCGGACAGGCGCACCGAGGTCACCTCGTGCAGGCTGCCATCCTTGCGGCCCTTGCCGCGCGGCGTGCGCAGGGCGTCATAGATATAGGCTTCGGTCATGGGTCTTCTCCTCAAGCTCGATCCGACGGGTTGCCGGGCATCAGGTCATAGGGGTGTTTCCAGCCGGGCTGTTCGCTGAGGCGCGTCAGCCAGGCGTCGATATGGGGCCAGTCGGCGCGATCAAAGCCGAAGGGTTCAGGGTAATACAGATAACCGCAACAGCTGAGGTCGGCATTGGTCACACCGTCCCCGACGATCCAGTCGCGACCATCAAGATGCGCGTTCAAGACGCCATAGGCAGCTTTCAATCGCCCTTGATTGAATGCGATGACATCTGCGTTGCGGTGTTCTTCAGGCAAGAAGTTGCACAGAAAACGCGTCATCCCGGCGTTCGAGCTGAGCTTGTGATTGTCCCACAGAACCCAGCGGAAAATGTCGTAATTCTCTTCCCGGTTCTTTCCACCAAACTTGCCTGACTTCTCAGTCACATAAGCCTGGATCGCGCCGGATTGGCTGGTGCGGAAATCGCCGTCGATCATCACCGGCGCTTCGCCCATCTCATTCACATTTGCACGGTATTCAGGCGCACGGGTCGCACCGTTGAAAAAGTCGACATAAACTGACTCCCACTCCAAACCGGACATCTCCAGCGCCAGAGCGGCCTTGTACGAATTCCCGCTTTCTCCGAAGCAGTGCAGTTTGATGGTCATGCGATCGCCCCTCCCGTGGCGCGTGTGGTTCGGTCGGATTTGAGTATTTTTGAAAAGATGAAGCCCGATATGTAACCATTGTTTAACAGTCTTCTGCTTTGTTCGAGTTGCGGTACAGGCTGGAGAGCCGATGACCGTAAAAGGTGAAGTCGTCCCTGTCCTGATGGCGAGTGGGCCCGGTGGCAGGGACGCATCACGTCTTCATCTTTTTAAAAATACTCCCGCCGGAGGCATCCAGTTCCTTGAAGCTGAGGCCAGTTAATGTGGTCTTTTCAATCCGTCACCGTTTTCGCGCATCCAACTCGGAATTAAACAGGCGCAGGCGATGGGTCAGGTTCTCCTCATGAATGACGCTGTTGAAGTTCTCGAACAGAAATGACAGAGCCTCACCTTCGTCCAGACCGGCGTCCCGCGCGAACAACCGGAGTTTGCGATACCCGTCTTCCGTCATGGCGACGGGAAAGCGGCGGGTCAGGCGAAAGCGCTTTGGCATGTGTTCCCCTTTGATTTACCGGCTCCTGCAGAAACCCCGGAGCCGGCTCATCCTCAGAAGCTGGCGGCGTCCAGCGTCATTACGGTCTCTGCTCCGGTCTGGATACGCGCCAGGTGCAAGGCAGTCGCCGGTAGGCGGCGCGACATGTAGAACCGGCCGGTGACGATCTTTGTTTCGTAGAATTCGGCATCCGACGCGCCATTATCAAGGGCGGCATAAGATGCTTTCGCCATCTGTGCCCACATCAGCCCCAGGCAGACATGGCCAAACATGTGCATGAAATCGTTCGATCCTGCCAGCGCATGGTTGGGATTCTTCATGCCTTGCTGCATGAAATACATGCCCGCAGCCTGCAGGTCCTTGGACGCCGCTTTCAGGGGCTCAAGGAACGCTGAGTCAAACGCATCGTTTTGACCTGCATTATCCTTGCAAAATGATTTGACCATTTCGAAGAACGCCATCACATGTTTGCCGCCATCCTGCGCCAGTTTACGCCCCACGAGGTCCAGCGCCTGCACGCCGTTGGCGCCTTCGTAGATCATCGCAATGCGGGCGTCGCGGGTGAATTGTGACATGCCCCATTCTTCGATGTACCCATGGCCGCCATAGACCTGCTGCGCTTTGACAGTCATGTCATAGCCTTCGTCGGTCAGAAATCCCTTGATTACCGGGGTCAACAACGAGATCAGCCCGTTGGCATCCTGATCGCCCGCCCGGTGCGCTTTGTCGATCATGGTTGAGCCCCACAGCAGGAACGCGCGCGCCCCTTCGGTAAAGCTCTTCTGATCCATCAGGCTGCGGCGGATGTCCGGGTGCACGATCAGGGGGTCAGCCGGGCCGTCGGGGTTTTTGGCGCCGGTCACGTCGCGACCCTGCAAACGGTCCTTGGCGTATTCAACGGCGTTTTGGTAGGCGGCCTCGGCCTGTGCGACGCCTTGCATGCCAACACCCAGACGCGCCTCGTTCATCATGGTGAACATTGCGCGCATGCCCTTGTGCAGGTCGCCCAGCAAATAGCCGGTGGCTTCGTCGTAATTCATCACACAGGTCGAGTTGCCGTGGATGCCCATTTTCTCTTCGATCTTGCCCACCGACACGCCGTTGCGTTCGCCCAGGCTGCCATCCTCGTTGACAAGGAACTTGGGCACGATGAACAGCGACACGCCTTTGATGCCCTCGGGGCCGCCGGGGATTTTGGCCAGAACCAGATGGATGATGTTGTCGGCCATGTCATGATCGCCGGACGAGATGAAGATCTTCTGACCGGAAACCTTGTAGCTGCCGTCGCCCTGCGGTTCTGCCTTGGTGCGCATAAGGCCCAGGTCAGTGCCGCAATGCGGTTCGGTCAGATTCATGGTGCCGGTCCATTCACAGGTGACCATATTGGGCAGATAGGTATTCTTCTGTTCTTCAGTGCCGTGCGCAAGAATGGCCGAGGCCGCGCCGTGGGTCAGGCCTTGGTACATCACAAACGCCTGGTTCGCGCCCGAGAACATTTCGCCGACTGCCGTGCCCATGACGTAGGGCATATTCTGCCCGCCATAGTCCTCGGGCATATCCAGACCGGTCCAGCCGCCTTCTTTCATCTGCTCGAAGGCGTCCTTGAACCCGGTTGGCGTGTAAACAACACCGTTCTCCAGACGACAGCCTTCGGTGTCGCCAACCACGTTCAGAGGCTGCAATACATTGGTCGAGATTTTGCCGGCTTCTTCCAGCACAGCGCCTGTAAATTCGGCTTCAAGCTCGGAATAGCCGGGAGTGTCGGATCCCGAGATGTTGAGCACTTCGTGCAGGATGAACTGCATGTCTTTGGTTGGCGCGTTATAAACGGGCATGTGACGCTCCCTTTAAAATTCAGGTCTTCGAGGGACCGGCAGATTTATTCTGCGGCGTTTTTTTCGGTTTTCATCGAGGCGATGACTTTTTCGCCCCAGCGCAACTGCTCTTTCAGATCGTCGATAGCCTGAGACAGCTCTTCCCGGCGGGCTTCCATATCTGCCAGACGCTCGCGCGCAATTTCGAATGTGCGCGTCATCTGGGTCATCTGCTGGTCGCCCACATGGTACAGGTCCAGCAGTTGCCGGATTTCCTCGAGGCTGAACCCAAAGCGCTTCCCCCGCAGGATCAGCTTGAGTCGAGCACGATCCCGCTTGGTGAACAGGCGTTTCTGTCCTTCGCGGATCGGAAACAGAAGTTCTTTGGCCTCATAGAACCGCAGGGTGCGAGGTGTGACATCATAGGTTTCACACATTTCGCGGATGGTCATCAGGTCTTCGGTCATCGTTTCATTTCTCTCGTCGCTGGCGTCTATCAAAGTCAGTTGCGCAGTCGATGCGCTGTTTACAACACGGAGATGACGTTCACGTAATGCAAACGCTACGTCACATTCAAAGTTGACGTGGCTTCCTTGCGCGTCAAGATGCGGATGGCAGGAAAATCCGAGTGTGACGTGACGGCACAACCCAAGGGTTTGTCTGGGAAAACCGGCTTCAGCGGTTCACAGTTCACGAAAAAATCAGCCGGGGTGTACGGTAGAGGGCAGGCTCAGCCCAGTGATTTGGCAGTTTGATCGCGCATCTGCTGCAAGGCCTCGATGGCTTCATCCAGCTGCTGACGCTGTTGCAGCAGCTCTTTCATTTGCTCATCGGCCATTTTCACGAAGGCCGCCATCTGGGCTTCGTTCCCTTTGTCTTCGTAGATCAGAAGCCATTGGCGGATGTCTTCCAGCGGGAAACCGTATTTGCGGCCGCGCAGGATCAGGGTCATGCGCGCGCATTCCCGGGGGCCGTAGAACCGCGATCGCCCCTCGCGTTCAGGTTGCAGCAGTTCAATATACTCATAATAGCGCAGGGTGCGCGGGGTTACGTCGAACTCGGCGCACATCTCTTTGAATGACAAACGGTTGCCGGGCATTCCTGATCTCCTTGGCGACAGGTTATGGCGTGCTGCGACCAAGCGCAACAGGCAGGCTTGCCCTTTGCCACGTCGCAAGCCCATAAAGGGTGCAACACAGGACAGGACCGCATGCTATGACGGACAAAACAGTATTGGCGCGCCAGTTTATCGAGGCGATTCCCCATGCAAAGGCTCTGGGTCTGGACCTGACCTATTTGGGGGAGGGAGAAGCCGAGATCACCATGCCTTACAATGAGCAGCTGATCGGCGACCCCCGGACCGGAGTGATCCATGGCGGCGCTGTTTCAACCATCATGGACACCTGTTGCGGGGCTGCGGTCATGAGCCACCCGGCAGCACCGGGGGCGACAGCGACGATTGGCCTGCGCATTGACTATATGCGGGTTGCGTCACCCGGTCAGACAATCCGAACCCGGGCCGTCTGCTATCATATTACGCGCAATGTGGCATTTGTCCGGGCGACCGCGATGGATGATGACACGGACCACCCGGTGGCGACGGCATCAGGGTCGTTCACGGTCGAGAGCCGGTAGATGGCGCGCCCTCGTCCTGAACCCATGCAGGTGGTCAAGCACCGCCGCGACGCTGCGCTGAACGCGCTGGTCGAAGGGGTGCCTTACATCCAGTTTCTGAATATCAGCTTTGACCGGCGCGGTGATGAATTGACCGGCGTGCTGAATTTTGACCAGAAACTGATCGGTAACCCGTTTCTGCCAGCTTTGCACGGCGGTGTGACGGCGGCGTTTCTGGAGGTCACAGCCGTCATCACGCTCAGCTGGGAGCATATGTTTCCGCAGATCGAAAGTGGTGAGATCGATGCTGATGACCTGCTGACCGATGGTCGGATTCGCTTTCCCAAGACGATTGATTTCACGGTCGACTATTTGCGATCCGGTCTGCCGCGCGATGCCTATGCCCGGGCGTTTATCAGCCGGTCCGGGCGGCGCTATGCCTCGGTTCGGGTCGAGGCGTGGCAGGACAATCATGCCCGGTTGTTTGCGCAGGCTACAGGGCATTTCCTGATGCCGCAGCCTCCGACCGGCGACCAGTAAGCCGCGATGCAGACGGTTTCGGCGCCCATCACGCACAAACGGGTGCTGAAGGTTGCAGCGCCGATCGTGTTGTCCAACGCCACGGTGCCGATTCTGGGCGCCGTGGATACCGGCGTTGTCGGGCAGATGGGTCTGGCAGCCCCGATCGGGGCCGTTGGCATGGGGGCGGTCATACTGTCTGCGCTCTATTGGATGTTCGGCTTTTTGCGTATGGGCACGACCGGCCTGGCGGCTCAGGCGCGCGGGGCAGGGGATGTGGCCGAAACCGGCGCGCTGCTGATGCGGGGCCTGTTGCTGGGCGGTACGGCGGGGGTGCTGTTTATCCTGACCCAGATCTGGGTGTTCTGGGGCGCATTTGCCCTGTCCCCAGCCAGCCCCGAGGTCGAGGCACTGACCCGGGATTATCTGCAGATCCGCATCTGGGGCGCACCGGCTACCATTGCGCTTTATGCGGTGACAGGCTGGCTGATCGCAATCGAACGCACGCGCGGCGTGTTTTTGTTGCAGGTCTGGATGAACGGGCTGAACATTCTTCTGGATCTGTGGTTTGTGCTGGGTCTCGGCTGGGGCGTGGAAGGCGTGGCCATTGCCACGCTGATCGCCGAATGGACCGGGCTGGCGCTGGGCCTTTGGTTATGTCGCAGCGCCTTTGCCGGGAACCAGTGGAAAGACTGGCCGCGGATATTTGACGCGGCGCGTCTGCGCCGGATGCTGAAGGTGAACGCCGATATCATGATCCGGTCGGTGCTTCTGACGGGCTCGTTCACCACGTTTCTGTTCGTTGGCTCTGACCTTGGAGACGTCAATCTGGCGGCAAATCAGGTGCTGCTGCAATTCCTTGAGATCACGGCCTTTGCGCTGGATGGTTTCGCCTTTTCGGCCGAGGCTCTGGTGGGCGGCGCGGTGGGGGCTCGCGACAGGCACAAGGTGCGACAGGCGGCCGTGATGGCCTCGCAGTGGGGGGCCGGTGGCGCGGTTGCGCTTGGGGTCCTGTTCTATCTGGCCGGGCCTGCGTTGATCGACCTGATGTCCACCGCACCCGATGTTCGCATCGCGGCCCGAGAATTCCTGTTCTGGGCCGCAATTGCGCCCGTGATCGGGGTCGCAAGCTGGATGTTCGACGGCATCTATATCGGGGCCACCTGGACCCGCGCCATGCGCAACGCGATGATCCAATCCGTCGCCATCTACGTGGTGGCCCTGTTCATTCTGGTCCCGGCGCTGGGCAATCACGGGCTTTGGGCCGCCCTGATGGTTCTGAACACGGCACGCGGGGTGACGATGGGCTGGCGTTACCCCAGGCTCGAGGCACAGGTGACCTAAAGCAGCTTCAACAGGTTTTCCGGCGGGCGACCGATGGCGGCCTTTTCGCCCGCTATGGCCAGGGGACGTTCGATCAGGATCGGGTTTTCGGCCATGGCCCGGATCAGTAGGTCTTCGGGGCTTGTCTTGGACAATTCCAGTTCCTTGAATCGCTTCTCGCCGGTCCGCATCATCTCAATGGCGCGGATCCCAAGCCGCTCAATCACGGTACGGATTTCATGTTCCGAAGGTGGGTTCTCAAGATATTTGCGTGTCTCAATCTGTGCGCCGTTCTGTTCCAGCAGCGCAAGACCGGCGCGGGATTTCGAACAGCGGGGGTTGTGCCAGTATTCAATCACAGCCAGTCCTCTCGTTTGCTGCCAACGGCCTGTGCGACAGATGTGAACCCGTCGCGTGCAAGCAAGTCATCCAAGCCGCGCGCGATATCAGAAGCCAGTGAGATGCCGCCATAGACCATCGCAGTATAGAACTGCACCGCCGAGGCCCCGGCGCAAATCTTTGCATAGGCCTGTTCTGCCGAACTTATCCCGCCAACGCCGATCAGGGGAATTTGCCCGCCGGTAATGTGGCTGAGCTGCGCCAGAACGCGGGTGGACTTTTCGAACAGCGGTGCACCGGACAAGCCACCCGTTTCCGTCTTGTGACGACTGCGCAGCCCATCTCGGGACAGGGTTGTGTTGGTTGCAATCACGGCGTCCACGCCGCTTTCCTGCGCCACATCCGCGATGTCCTGAATCTCGGCCTCCGATAAATCGGGCGCAATCTTCAGGAAGACGGGTAAAGGGCGGGGCAGGGTGTTGCGCGTGTCGATCACGCGGGACAGCAATGCTCCGAGGGCGGCTTTGCCCTGCAGATCGCGCAGCTTTTCGGTATTGGGCGAAGAGACATTGACTGTGGCAAAATCCAGATGCGCCGCACAATGGGCAAGCACTTTTGCAAAATCTCCGGGCCGGTCTTCGCCGTCCTTGTTCGCGCCGAGGTTCAGGCCAATCACGGCATCCCTGGGGCGCGTGGAGAGGCGATCTGCCATCACCTCCATGCCTTCGTTATTGAACCCAAACCGATTGATGGCCGCCTTGTCTTCGGTCAGACGAAACAGTCGGGGCTTGGGGTTGCCCGGCTGCGGGCGCGGCGTCACTGCGCCGACCTCGATAAACCCGAAACCTGTGCGGGACAGCGGGGTCAGAACCTCGCCGTTCTTGTCGAACCCGGCGGCCAGCCCGACCGGGTTGGGCAGGTCCAGACCCGCGATCTGCGTGCGCAACCGTGGTGAAGTGATCGGCCCCGGCATGGGGGCCAGCCCCGCCTTTAAGGCCTTGATTGACAGGCCATGGGCAGTTTCCGGGTCCAGCTTGTGCAGGGCAGCAAGGCCCAGTTTCTCGGTCAGTCTCATCCGAAGCTTTCTCCGCCTTGGGTCGGCGCGCAGCGGATCAGGCGCGAGGTTTCTACGGCGGCTTGCCGGTGCACAACTGCGCGTTGGTAATCCGGATCGGTGACCATCTCAAGAAATGCATGCGCGGTCGGGTAACGTGCAATGAAGACGGCGTCCCATTGTTCGTCCTCGGGGCCAATCAACGTGGTTTGAAACGCGCCGCGCCACAAGATCGACGCGCCCAGCCGCGCGATGATCGGCGCGGTGTCTCTGCCATAGTTGCGGTAGGCCTGCGCGCCAGTCAGCCCGGCATCCGCCAGATCATGTCCCGCCGGATACACCGCCCGGGCGCGAAACCGGACCAGATTGAGCATCTCGATCGGATGGTCCCGGTCGAGCCCCTTGAACGCCTCGAACTGGGCGCGGTCGGGGTCCACAAATCCGGTCATTCCATCCGCTCCGGAAACTGATGCGCCTGTCCGTCGTAAGGCAGAGGGTGCGACCACACGACATCGCTGAGGCGGATCTGACGATAGAGATGCGGGAACAGTGCATCCCCGCGCGACACCTCCCATTTCAGGTCGTCACCCATGGCTTCGGCATCGCAGGCCAGCAGGGTCAGACCATCGATACCGGCAAAGTGCTTTGCAGCGGTTTCAGCTGCCTGAGTGGCTGTCGAGAAGTGCACATAGCCATCGGCCACATCTATCGGCGCCCCGTCAGTGGCCCCTTCGGCCTGCAATGCCGCCCATTCGTCGGCGCGGAAAATCTTGTATATCAACATGTGCCGGTGATGCCCCGCGCGACGGGTAGAATCAAGCCGGATTTCCCCCTTTGACTCTTTCTGCGACACGGCGCACCATCGCCGCAAATAACAACAGGGAGTTTCCAGATGTTCACCCGTTTTCTGGCATCAGCCGCCATTCTGGGCCTGACCGCTGGCATAGCCGCAGCCGAATACAAGCTGACCATTTTGCACACCAATGACATTCACAGCCGGATCGAATCCATCAACAAATACGATTCCACCTGTGACGCCGAGGGCGAGGCCGAAGGCAAATGTTTCGGCGGCGTTGCACGGCTGAAAACCATCGTCGATGCCCGTCGGGACGCGTTGCAGGACCAGAACGTTCTGCTGCTGGATGCTGGTGATCCGTTTCAGGGCTCATTGTTTTATACAACCTATAAAGGTGCGGCAGAGGCCGAGTTCATGGACGCCATCGGTTATGACGCCATGGCTGTCGGTAATCATGAATTTGACGATGGGCCGGAAGGTCTGGCCGCCTTTATCGACGCAGTCAGTTTCCCCGTAATCTCGGGCAATCTCGATCTGTCATCGTCGGCAGAGTTGAAAGGCAAGGTCGACAATCATCTTGTTCTGGATGTCGGCGGCAAGAAGATCGGCATTGTGTCCGCGCTGGCCACCGATACGGTCGATACGTCCAGCCCGGGCGACGATGTTGTCTTTCAGGACGAAATCGAAAGCCTGCGGGCGGATGTAGCTGCATTGCAGGACGAAGGCGTGGATATCGTCATTGCCCTTAACCATGTGGGCCTGTCCAAGGATATGAAAATCGCCGAACAGGTGCCGGGCCTGGACCTTGTCATTGGCGGCCATTCGCACACGCTGTTGTCCAACACGCAGGACGGTGCGGCGGGTGCCTATCCGACCATGGTGGGCGATGTCCCGGTCGTGCAGGCCTATGCCTATTCCAAATATCTCGGTGAGATCACGCTGACCTTTGATGACGACGGCAATCTGATCTCGGCCGAAGGTGAGCCGATCCTGCTGGACGCATCCGTCACCCCTGACCCCGATATCGCAGCCCGCGTGGCCGAAATGGGGGCTCCGATCGAAGAGATGAAGCAGCGCGTGGTTGCCTCTGCCGCTGCTCCGATTGACGGCGCGCGGGACTCCTGCCGCCACATGGAATGCGAGATGGGCAACCTTGTGGCTGACGCGATGCTGGACCGGGTCAAGGATCAGGGCGTTCAGATCGCGATCCAGAATGGCGGCGGTCTGCGGACCAGCATCGACGTGGGTGACATCACCCAGGGCGAAGTTGTTCTGGTTCTGCCGTTCCAGAACACGCTGTCCACCTTCCAGACCGACGGCGCGACCATCAAGGCGGCGCTGGAAAACGGCATGGCGCAGTTCGATGAAGAGGAAAAGAACGGCCGGTTCCCACAAGTCGCGGGGATGCGCTATGAGTTCGATCCCGAAGGCGCGACCAACGAACGTATCACGCTTGTCGAGGTCAACCATGACGGCGAATGGCGGCCGCTTGAGATGGACAAGGTCTATGGCGTGGTGACCAACAACTATGTCCGCAACGGGGGTGACGGGTACAAGATGTTCTCGGGTGATGACAAGAATGCCTATGATTTTGGCCCGGATCTTGCAGATGTCACCGCAGAATATCTGGCCAAGAACGCACCGTATCAGCCTTATCTGGATGGGCGAATCAAGCAGAAATAACCTGCTGGGAATTAAGAAAAAAGACCGCCCTGGCCGGGCGGTCTTTGCATTGGAAATCGGGTCAGTCCCAATCGTATTCGGGCCAAAGGTTCGGGTCAAACCCGGCAAGCATGGGCTGAATGTGGTCGGCAACTGCACGCCAGCCCCCGACCGACCTGGCCGAGATACCTTCGCGCACCTGATCGACACTGGCGGTCCGCACATGTTTGGTGTTTTCCTCGGGCCGTGTCATCCGATCATGCCATTCGATCCCGCAGAACGCAGCGACGGATCGGCTGTGGGCTTCGGGGTCCTGAACCAGATTTTCATATGAGACTGTCAGAATACGGTCGCCGAACAGATCATTCCAATGGCTCATGTAACGGCGATACAGGTTGGCCGAATGGGCAATGGCCGCAAGGTCCGAAGCATAGCGCATGCCCCCGACGGGAAACCGGCGGATCCACTTTGACAGCCCGACATCGCGCGGATCGCGCAGCATGTTGATGACCTTAGCGTTTGGGAACGCCGACAGCAGGAAGCCGACCAGCTGGTAGTTGTGAGGCATCTTATCGACAAAGGCGACCGAACCGTCAGGGATCGGCGGCATCAGCCGTATGAATTCCTGCGCGTATTCGCGGGCTTCTGCCTCGCCAAAATCCTTGCCGTCATCGATGTAGGGCAAGGACAGATCGGTCCCCAAAGCCAGTTCTCCGCACCCGGCAATATCAGGTCCTGCACTCAGCATCATTTCCATCAAAGTGGTGCCCGAACGCGGTTGACCGATTACAAAGATCGGCACCGGCGCGGTGGAATGTCCCGACTTTGCCAACGTCGATGCGTCCGGGAATAGCTGACAAATCCGGTCCAACTTGTTTTCTTCATCCGCAGCGACATAAGGATTCCCAGCCTGCTGCATCGCGTTGGCGCGGGCAAACTGTGGCAGGGCCGTCTCCAACCCGTCTTGCAACATTATCAGCTGAGCCTTTGCGAATTCCAGCTTATCAGACGCATGGCCCAGACCGGTTATCGCATCTTCTACCTGTTTCAGCCATTCCGACGCCTGATCTTTGGGGACAACCGACGAGAGTTGAAGCAACGAGGCCTCATGGCCGGGAGATGTCTTCAGAATGTCCCGCAGAATGCGCAGGCACCCCGATTTGTCGCCCGCGTGATGCAGGTTCCGGGCCATTTGAAAGGCGACTGCCTCTGATGTCGGGTCCAGTGCATAGGCGCGTTTGATGTCGTCCGTGCTGTGTTGCTCAAAGCCAATACGCTCATATGCGCGGCTGCGGATGGCCAGCACATTTGCATCGTCAGGGCGCGTGTTCAGTCGATCCGAGGCGTTTGCAATCACCTCGCGCCAGTTTTTGCCTTTCAGCTCGATTTCATCCACTACCCGCGCAAGTTCCGTGTTGCCGGGAAACTGCTCAAGCTTTCTTTCGGCAAAAGACAAAGCCTGCAGCAACTGACCGGTTTGAAGCAGCGCGTTGGCTAAATTCTCGGCAAATTGCGGATCGTTCGGTTTCTGTTTCGCAGCCGCTGCAAAATGGGGGATGGATTTGCGATACTGCCGTTGTTCGGTCAGAACGAACCCGGCAATGGCGTGGTAATCCGGATCTTTCGGGAATTTTTTTACTCCCAACAGCGCCTTCTTGAGCGCTTGCGGCAGTTTTCCGGCATTGAGATCATCCAGCGCTTTGTTCTTGAGGGATTTCGCTGTTTGATGTGCCATAAGCGCGCAAGACCTGTGCCGGTATGAAAGGATGAGGGGTTCATTGCTGATGTGTGGACGGTTTGCAATAACTCTTCCAAATGATGCGATGGCACAACTGTTTGCCGCGCGCCCGGCAAATGCGCTGCCAGATGTACCCAATTACAACATTTGCCCAACCAATCAGGTGCATGTGATCCGGTCCTCGGACGGGGTGCGGCGCCTTGATGCGCTGCGGTGGGGGTTTCTTCCGCATTGGTACAAGACCGAAACCGCCGGGCCCCTGCTGATCAACGCGCGGGCCGAGACGCTGGCGGAAAAACCTGCGTTCCGTTCGGCTTGCCGGGAACGGCGATGTCTGATCGTTGCGACCGGTTTTTTCGAATGGACCAAAACCGAAGAGGGGCAACGCCTGCCCTGGTACATCCACCGCGCAGATGGCGCACCGATTGCCTTTGCGGGCGTCTGGCAGAATTGGGGAGCCGAGGACAACCGGCAGGGGACATGCGCGATTGTCACGACGCAGGCCAATACCAATCTCGGGGTTATTCATCACCGTATGCCCCTGATCCTCGAACCCGCCGACTGGCCGTTATGGTTGGGCGAATTGGGCAAAGGGGCGGTGCGTCTGATGCGCCCCGGAGCCGAAGATATTTTGCAGTTTCACCGGGTGGATACGGCGGTCAATTCGAACCGCGCCAGCGGACCGGACTTGATCGCTCCTATCGCGGCCTGACAGTTGCGCTTTCATATCAGTTCAGCGCAGGATAAACCGCTGGCATGGTTCAGACATTCATCAGCTTGCCTCAGCTTTACGCGCATACGTTCGACGCGGTGATCGACGTGCGCAGCCCGGCGGAATTTGCCGAGGATCACCTGCCCGGAGCAATCAACCTTCCGGTTCTGGACAATGACGAGCGGGCCGAGGTGGGCACCATATATGTCCAGCAAAGCCCGTTTCTGGCTCGCAAACTGGGTGCGGCCCTGGTCTTTCGCAATGCTGCCAATCATATCGAACACCGCCTGTCCCATCATGAGGGCGGTTGGCGACCGCTTGTCTATTGTTGGCGGGGGGGGCAGCGGTCCGGGTCGTGTGCATGGATGTTGCAGCAGATCGGCTGGCGGGCGGATGTGATCGAGGGCGGATATCGGACCTACCGCCGTCTGGTGAACAGATACCTGTATCAAGACCGGCTTCCTCATCGTCTGATCGCGCTGGACGGCTATACCGGCACGGCCAAGACCGAGATTCTGGCGCGGCTGGATGCCCGTGGCGCTCAGGTGCTGGATCTGGAAGGGTTGGCCAATCATCGTGGGTCGCTACTGGGCGAACGACCGGGCGGGCAACCTGCCCAGAAGGCTTTTGAATCCGCGCTGGCCGCTGCGTTATGTGCCTTTGATCCGGCGCGCCCTGTGGTGGTCGAGGCGGAATCGTCCAAGATCGGCACGCTGATCGTCCCGCCTTCGCTTTGGACGGCGCTGTGTGCAGCGCCGCGCATTCAGGTCAACGCGCCGATCGAGGCGCGCACGGCCTATCTGGTCGAAGCTTATGACGATATTCTGTCGGATACTGCTCGGTTGCAGGACCGCCTGTCGCCCCTGCGCTTTCATCGTGGGCATACGGTGGTCGACGGTTGGCTGACGCTGCTCAGATCAGGCGACAAACACGCGCTGACCCGCGCGCTGATGGAGCAGCACTACGACCCGGCCTATGCGAAGTCCAGCCGCAGCCGAAAGGCTGACATCCTTGCGCAGATCGAGGTCCCTTCGCTGCAGGATGCAGGTCTGGAGGCGGCGGTGGACGGGATCGAAGATATTCTGTCTCAGCTTTGAAGACGCAGACCGGGCTGGTCGGTCAGGAGCCCGATGATGGCCGCGGGGTATCCTGCATGTCGCAACTCTTCGCACAGTTTCTGCGCATCATCGGGGGGAACGGCGGCCAACAGACCTCCGGCAGTTTGCGGATCGAACAAGAGATCGGCCTTGCCTCCTTCGGGCAGATCATAGGCAATTGCCCGATTGTCGTTGAAGATCGACGAACGGACGCCGCTGTTGCTGAGGTCCAATGCGCCCATCATCAGAGGGACAGCCTCCAGATCAATCGAGGCTCCGCAATCCGAGGCTTCGCACAGGCCGCTCAGGTGGCCCGCCAGCCCAAACCCTGTAACATCCGTCATTGCATGAGCGGCGCTGAGAATCCGCGCGGCCTCGCCCTGTTTCTGTATCATCTGGCGATAGGCTGCAGCGACCCAGGCACCGTCGGCCTGACCGGACATCTCGGCGGCCATCAATACGCCGCTGCCCAACGGTTTGGTCAGGATCAAGGCATCCCTTGGTTTGCCACCGGACAGGGTGATCGGATCGTTTTCGCACAACCCGGTGAGGGTAAATCCGATGGTCATCTCGTCACCCATCGAGCTGTGGCCGCCGACAATATCAGCACCGGCTGCGCGCATGGTCTCATCGGCAGTGGCCATGATATCGGCCATGGTGCGATGTTGCAGGTCAGGTGACAAGCGCGGCAGTATGATCGTCACGGTGGCGGCCTGCGGCTGTGCACCCATTGCCCAGATATCCCCCAGTGCGTGTACGGCTGCGATGCGTGTCATCAGGACCGGGTCATCAGTGATGCTGCGCAAATGGTCTGTGGTCATGACCTGCCGCGCCCCGCCAGTTGTCAGCAGGGCCGCATCATCACCGGGCAGGGGCGTTACATCGGTGCGACCGGGCGGGGAAAGACCCTCCAACGCGTTTTGCAACGCACCCCGCCCGACCTTTGCGCCGCACCCGCCGCACAGGGGCGCTTTGCCGAGTGCCTCTTGCAATCCGGCTGCATGGTGCCGTGGCAAAGCCGGCGCTTTCATGCTTGGCAGGTTTCGGAATTTGTTCATGAATGTCTGATCGATGTGGTTTTTCCATTTCCACATCAGGGACCCGCTGAACGAAGTGCCCAGCCGTTCCGCCAACGCTGCCTTACCCCCCAACGAAATCAGCTTGAGATAGTCTTTTTGCGGTTGATACCGCCGCATCTGACCCGCCCCAAGCGCCGCACGCAGGTTGTCGAACAGAACCGGCGCCTCACGGACCGCATAGACCCCGGCTTTGGGGCGCGGGTTGTCTGCAAGATGGGCGCAATCACCGGCGGCAAAGATCGTGGGCGAGCTGGACTGAAGAAACCCGTTGACCCGAATGTAGCCGTCCTGCAGCTCTAACCCTGACTGTGCCATCCAGTCGTACGGCCGTGCCCCGGCGGCCCCGGTGATGAATGTTGCGGAAATCTGGCGACCGTCCTGTAATACGATCTGGCCTTCAGCGAGGTGCGAGATCGGCGCGTTTTCGATCACCTCGACCCCAAGTGCGTCCATCGCCCGGCGGATGGTGGCAGCGGCCTTGGTCCCTGTGGCCGTCAGGGCCTGCGCATTGTCGATCAGGGTGACCTGCGCGCTGCGTCCTTTGGACTTCAGCGCATGTGCCATGGCCATGACAAGCTCGACCCCGGCCACACCGCCGCCAATGACGGCAACCGAGGCAGGGCCGGTTCCGTCCAGATAACTTGCCCATCGCGCGGCAAACGGACCCAGCGGTTTGGCCGGGATCGCGTGATCACCAAACCCCGGAAGGGCGGGCATGTCGGACGTGATCCCGACATTGACCGACGCGACGTCGAACGCGATCGGAGGATAGCCCGGGACGTGAACCCGCTGCTGCGCACTGTCGATCCCTTCAACGGCCCCCAGAACAACGCGCGCCCCCGCGAACCGGGACAGACGGACCAGATCGATATCCAGCTCCCACCGGTCGTAATGCCCGGCGACGTAACCAGGCAGCATTCCCGAATAAGGCGCGGTGGGACCGGGGTTGATGACCGTCAGCCGCGCACCGGGTAGCGGGTTCATGCCCCATTGTCTCAGTACCAAAGCATGCGTATGCCCGCCGCCTATCAAAACCAGATCGCGGGTCAGAGGCAGCGGTGGTGTATGCATGAGGTTCAGTTCTTGCTGTGGTCAGGGACGTCCTCGACCTGCTCGACCGCGTGCGTGGCCCAAAGTTCATCCTCGCCCGCATCCGGCAGATCGCTGGATTTTTCATGCCGATGAATATGCCATTTGGCAATGAACAGGGCCGTGATCGGAGCGGTCAGGAACAAAAACAGCGTGATCAGCAGTTCATGCAGCGACAGTTTGCCTTCCAGCAGCACCGAATGAGCGATCGAGGCCAGCAAAACGCCGCCCACGCCCAGCGTCGTCGCCTTTGTCGGCGCGTGCAGTCGCGACATCGGGTCTTTCAGCTTGATCATGCCGAACGAGCCGACAAAGCCGAAAATGCCCGAGACAATCAGGAAAAAGGCGATGAACAGTTCGAAGATGAAAGTCATTCCGCCCTCACTCGATGATATTTCCGCGCAGCATGAAGCGCGCATAGGCCACGGTCGAAACGAAGCCCAGCATGGCGATGATCATTGCGGATTCGAAGAAAATCTCGGTTCCCAGGGCAAGGCCATACAGGATCATCAACGCAATCGTGTTGATCACCATCGTATCCAGCGCCAGAACGCGGGTCCCGACACCGTCGGCTGTGATGATCCGCCACAGACACATCATGATGGCGGCTCCGAAGCAGGCGAAGGTAAACCAGATCGCATAGTCCATGATCATTCGAAGATCTCCTTTAGCCTGCGTTCGTACCGGTCTTTGATCTGATCGCGAACTGCTTCGGGATCGGGCGCATCAAGGCAGTGAACCAGAAGGTTGTGCCCTTGCGCAGACAGATCGCAGCTGACCGTTCCCGGGGTCATGGTAATGGTTCCGGCCAGCACCGTGATTGCTTCGGGCGTGCGTAGCTCAAGCGGGATGCAGACCCAGTTCGGCTCTCGATCCGCGTCACGTTTCAGCAATATGATCCGCGCAACAGCGATGTTGGCGATGACGATATCCCACAGAACAACCAGCATGTATTCGACGATCATGGGCCAGTTGCGCAGCTTGGGACGGTCGGGCCAATAGGGTTGGGTGATGAAGGGAATGATGATCCCCAGGATCAGACCAAACACCAGAGAGTTCAGCGAAGGCGAATTTGCCAGCAAAATCCAGACAAAAGTCAGCAGGACTGTCAGATGCGGGTGCGGAAATATCCTGTGAAGCAATCTGATCATTCGTCCACTCCCAATACGGCTGAGATGTAGTCATCCGGCGTATACAATTGCGCGGCCGTCTTGCTGGCATATTGTAACGCGGGCCCCGCAAAGAAGGTCAACAGCACAAGTCCCGCGACGGCGCCGAACACTGCGGTAAAGGCAAGGCCGGGTTGCGGTTCAGGGGCGGGCAGGGCCACGACCTCTTCGTCGTTTTCGGGGTCGGGTTCGGTGTTGTGCTGGGCGTCGTGGCTTTTCCAGAAGATCATGGTTCCTGCGCGAGCTAGCCCGACAATTGTAATGAAGGAACCGATCAGGATCACGGCCCAGATCGCGTTGGCATCCGGCGCATCCCGGGCGGCGTCAAGCACCAGCAGCTTGCCGATGAAGCCGGACAGCGGCGGCATTCCGGCCAGAGCGATGGCTCCGACGAAGAACAGGGCTGAGATCAGGCCGCTCTGAGGCATGGGTTTGGAGGGCGAAATCGCGCCGCCCCTGCGCTGCATCACCAGATCAGCCACAAGGAACATCAGCGCCGTCGCCAGCGTCGAGTGGAAGATGTAGTACAGTGCCGCTGCCGCTGCGGTCTCGCTGAACAGCGAAATGGCAATCAGCAGAGTGCCCATCGAGGCGATGGCGCAGAACGCCACCATTCGGGCGATGTGCTTTGATCCCAGAATGCCAATCGCTCCGACAGCCAGGGTCACCAACGCCGCAGGTTGCAGCCATGATCCGACAAGACCCTGGGTCACCTCAACCTCGGGACCAAAGGCCAGCGTATACATCCGCAGGATCGAATAAGCCCCGACCTTGGTCATGATCGCAAACAGCGCTGCGACCGGCAGCGGGGCGTTGGCGTAGCTGGCGGGCAGCCAGAAATGCAACGGCAAGACGGCCGCTTTGATGCAGAACACCAGTAGCAGCAAAACAGCACCTACGCGCAACAGGGCGGTATCCTCGACCGGGATTTCCGCCACGCGCACCGCCATATCCGCCATGTTCAATGTCCCGGTCACCGCATAGAGCGTGCCGAGGGCAAACAGGAACAGAGTCGAGCCCAGCAGGTTATAGGCCACGTATTGTACACCGGCCTTGAGCCGTACCGCACCGCCACCATGGGTCATCAGACCATAAGATGCGATCAGCAGAACCTCGAAGAACACGAACAGGTTAAATGCGTCACCGGTCAGGAACGCGCCGCACACACCCATAAGCTGGAAGTGGAACAGGGCGTGAAAGTGTTTGCCGCGTTCATCCCAGCCCGAGGCAATGGCATACAGCACAATCGGCAGAGCCAACAGCGCCGTCAGCAGAACCATCATGGCCGAGAGCCGGTCCAGAACCATGACAATCCCGAACGGGGCGGGCCAGTCTCCTAGTTCGTAAACCTGAATATCCCCGCCGGTGGCCTGTGCGGTGATGGTCAGGGCGACGCCCAGCAGGGCGACAACACCCGCGACCGAAAAGATGCGCTGCAGGTCCAGATGGTAACGCAGCACCATGATGATGAACGGGGCCAGGATCGCGGGCAGGACGATCGGCGCAACGATCCAGTGATTCATGCGTCTTCTCCCGAAGCGTCCGTGCTGTCGTGGGCGGCCATGTCGATATGGTCATCCTTGGCCGACAGATATGCGCTGAGCGCGATCATCACGATCACCGCCGTCATGCCGAACGAGATCACGATGGCAGTCAGCACCAGCGCCTGCGGCAGCGGATCGGTATATGGCACGTCCTTGTACTTGTTCAGAACGGCGGGCGCGTCCAGGGCGAGCCGCCCGGTGGCGAACAGGAAAACGTTCACCGCATAGGTGATCAGAGACAGGCCCAGAATGACGGGGAACGTACGGCGGCGCAGGATCAGGAAAATCCCGGCGGCGGTCATCACGCCCACGGCAGAGGCTACAAGCGCTTCCATCAGGCCGGCTCCTTCTCGTTGTCTTCTTCTGGCGGATCATCCCGCAGCGGATTGATGTCCATCGGGAATTCCTGTGCCATGCCCGGTTGCCATGCAAAGCGCGACAGGCTGTCCAGCGCAAGCATCACCGCACCCAGAACAGCAAGGAATACGCCGGTATCGAACAGGATTGCGGTGGCCCATTCAAACTCTTCTAGCGGCGGCCAGTGAATATAGCCGAAATCGCTGGTCAGGAACGGGCGGTCATTGAACCACGCGCCAATCCCGGTGGCTGCCGCAATCAGGACACCCCAGCCGATTGTGCCGTGGTAATAGAACCGCTGCCGCTCAATCGCCCAGGTGTAGCCACTGGCCATGTACTGCATCAGGAAGGCAATCGCCACGATCAGACCCGCGATGAACCCGCCGCCCGGCTGGTTGTGGCCCCGGAAGAAGATATAAGCACCGACCATCAGCGCGATGGGCATCATCACGCGGGTCGCAACCACCATCATCAGCGGGTGTGAATCCCCCGACTGGGGCCAATGCGGTTTGCGGTTCAGAAGATACGCGCGCACGTTGCTGCCCAGCACGGATTCAGTCAGGGCAAAGATGATCAGCGCGGCGATGCCCAGAACGATGATCTCGCCAAACGTATCAAAGCCACGGAAATCCACGAGGATCACGTTCACGACGTTGGTGCCGCCGCCGCCTTTGTAAGAGTTGGCCAGATGGAATTCCGAGATTGTCGGGAAGGCGAAATCGCGCAACATCAGGGCATAGATCAGCGCACCCGTCCCGATCCCCGCGACCACCGAGATGGCTGCGTCGCGCCACCGCCGGGCGGCGCTGCTGTCCCAGGGTGTATCGGTAGGCAGGAAGTTCAGCGACAGCAGAAGCAGGATCATCGTCACCACCTCGACCGAGATCTGCGTCAGGGCCAGATCTGGCGCCGAGAGATAGTTGAAGGCCATCGAGACGATCAGGCCGACCACACCGATCAATACCAGCGACAGCAAACGGTTGCGGTGGAACCACATGATTGCGATCGTCGCGCCCACAAGACAGATCCAGCCAATGATCGGGATGATCGGGGCGGGCAGTGGAACACGCGTTTCGATCCCGATTGTACCGGTGTAATAGCCGTAATACCCAAGCCCGACCGTGAACACGATCATGATGGCCGCATAGCGGCTGAGAACGCCGTTATGCAGCCCGTCGGTGATCCAGCGGCTGAGTTGGGTCAGGGCGTGAATCACCGCCTCGAAGATCACCTTGGCCTCGGGGCGGGGCAGGGTGTTCCAGATCTGCTCGCCGCGTCTGTGCAGGGAAAGCAGGAACAGGCCGCCCAGCGTCGCAACCACTGACATATAAAGCGCCGGTGTGAAGCCGTGCCACAGTTTCAGCGAATAATAAGGCAGCTTTTCCCCACCAATGACCGCGCCTGCCACCACCGCGACCAGAGGGCCGACGATGGCTTTGGAATACAGCCCAATCAGGACGACCAGCACCACCAGGAACGCCGGAGCCAGCCACAGTCCGACAGGCGGGTCGTGCGGATGCGCGGGATACTCGGCACGTTTGGGGCCCAGGAAGACATGGCTGACAAAGCGGAAGGAATAGGCCGCTGAAAATAGTGCAGCCAAAACGGCAAGACCGGGAACCAGATAATGCGAATGCAGCCATGTGGTGTGGGTGGTTTCCTCAAGCATCATTTCCTTTGACAGGAACCCGTTCAGTGGCGGCAGACCTGCCATGGACAGCGCCGCGATAGTTCCGATGGTGAATGTGATCGGCATCAGATGCCGCAACCCGCCCAGTCGCTTGATGTCGCGGGTACCGGTTTCGTGGTCTACGATCCCGGCGGTCATAAACAGGGCGGCTTTGAACGTCGCGTGGTTGATGATGTGGAACACGGCCGCGACGGCGGCGAATTTGGTGCCAAAGCCCAGCAGCATGGTGACCAGTCCCAGATGCGACACGGTGGAAAAGGCCAGCAGCGCCTTGAGGTCGTCCTTGAACAGCGCGATCACTGCGCCAATCAGCATGGTGATCAGCCCCGTGGTGGCCACGATGTAGAACCACGCCTCGGTCCCCGCCAGCACCGGCCACATCCGCGCCATCAGGAACAGGCCCGCTTTCACCATGGTGGCCGAGTGCAGATAGGCCGATACCGGAGTAGGCGCGGCCATGGCGTGCGGCAACCAGAAATGGAATGGGAATTGCGCCGATTTGGTGAAACAGCCCAGCAGGATCAGGATCAGCGCTGGCAGGTAATAGGGCGAAGCCTGGATCAGCTCTTTGTTCTGCAGAATAACGCTCAGATCATAAGAGCCCACGATATTGCCCAGGATCAGCATGCCCGCGATCATCGCCAACCCGCCCGATCCGGTAACGGCCAACGCCATGCGCGCGCCTTGCCGTCCCTCGGGCAGGTGTTTCCAATAGCCGATCAGCAAGAATGAGCTGAGCGACGTAAGCTCCCAGAAAATAAGTAGAAGCAGGATGTTGTCCGACAAAACAATACCCACCATCGCGCCCTGAAACAGCAGCAGATAGGTATAGAACTGCCCCATCGGATCTTCGCGCGACAGGTAGAAGCGTGCGTACAGGATAATCAGCAAACCGATCCCGAGGATAAGCAGCGCAAACAGGAACCCAAGCCCGTCCAGCATGAAATTGGCGTTCAGGCCAAGGCCCGGTATCCAGTCGAACCGTGCGGTCACCACATCTCCGCGCATGACCGAGGGGATGTGGATGAACAAACCGGCCAGCGCCATAAATGTTGTCAGACCTGCTGCCGAGGCAGCTGCGTTTCGTCCTGCCCTGATCAGAAGGGCTGGAAAGACAGCGCCAAGAAAGGGAAGGGCCGCGATGAGGAATAGGGACAAGTGCGATACTCCGGTCTGGGCGGTCGATGTGATCCTGATTTTGTAAAGATAATTTTCTAACTGTCCAGATGTTGTAAGTGATCGCGCAAGCTCTAGAGCCCGGCGCCTGCAACATTTTCTTGCTGAAACCTGACATGATCTTGATCGATCTCTCCGTTTTTGAGGCACAAACCATCGCTTGGCTGTGCTAGAAATGCGGCGAGACGACAGGAGGACGCGGTTTGCCAAACAGGATTAATCGAACACGCCGGTGGATCGTGCTGGGCGGGGCCGCAGCCGTCGCCGGCGGCTTTGCAATCCGCGAATACCGTTTGATTCCGCCAGCCTATGCCGGTGGTCAGCTCAGAGTGCAGGATGCCCATGATGCAGCGGCCTCGGGTGACATCCTGCTGATCGACATCCGTACCCCGCGCGAGTGGCGCGCGTCCGGAGTGGGGGAAGGGGCCTATCCGCTGGACATGCGGCGCGATGACTTCGAAGAGGTTCTGTCTGATCTTGTCGACGGCAATCACGGCGCACCGGTTGCGCTGATCTGCGCACGCGGCGTGCGGTCGGCCCGGATGAGCAATCGTCTGACGCAGGCCGGGTTCACCAATATCATCGACGTGCCCGAAGGGATGTTGGGATCGGCGGCGGGGCCGGGCTGGGTTCGTTCCGGTTTGCCGGTGCGCGATTATGATGAGGCCTCGCAATGATCCGGGCTGTGTCTCTGGCAGCGGCCTTCGCCGTGACCGGTCAAGTGGGTCTGGCTGCCTGCGCCGACCAGGAGGGGATGTGCGAAACCGCGTCGGGGGGCTACCACATTGAATTGCCCGACGCCGACAATCCGCCTCTGGTCGTGTTTCTGCACGGGTATGGCGGTACTGCGACCGGAACTTTGAAGAATCGTCGCATGGTCGCACCGTTGCTGGCGCGTGGCTATGCGGTGATGGCCCCCGAAGGGTCCGAGCGCAATGGCCGTCAAAGCTGGAACTTCTTTCCGGGCTGGGAAGGGCGGGATGAGACCGCCTTTTTGACCGAAGCTGTGCAGGATGCGTCGGACCGGTTTGGCATCGATCCTGACCGGGTTGTGCTGGGCGGGTTTTCGGCAGGCGCGTTCATGGTTTATTACCTCGCCTGTGCGGCCCCTGAAACCTTTTCGGCCTATGTGCCTGTATCAGGCGGGTTCTGGCGTCCGGACCCGCAAAGCTGCGAAGGGCCGGTGCGGATGTTCCACACGCATGGCTGGACGGATAACGTCGTTCCGCTGGAAGGACGTATCCTTGGTGGCGGACGTTTCCATCAGGGTGATATCTTTGCAGGGCTGGAAATCTGGCGCGTCGCCAATGAATGCGCCGACACCAAACCCAGTGGCTTTTCCACCACCGGCCAGTTCATGCGCCGGCACTGGGCCGGATGTGCAGAGGGCGGCGCGCTGGAATTTGCGCTGTTCCCGGGCGGTCACACGGTCCCCAAAGGCTGGTCGGACATGATGGTGGATTGGTATGAGGGCCTACCGGGCGGTTAGGTCACTCGGCCGGGGTCATCACGCCTTTGCCCTCGATCAGGCGTTTCAATTCATCCCGATGACGACGGGCGGACCGGGTGATGGCGGGTTCACGCACGTCCTCTTTCATGCCCACCATACGCCGCGCAGGCCCGGAGGAGACACCGCTGAGCGCCGAAAGCGGGATCGCCAGCGCCAGGCTGACGGCAATGGGCGCCAACCAGATTGATACCAGCCCCGACAGAATACCAACGCTCAGCGCAATGCCACTGACGGTTTCCAGAATGTGACACAGAACCAACGTGCGCAGACTATAGCTGCCGCCATCGCGTGCCTGCGGAGACCAGCCGTTTTGCACGCCAAACGCGGTGCGGAACACGGCGATCATCTGCTGGACCATCAGGATCGGGGCATAAAGGATCGACAGCAGGACCTCGGCCAGGAATGAGGTCAGGAACTTGCCACCGCCGCCAAACTCGGCATAACGCACCCCGCTCAGCGGCAGGGCCAGAACACCCAGCACCTTGGGGGCCAGCAGCATCGCATACATTACAAGAATGATCAGAACGTGCCGGGTCTCTGACATCTCGGGCCATTGTGGGAACAACGGGTTATCGGGGCTGAAATAATACAGGACCGAGGCGTCCTCACCCTGACCGATCAGCGCCCACATCACCAGCAATGCAAACCACAGTGGGGACATCAGATAGCCGACCGCACCGTGGAACATGTGAAAACGCGACACGGCCCGGAACCCGGTCGAGCCCAGCAGCTTGAGATGTTGCAGGTTGCCCTGACACCAGCGCCGGTCCCGCAGGGCGTGGTCGATCAGCGTGGGCGGTGTTTCCTCGTAAGACCCGCGGATGCGCGGCAGAAAGCGCACGCCCCAACCGGCGCGGCGCAGCAGGCCGGCCTCGACGAAATCATGGCTCATGATCAGCTTTTCCTGACCGCTGAACGAACGCAGCTTGGGAAGCCCGGCGCTTGAGGCAAAAGCCTGGGTGCGAATGATGGCGTTATGACCCCAATAGTTGCCCTCTTGCCCGCACCAGCGGGCCAGACCTTCGGCGAAGGCGATGCCATAGACACCATTGGCGAATTGCTGCATTCGGGCAAAGACCGATTGCGCGCCGATCAGTTGCGGGTAGCTTTGGATCAGCCCGGCACCGGGATCACGTGCCAGGGCGTCGGTCAGGCGGGTGATGGCACGACCCGTCATCAAGCTGTCGGCATCCAGCACCAGCATCGCGTCCCAATCGGCCCCCCACCGGCTGACCCAATCGGCGATATTGCCAACCTTGCGGTCGGTGTTTTCTTCGCGCCTGCGGTAGTACAGCTCCAGCCCCGGCGCGAGTGTGGTGCGCAAAGCCTCGATACTGGCCTGTTCCTGCGCGGCGATCTCAGGATCGCGCGTATCGGACAGGATGAACATGGCATAGTGATGCTGACCGCCGCGCCTTTGCAGGTCCTCCAGCATGGTGCGCGCATTGCCCAGAACGTTCCATGGCACCTCGTTGTAGACCGGCATCAGCAGGGCAACCCGCAGAGGCTGCGCGCGGCCCTGACGTTTGGGCGGTTCCTGACGGGACAGGGACGCCATGCCCAGCAACACGGTGCAGACCGTGAAGGATATCCAGAAGAAGTTGAACGAGATCAGCGCCAGCAGGATGCCTTCGACAAGATTGATCCCTTCGGCCCCGAACCAATCTGACATAACCCAAAGCAACCCCAGCGTGGCCACCATCGCGGGCGAAAACGCCAGCGTGCGCCAGAATCCGGCTGAGGCGCGCTTGCCCTGCGGGACCTGTGCATCGCGAAAACCGGCACTGAAGTTTTGCGCGGGCATGGCCAGAGGGGCCTCGGGCGGCATGATATGCAAATCGCGGCTCATGTGGTCCAACGGTAAAGCCAGACTTCGGATGCAGGCTGTCTGTCCTTCAGCAACTGCGCGCGCAGTTCGACATGGTTGCGGTCGCCGGGTTGGAAGGAAAAAGCCAGACGCATACCGCCGGTATCGGGGTTGCGTTGCAGCACACCATCCGAGGTTTCGGCATGGGGCGAGTCGACAAAGATGGTCAGCGCTTCGAGGTCGTCGAACAGGTCGCTGTCTTCAAAGTCGATGACGGCCAGTCGGCCCTCACCAAAGGTGTTTTCGCCCATCGCGGTGTTTATCACGCGCGGCATCGGCGTGCGTTGCGGTTCTTCGCCCCAGATCAGACGGTAAGACAGATCGACCTGACTGCCCGCCGCATAGGGGTCCGCGGGGCGCCAATACGCGACGATATTGTCATAGATTTCCTGATCTGCCGGAATTTCCACCAGCGTGACGGTGCCTTTGCCCCAATCGCCATTGGGTTCGACCCACAGGCCGGGGCGCTTGTGATAGTTCGCCTCAAGATCGGCATAGTCCGAAAATTCCCGTTTCCGCTGCATCAGGCCGAACCCGCGCGGGTTCAGATCGACAAACGAGGAAATCTGCAGCCGGGTCGGGTTGGCCAGTGGACGCCAAAGCACTTCTCCGGCCCCGTTGCGGATGAGAAGCCCGTCGCTGTCATGCACGGCGGGGCGGAAATCGTCGAACCGGCTGTGGTTGGTCTGGTCGAACAGGAACATCGAGGTGCCGGGCGCGATGCCCACATGAGGCAATTCTTCGCGGGGGAACAACGTGGCCTCGACATCCATGATGCAATCCGCACCCGCTGTGACATTGAACCGATACGCTCCGGTCACGCTGGGGCTGTCCATCAGGGCGTGGACGACCATGTCGCGCTGACCCGGTTTGGGGCGTTCCAGCCAGAAGCGGATGAATTCGGGGAATTCCTCACCATCCGGGTCGCCGGTTTTCAGCGCCAGACCGCGCGCGGACAGCCCGTAAACCTCGTGTAGTCCAATGGCGCGGAAATAGCTGGCCCCCTGCCAGACGCAGAATTCATCGGTCTTGCCGGGACGGTGCATTTCAGTGCGCAGGCGCAGGCCGGAAAAGCCCAGCGTATCGTCGATGGGCAGTTGAGGCACGTCCTCGGACTTGTCGAACATGGACAAGTCAAAACTGACGGGCGTGGTCATCCCGTCCTCGACCGTCGAGACTTTGACTGTGCGCGGGAAATACAGGCCGGGAGTGAAGAAATCGACGTTGAAGGGTGTCTCGGTCTCGTACCACAGCGCGCGATCAAGCCGGAACCGGATCGAGCGGTACTGCTGATACGTCAGGTCCTGCCATTCCTGCGGCACCATCTCGCGTTCGGCATAGGGTCGGCTGGCCATGTCGCGGGCCAGCGCAATCACATCGTTGCGGTCAAAGGGGACCTCGCCGCCGACGGCGAACGTGGCCGGAGCAAAGGCAAGGGCCGAGGTGGATGCCAGAAATGCGCGTCGTGTAAAATTCATTTCTTCGATTTCCAGGGATGAGACTTGAACCACGCGGCCAGATAGGCCACGCCGATGATCATGGCAAAGCCAATCATGTTGGCGATGAAAACACTGGCAACATCCCGCCCACTCAGATCCAGTCCAACACCGATAAGCCGTGCTGCTGCCATGGAAAATACGAACACCGCCAGTGATTGCTGACCCACTTTGGTGATCACTGTCAGCAGGAACTGCCAGACCCGCGCTGCCGCGCCATGGCCGGTGGCGATCAGGCGGTGGCCATGTTCGCCTGCCACAACCCAGCCCAGATAAGCCAGCGACAGGAAGTGAATATAGCGGAACAGGCCAAAGTCGGATTTGTTGCGGAACTCCTTGGTGACGGGCCAGACCTTGCGGATTTCATCGGCGAGATCCGGAAATCCCGCGTTGATCCAGGTGAACACTTTCCAGGACCCGAAGGGCATCGACAGGATTAGAAACAGCGCTGCGGCCCAAATCAGGGTTTTCGACACTGGCGGTGCCGGAATCCAGCCCCGCATGAAGGCGAAGCCCGTGAAGAACAATAACTGCCAGCCAAAGGGGTTGAAGAACCATTGCCGTTCCGACCAGGGCTCGGCCGGAAGATCAAGGTAGTCGAACTGCGCGATCAGCCAGATTGTGACCGACGCCGCAGCCACCGCCCAGAAGCCTATGCGATGCAAGCCCATGAAAAGGGGCATCATCGCCAGAACCACCAGATACATCGGCAGGATGTCAAAATAGTTCGGCACATAGGTCAGGGTGAACAGGCCAACGATCTGCGGGGCAGGGTCATTGAAAAAGTGCTGCAGGTTCAGGGACGAGATATAGGTTTTCTCAAACAATCCCGTCTGGTCCAGCGCGGCCATCGACATGGCCACAAAGAAGAACAAGCAGATATGCGCCCAATAGACCTGCCAGATGCGGAAGGCCACACGCGCAGTTCCCAGCAACCACCCCCTGCGGGCAAACGCGCCGCCAAACGCAATGGCCGAGGCCATGCCCGAGCAGAACACAAAAATCTCGGTCGCGTCCGAGAAACCGAACCGTGCCGGTATCCACTTGGCCCATGGGTCGTTCGGAATGTGGGCAATCAGGATGATGAACATCGCGATGCCTCGATAAAAATCCAGACGAGGGTCGCGCGTGCGGGCAGGGGTGGCCGCCGAGGCCGCCACCGGTGCAAAATCAGAAGCGGGCGATGCAGTCGCCATACGAGTTCTGTCCTTCTTAGTCTTTTTGTTATTCGGCGGGGACGCTTTGCGCGCCTCCGCTGTCGCGGGCCGCGGCTATCAGTTCGCGGCGCGCCAGGGCATAGTTGTCCTCACCACCCGCGCGCTTGGCACGGCGGTCGTCCAGGATGCGTTCGACATCATGCAGACGCCCTGCACGCAGACCGGAATCGATGGTGATGCGCTCAAAAACATCGCGCTGGGCGTGGCTGCCACCGGCCAGTTGCATCGATCCGCGAGCAGCGGACAGGTGGGTGAAGGCAGTGTCATACTGGCCGTCGCCGAAGGCCTCAAGCCCCCGGGCCGCAGCCAGACCCGGATCGGCCATGCGGCGGGCAGTGTCGTCCTTGGACTGTTGCGCATCCTTGTGGATACGACCCAGCATTCGGGCGGTGGCATCGGGGCGGTTATCGCCGGTCAGGGCCAGCAGATAGTGCAGGTCGGCAAAGATCAGGCATCCATCCTCGGTCCGGGCGGCACTGAGGTCCGCCAGCTCTTCCCAGCGGTCACCCACATTCACGCCTTCCAGTTCAAGCCGTGACAACAACGAGGTCGCGTTCGAGATGTCGCGGTAATCGTCGGTCTTGTCCTGCCGTATCTGGTGATCATACAGCTCCATCACCTGATCGACCTGACCCAGATCCAGATGCATCAGGGCCTTGTGCCACCAGACATGATAGCGGAAGTTGTTGCAATGCGCCCAGGCCTGTTCCCGGCCCGACAGCCAGTCCAGACCCTGCGCGGCGTTGCCGGTCATGTCATGCACATGCGCTACGGCGTGAAGACCCCAGGCATCGTCCGAAGCCATCCACAGCGCCTGACGGCCTGCAATTTCGGCCTTCTCGTAAGCGCCGGTTTCCTCAAGCGCAAACGCGTGGCATCCCAGCAAATACCCGCGCCCGGCATGATCGGGCGCATAGGCGGGCATCACGCGCTCGATCGAGCGGCGCATGCCTTGCGCGTCCCCCAGTACGAACCGGGTGGCATGGCTAAGCTTCATCGCAAGCGAATCCTGAGGATGATCGCGCAGGATTGCTTCGAATTTCTGAACCGCCTGGCTCTGTTGACCGGCCAGCCACAAAGACAGCGCATCGACATACAGCCGCTCGCGCGCCGAAATCGGCTGACGCTCCATCGCAGCGTTGGCAGCGGCGAGGGAGTCGACGGCCACATAGATCATCTCGCGACGGCCCAGAAGTACCATGAACAGGCCTTTGACCGCATGACCCAACGCAAAGTCGGGCTCAAGCTCCAGCACCTTTCCCAGATGTTGAGGCGTGACCGCTGCATGCGCCATGAACCCGAGCAGAACACCGTTCCACGCCTCGACACTCGTCGTTTGGCTGATGGTGTTCATCTGTCCAAAAACGTCTTGTTTCATGCTCGAGGTCCATTCCACTTGCGGTTTTTTACAATATTCGACTTATCAGAGACTCTAGCGGGGTCGTATCAGTATCGACCTTGCTCTCGAATTGGTGAAAGCATGTGTGTGCAAAACGTGAAAAAAACCGCCGATTCAACGGCATGTTTCAGCAACATGCCGCCGAATTAGGCAGAGTGTTTCAATCTTCAAACGGGTTTTCGGCGCTTAGAACGGCCTTGGTGTCGGCCCCAAAGACGGGTGGTGCGGTGCGATATGTTACCGGTGTGCGCGACAGTTTGAGAGGATTCCCGATCAGCTGAACTTCGGCCGGTGCGGCCTGCATTGCGATCTGCATCTGGCGCGCGGCAACCTGATCGGTCGCAAAGACCTGATCAACGGTTTGAACCGGACCTACTGGGACTTTGCGGGATTCCAGTTCGGAAATGACGCTGGACGTATCGTAAGCCTTTACCGCCGGACGCAAAACTGCATTCAGAGCGTCGCGGTTTTCCAGCCGAGCCGGGTTGGTTGCAAACCGGGCGTCTTCGGCCAGGTCCGGACGCCCGATAAAGTCGCAAAAACGGGAGAACTGGCTGTCGTTGCCGACCGCAAGGATCACGTGACCGTCCGCTGTTTCATAGACATCATATGGGACAATGTTGGGATGGCCATTGCCCCGGCGCTGCGGGACATGGCCCGAGGTCAGGTAATTCACGCCCTCATTTATCAGCCACGCAACCTGCGCATCAACCAGCGCCAGATCGATCTGCTGGCCTTCTCCGGTCTGGTCCCGGTGACGCAGCGCGGCCAGAATGCCGACGCTTGCATACATGCCGCACATGACATCCGCGATGCCCACGCCCACTTTCATCGGTGCACCGTCAGGGTCGCCGGTCAGGGACATGATGCCGCCATAGCCCTGCGCCATAAGGTCATAACCCGGTTTTGACGCGTTTGGCCCGTCTTGCCCGTAGCCCGAGATCGAACAATAGACGAGGCCGGGATACGCTTGCGACAGGGATTCGTAATCCAACCCGTATTTGGCCAGGCCACCGGGTTTGAAATTCTCGATCAGAATATCGGCGTGCCCGGCCAGCCGCCGGATTTCGGCCTGACCTTCGGCCGTGGTGATATCGATGGCCACCGATTTCTTGTTACGGTTGGCCGACATGAAATAAGCACTGAGGTCCGACGGGTTCCCATCAGCATCCGTCACGTAGGGCGGTCCCCATTGCCGGGTATCGTCGCCGCCCGTCGCCGGGTTTTCGATCTTGATGACGCTGGCGCCCAGATCCCCCAGCAACTGCGTGCAGGTCGGCCCGGCAAGAATCCGCGACAGGTCGAGTACCTTGACGCCCTTCAGCGGCCCCTCAGATCCGGCCATCATAACCTCCACGGTCGATTTCAGCGGCAATGACGGTGAAATTATCTGCAGATACAGCAGCTTTCAACGCGGCACGCAACTCGTCACGGTTGCGCACGGTGTGGCCGTTCCCACCAAAGGCGCGGCCCATCGCGGCAAAGTCGTGGCGGTCGAAATCCACACCTGTGTTGCCCATCTGGCGCTGGCGCTGTTTCAGCTCGATCAGGGCAAGGCTGGCATCGACAAAGACCAGAAAGATCGGGTTGCCGCCCATCTCGGCGGCGGTCGAAAGCTCGCCCGCGACCATCAGGAAACCGGCATCGCCTGAAAAGCTGATCACCGGGCGGTTCGGCTCGGCCAGTTTCAAACCGATGGCCATTGGCACGGCGCAACCCATGGTACACAGCGCCGAGGACTGGATCAGCCCGCGTTCTTCTGTACACGCCCACATCTGGCTCAGCAAAATGCGGTGCGCGCCGCTGTCGGCTGTGGCCAGCGTGTCGGATGGCAGCACGGCGCGGGTTTCTGCGATCACGGCGGCGGGGCCCCAGCCCTCATCGGTCGGGAACGCCCGGGCGAGTGCGGCTTTGACCCGTGCAGGTTCACCACCGGGCCATGTTGTGCGGGCAGGGTTGCCTTTGGCGATGGCCTCAAGCGTGGCCCCGGTATGCGCCACCAGATTCAAGCCCGCCTGATGCATATAGTGGTCATTGGGCACAGCCGAGATATCGATGACCCGCTTTTCGTCGGGGTCCCAGATTTCGCGCCAGCCGGGGCGCATCTCGATCGGGTCATATCCCAGACACAAAACCAGATCAGATTGCTCGACCAGTGGCACCAGATGTTTGTCAGCCAGCGGAGAAAGCCCGGCGCCGCCAAGACATAGCGGATGATCCTCAGATACAACGCCTTTGGCTTTGTAGGTGGTCACAAAGGGAATATTGAAATGTTCCAGAAACGCCTGCACCACGTTTCGCGACTCGTCATACAAGACATCCAAACCGACAATCGCGATGGGACGTTCTGCTTCGGAGACCCAGCGGCGGGCCTTTTCGACACAGTTTCCTTCGGGTGCGACGGCGGCAATCTTGGCGCGGCGGCGTGGTTTCACACCGGACACACGCGTGTCGGCAACCGAGATCGGCACGTCGATATGCACCGGGCCGGGGCGCGGCTGATTGGCCAGTGTAACCGCCTTATCCGCCACGATATCCGCACCCTTGGCGGTCAGCGTAAACGTCCCCTTGGTGATCGAACGAAAGACCTGTGCATGATCCATGACCTGATGCGTATAGGTCAGTGCCTCATCCGCATCCACGCAGCCGGTCAGCACGATCATCGGCACCCGGTCCTGCAACGCGTTGGCCACCACGTTGATCCCGTTCATCGCACCGGGGCCAAGCGTGGCCACCAGTATCGCGGGCGCGCCATCGCGGTGATGCACAGCCTCGGCCATGAAACCGGCAGCGTTTTCATGTTTGGTCAGGTGAAAGGTGATCCCGGCCTGCTCCAGCGCGTCGACCAATGTCAGGACCTCGCCCCCGGGCATACCAAAGGCGTGGCGACACCCGGCCTCGTACAGGCGTTGGGCCAGAAGATCCGCAGCGCGCGGCGAGAGGTCCTGCATCAGTTATGCTCCGAGAAAGTGTTTCACAGCAGATTGCGGAGGACCGTCCCGGACGCAAGGCGGATCACGCCAGTGTGACTATTTGACTGCCGTTTCAGCGATGGATTGAAATTTGCCGTCCAGTTCTTCCGCTATATCCCGCAGGGGTTCCCCGCCTTCATGGACATAGGGCGCAAAGACGAAGCTTGGAGTCTTGTAGGACAAAGTGGCCGTGCCATCGTCATTTTCGGTCACGTAAAAGCGGATTGGAGCCTCGATCATCGCGTTCACCGAGGTTTCCAGCACCCGAACTGCGTAATCGTTATTGAAAGCGCCGATCACCCGGTTGCCAGGAATGGTGATGCCACGCGACGCGGCGGCTTTGGTCGGGCCGGCCTGCGTGACCACGATCAGGCCGTTCGCCTTGACTGCAGCCCGCGTGTCCGCGACCAGTTGGTCATAAGACTTGTCGGTCGGATAGGAGGCCCAGCCTGACAGTGGCTGTTGTGCCGAGGCGGGCAGGGCCAGCAAGGCAAGTGCGATCGAAAGTGCTTTCATCTGTTGGCCCTCCTGTGACGGTCAGCTGAGTGATGACAGAAAAGCGATGAAACCGGGCTCACAATCTCGTGGGAGGTATAGGGATTTTGGTGTTTAGCCTGCGCTTGTCCGTTTGCGCAGCAGATAGATGTCCATGATCCAGCCGTGATCAGCCCGTGCTTGGGCCCGAGTCTCGACAATTTTCCGCGCCATGTCGGCGAGAGGGCCTTTGATCAGGATTTCCTCTTTCATGCCCACATAAGCGCCCCACCAGATGTCATAATCCGCCATCTCAAGGCTCTGGAATGAACATTCGCCATCCAGCATGACCGCCACGGTCGAGGCCGCATCGGGCCAGCCTTCGTCGCGGATGCGTCGTCCGGTTGTGACGACATACGGAGCGCCCAGATCGTTGATCGGGATGGCATGAGCTGCCGTCAGCGCCTGCAGCGCGGTGATGCCCGGAATCACCTGGGTTTGAGGTTGCGGGTCAAGCCTGGCGGCGATGCGCAGGGAACTGTCATAAAGCGAGGGGTCCCCCCAGATCAGCAGTGCGACATGGCGTGCGTCGGGATGCGCATCAATCGCCTCGCGCCAGCGCAGTGCGATGGCGTCATGCCAGTCATCCACACCGCGCAGATAACCATCATCCGCGCGTCGCTTGGGGATGTCGAAATAGGCGATCTCGGGCGAGGTGTCGGTGACCTGCGAGATGATCTGTTCACGCAGGCCTGCCAGATCAGCCTTGTTTTCGCCCTTGCGCGGGATCAGGATCAGGTCAGCCGCGCGGATCGCCTGCACGCCCTGCAAGGTTATGTGATCGGGATTGCCGGTGCCGATACCAATCAGCGTCAGGTCAAACATCGTCGAACTCTGCCAATGGACCATAAAGGATCAGGGCTGGGGCGGTTCCGATCTCGGATTGCAGCTCTTTCGACAGGGTCCCGATGGTGGAACGATGCAGCGTCTGATCCGGTGTCGATACGGATTCGGCCATCAGCGCTGGCGTATCCAGGGGCAAGCCATGGGCGTGCAGCGCCTCGACCAGCAAGGGGAAGGTGCGTTTGCCCATGAACACCACCGTGGTCGCCCCTGGGTCTGCCAGCGCAGGCAGGTTCAGGTCGGTGGGCAGCTTGCCGCTGATGTCGTGCCCGGTGACAAACTGTACCCGCCGCGCCGTGAGGCGCCGGGTCAGCGGGATCCCCGCCGCAGCGGCCGCTGCGATGGCCGAGGGGATGCCCGGAATGATCTCATACTCGATTCCGGCAGCCCGCAGCGCGACCAGCTCTTCTTCAAGCCGTCCGAACATGCCGCCATCGCCGGATTTCAGCCGCACGACACGCTGACCGGTCTGAGCATATTCGACCAGCAACCGGCTGACATGATCCTGTTTGGGCGAAGGGCGTCCGGCCCGTTTGCCAACGCCCACCAGATCGGCATCGTCGCGCGCATGGGTCAGGATCGGCCCGCTGCTGAGGTCGTCGAACAGCACCGCATCGGCCTTCTGCATTCTGTCCACGGCTTTCAGTGTCAGCAGTTCCGGGTCGCCGGGACCGGAGCCGATGAATGAGACAAACCCGCTCATGCTGAGGCCTCTGCGATCAGGTGGAAGAACGTGCCGGTCACCTGACCACGCACCGATCCGGTCTGCGGCCCTTCGGCGCCTTCGGCGTCAAAAACACGTGCGAGCGGAGCATCGGGTTGCTCGATGATCGATGAATAATGGAATTCATGCCCGCGCAAAGCTGCCCCTTCGGCAAACCCGGGCATTTTCGTCAGCAGTTCCGCCCGGCGATAACCCAGATTGAACTTGCGCTTCTGGTACGAGGTCACCAAGCCGAGCAGCCCCGCCATCTGGTGCTGAACACCATCCTTATCGATCAGGGCTTGCCCCAGTGCCATGTAGCCGCCACATTCGCCATGCACAGGTTTGATCTCTGCATGTTTACGCAGTCCCGCTAAAAACGTTCCCGAGGCGGCTAGCGTCCCGGCATGTAATTCAGGATAACCGCCCGGTAACCAGACCAGATCGGCATCTTCCGCCGGGGCTTCATCAGCCAGTGGCGAGAACGGCAGAATCTCCGCCCCTGCCGTACGCCAACCTTCCAGCAAATGCGGATAGGTGAACGAAAACGCCGCATCACGGGCCAGCGCGATTCGTTGCGCCGGAGGACGCGGCAGCGCGGCTGACGATGGCCCATTCGGGCCTGAGGAGGCCGCCCGCTTGATCGCCTCCAAATCCACATGCTCACGCAAGAAGGCGGCGTAGCCGACAATGGCGCTTTCCAGATCGGGGTGCTCAACCGCCTGAATCAGGCCAAGATGGCGTTCGGGCAGGGTCAGGTCTCCGCGCCGGGGCAGCACGCCCAGAACCGGCAGGCCCGCGCGCTCCATGCCCAGCCGCGTCAGCCGCTCATGCCGGGGGCTGGCACAGCGGTTCAGGATCACGCCGGCAAAGGGCAGGTCGGGATTGTACATCCTGAACCCCAGCGCGGTGGCGGCCGCCGATTGCGCCTGACCGCCCACATCCAGCACCAGAACCACCGGCCAGCCCATCCTCAGCGCGGTTTCGGCGCTGGAGCCATGACCTATCTCGCCCTGCTTGGCCACCCCATCAAACAGCCCCATTGAACCTTCGGCGACCACGATGTCTGCGCCATCCGCCTGCTCGGAAATCGCGTTCAGCAATGGATCGCCCATCGCCCAACTGTCCAGATTGAACGACGCCCGCCCCGCCGCAGCGCGGTGAAAGGCCGGGTCGATGTAGTCCGGCCCACTCTTGAAAGGTTGGACGGTCAACCCATCCTCGGCCAGCGCGCGCAGAAGGCCCAGCATCACGGTGGTCTTGCCGGTCCCTGAAGAGGGGGCCGAAATCAAAAGGCCGGGGGGGTTAGTCATCACCATGGCTCCAGCTTGACCAAGGGCTATCGGCGCTTTGCGGGCGATAGCGCCGGTCGTAATCCTTGGAATACAAGCAGCTTTCGTCGAACCCTTCGCCTGCCAGCGCCGGGCCGACCATAATCAACGCCGTGCGCGAAATGCTGTCGTCCAGAGCATCCTTCAGCGTCGCCAGCGTTGCGCGGATGATCCGTTCATCTGGCCAACTGGCGCGATAGACCACGGCAACCGGGCAGTCGGCCCCGTAAGCCGGAACCAGATCGGCAATGACCTTGTCCAGATTGCCAATCGACAGGTGAATGGCCAGCGTTGCGCCAGTGCAGGCAAAGTTCTCGAGCGTCTCACCTTCGGGCATCGAGGATGCGCGCCCCGGTGTGCGGGTCAGCACCACCGATTGCGCCAGCCCCGGCAAGGTCAGTTCGGTGCCCAAGGCCGCTGCGGCAGCGGCAAAGGACGGAACACCGGGGGTCACGCTGACCGGGATGCCCATCTCTTTCAGCCGACGGATTTGTTCGCCCATCGCCGACCAGACGGACAGGTCGCCCGAGTGCAGGCGGGCCACATCCTGACCGGCCTTATGCGCGGTCTCAATTTCGGCCATGATCTGATCCAGATCCATCGGCGCGGTGTTGATGATCTTTGCGTCCTCGGGGCAATGGCTCAGAATCTCCTCGGGCACCAGCGACCCCGCGTATAGACACACGGGGCAGGATGCGATGATATCGCGCCCGCGCAGGGTCAGCAGGTCGGCAGCGCCCGGTCCGGCGCCGATGAAATGAACGGTCATGATTGTCCTCCGATGGCGATGGCGCAGGTGGCCAGCCGGTCGTGTGATATCTGTCGTGGGGCGAGCAGCCGCGCGCCAATCCCGGCGGTGGCCAATGCCGATGCTTCGGCCACGCTGCCGGTGCCATAGGTCGCCCGGCTGCGGTTCGAGCACGTGAGGGTTCGCTGCCCTGCCAGATCGGATGCGGCAACGAAATGCACTGGCACCCGCAGGTCTTCGACGAAGGCGACAAGGGCGGGGTGCCCTTCTTTGTCCGCCACGGTTGCCAGCGCCTCGACCTCATGCCCGGTCGATGCGGCGCGGTATGCGGCGCGCAGGCTGTCCGCTGTCGCGGCTGAGGAAAATCCGACCCCGGCAACGATCATAGCGCCACGCTCCACTGCACGACCGGATAGGCCGACTTCCAGCCCCGGCGCGGCCCCAGAGGCGCGGACTGCGCCAGTTCGATGCGCAATAGGTCTCCGCCCAGTTCTTCGTGCCAGCTGGCCAGCAAGGCCTCGCTTTCCAGAGTCACCGCATTCGCGACCAACCGTGTTCCGGCGGGCAGGGCATCGCGCAGCCATACGAGCAGGTCGGTGCTGAGCCCACCTCCGATGAACACGACATCCGGCAAGGGCAGACCCGATAACGCATCCGGGGCAGTGCCGTGCACGACGTTCAGGCGGTCTTGTCCCAGAGCGTCGGCATTGCGTCGAATACGCTCGGCGCGGTCTTCGCGCGGTTCAATGGTCGTGGCCGTCAGCGTCGGATCACACATCAGCCATTCGATGCTGATCGAGCCGGTGCCGCCGCCGATATCCCACAGATGCTCACCCCGTTGCGGAGCAAGCGCCGACAGGGTCAACGCCCGGATCGGGCGTTTGGTGATCTGACCGTCGGTTTCAAATATCTCATCCGGCTTGCCGGACGCTTTGGGCAGCGCGCGGCCCTCGCCCGCCACCTCAAGCGCGACGCAGACCGGGTGATCGTACGTACCCAGCAGCGCCTCGGTCAGCGAGACAGAGCGGGCGCGTTCGCGGGGGCCGCCGAGGGCCTCCATCACATGCAACTTTGTGTCGGCAAAGCCTGTTTCGGTCAGGTAAGAGGCCAGTTCGGCCACCGCCGCGCCGTTGCGCAGCAGAATGATGGCGCGCAGGCCGGATGACAGATGCGGGCGCAGGCGGGTCAGGGGGGCTGCGTGCAACCCGAAGGTTTGCGTGCTTTCCAGTGGCCAGCCCAAGCGCGCAGCGGCTAGCGAGAATGTCGACTGACCGGGCAAAGCAGTCCATTCCCCCGCCTCGAAATTCCTTGCAATGACGGATCCCGCACCAAACCAGAACGGATCGCCCGAGGCCAGGACTACAGTCGCCCGACCACGCTGCTGTTGTAACAGCGGCAAACCGTCCGAGAAGGGCACCGGCCATGCTATCCGCTCGGCCTTGTTTTCGGGCACCAGCGACAAGTGGCGGGGCGGACCCATCACGACCTCGGCCCGGTCCAGCACTTGACGGCTGGCAGGCGACAGGCCATCAAGCCCATCTTCGCCCAAACCCAGAACGGTCAGCCACGGAGCGTCAGACATGCCAAACCTCCTGATCCTTGGCGGTACGACCGAGGCCAACGCCCTGGCCAACGCCATCGCTGAACACGGGGTTACGGCGATCTATTCTTATGCCGGGCGGGTGGAGAACCCCCGACCGCAGCCATTGCCGACCCGGGTGGGAGGGTTCGGAGGGCCGGACGGTCTGGCCCGCTACATCCGAGATCATGGGATCACACACGTGGTCGATGCGACCCATCCCTTTGCGGCGCAGATGAGCCGAAATGCGATTGAGGCCTGCCGAGAAATGCAGACCCCGCTGGCTGCCTTGACGCGGGCGGCGTGGGCCGCGCAACCCGGCGACGTATGGCGGTACGTGCCGGATGTCGCTGCAGCCGTCGAGGCACTGTCGTGCGCCCCGCAGCGGGTGTTCCTCGCCGTGGGGCGCATGCATCTTGAGGACTTCGCCGCCCAGCCCCAGCATCATTACCTGCTGCGGCTGGTGGACGAGCCCGACGCATTGCCCCAGCCGAATGCCGAGGTCGTCGTGGCCCGAGGCCCCTTCACCGAAGCCGACGACCGCGCTTTGATGCAACGGCACGGCACGCAACTGGTCGTCTCCAAGAATGCGGGTGGCACCGGCGCGCGGGCCAAGCTGGACGCCGCGCGGACGCTGGGGGTGCCGGTGCTGATGATCGACCGACCGGCCTTGCCGCAGCGGACCGAACTGGAAAGCGTGGCGCAGGTTCTGGACTGGCTCGCTCATTCCGGAGTGAACCTCGGGGTGTAGACGATCGGGGGACCGTCGCGCTCGATCACACGGGTCAGGGATGACCCGACGATGACCACCGTCTGCATGTCCGCCATCTCGGGTGTTGCCTCGGCCAGCGTTGAAATCCGGATCGCCTCTTCCGGGCGCGAGACCGCGCGGGCGAACAGGATCAACCGTTCGGGCTCACATTCCTCACGCAGGATTTCCAGCGTCTTGACAAACCCTTCTGGGCGGGACTTCGAGCGAGGGTTGTAGAAGGCCATCGAGAAATCTGCTTGCGCCGCCAGCCGCAGCCGTTTTTCAATCAGCGACCATGGCTTTAGGTTATCGCTGAGGTTGATCGCGCAGAAATCATGCCCCATCGGAGCGCCAACACGGGCGGATGCCGCCAGCATCGCGGTGATGCCCGGCAGAACGTCGATCTGAAGATCACGCCATTCGGTGGGGCCGTTCTCCAGCGCCTCGAACACTGCCGCCGCCATCGCAAACACGCCCGGATCACCCGAGGAAACGACAACCACCCGCTTGCCCTCAGCCGCCATCTGCAACGCGTGTTCAGAACGGTCAATCTCAACCCGGTTGTCACTGGCATGGAGCGTCAGCCCGTCACGCTCGGCCACGCGGGCGACATAGGGGATGTAGCCGACCACATCTGTGGCCTCAGCCAGCGCCGCCGTGACTTCGGGCGTCACAAGCGCCTCATCGCCCGGCCCAAGCCCTGCGATCTTGACCCAGCCGCTCATGGTCGCCGTCCCTGACCGTGGACGATGATGATCGAGAAATAGGGGGTAACCTTGTCGCAGGCCTCGGATAGTTTGGTCACCGTCTGGTTGGGCATTTGGGCGAATTCCACGATCCACGCGCGATCATACAGCCCTGCGGTTTTCAGCGCCCGTTTCACCTTGTCGATATTGCGCCCGATTTTCATCACAACCAACGCGTCGGTTTGCGCCATCCGCTCGGCCAGAGTGTCCTCGGGCAGGGTGCCAACCAGCACCGTCAGCACATCGTCGCCCCATGTGATCGGATCGCCAGTGGCGGTCCATGCGCCGGACATGCCGGTGATTGCGGGCACGACCTCGACGTTAGTTTCGTCGCGCAAGCGGCTGTAAAGATGCATGAAAGAGCCGTAGAAGAACGGATCTCCCTCACACAGAACCACGACGTCCTCACCCTGTTCAGACAGCGCCTTCAGATGCGCGGCGCAGTCCTGATAGAAGGCCGAGAGCAGCTCGTTATAGCGTGGATCGCTCAGGGGGATTTCGGTGGTGACCGGATATTCCATTGCGAACTCGACCGCGTCGCCGGGGATCATGCCATTGACGATCTTACGCGCCTGACCGCTGCGGCCGGGTTTGCGGAAGAACGCCACATGCCGCGCGTTGCGCAGCAGGCGGTTGGCCCGGACGCTCATCAGATCCGGGTCACCGGGGCCGAGGCCCAATCCGTATATCTTGCCCGCGCTCATTCCGCGCGGCTCGCGATGGCGTTGACGGCGGCCACGGTGATGGCGCTGCCGCCCAGACGGCCTTTGACGATACAGGACGGGACCGGCTGTGCCTCCCACAAGGTATCCTTGGATTCGACTGCGCCAACGAAGCCCACGGGGCAGCCGATGATGGCGGCGGGGCGCGGGCAGTCGGGGTCTTCCAGCATGTTCAGCAGGTGGAACAGGGCGGTGGGCGCGTTGCCGATTGCCACCACGGCCCCCTGCAGATGCGGGCGCCACAGCTCTAGCGCGGCGGCGGAGCGCGTGTTGCTCATCTCAGCGGCCAAGGGGCGCACGCGGTCGTCATGCAGGGTGCAGATCACCTCATTGTCTGCGGGCAGGCGAAAGCGGGTGACACCCTCGCTGACCATGCGCGCATCGCACAGGATCGGCGCGCCACCTTCCAGCGCGGCACGGGCCGCGTGCACAAAACCGGGCGAGAAATGCACGAACTCTTCCAGCCCGACCATGCCAGCGGCGTGGATCATGCGGACAGCGACCTGTTCCTCGTCCGCGTCAAAGCGGGCCAGATCGGCCTCGGACCGGATGGTGGCAAAGCTTTCCTTATAGATCGCCGCGCCATCGGTTTTGTAAGTATAGGGCATCAGGTGAAGTCCATGGTCATGAGTGTTTCTTCGGTCAGGCCGGTCTGGCAGGGCTCATCCCCTGCGCGGCCCTGTTTGACAAGATCAAATCGTCCGTTTCGGCCCACCAGAGTGATATCGGCAGGCCCCATCCGAGCGCATCCTTTGGCACAGCCCGAGACGTGCAGGGTGCCGGAAACGCGCGGGGCCAGCACACGAGCGATGTCGCGGGTCGCCATATGCGCCTGCGGGCAGAACGGTGCGCCGGGGCAGGCGTCGGTGGTCATAAGCGGGTCGGTGCCTTCCGTGACAAAGGCCGGGGCGGGTATCGCCGCCCCGCCTTCCAGCAGGATCAGCCGCCACGGGGTGACCCGCAGAGCAGTAGCGCCGCTATCCACGATTAGTTCCGAGAGGTCCTGCGCAGGCAATTGCCCGAAAGCCGCGCCATAGAGCGTCCCTTGGACACTGGGGCCGGGTTGTAGCGGCGCTCCGGCGGGAACAGGCGCGGTGCCTTGCCATTCCTCTGGCAAGCCATGGCTGGCGATCACACGCGCCATGCGGCGGGTCTCGGGGGTGTAGGTCTTGGCGAACCACTCGGCCAGCGCGATCAGTTGGTCGATGGCCTCGCCCTCGGTCACGGCACGCCCGGTCTCGCAGCCATCGGCGCGCAGGATCAGGCCATTTGCACCGGTCTCCAGCCGGATATCCGCCGAGTCCCCGGCCAGCAGACGCGCGGGGCCGGTATCGATGGCAAAGCCGAACTTGGCGGGCAGGGGGGGCAACTCGCCCAACCGGTCGATCAACTGCTGGGTCAGCCGGGCTGTCAGGTCGCCCGCGCAATAAAGCGGCGAGACCAGAATGTTGCGCCGCACCTCAATGCCGGGTTCGGCGTCCAGCAAATCCAGCGCGGCCAGTTCGGCCAGCAGTGGCTGATGATCTGCCTCGGCCACCCCGCGCAGCTGCAGGTTTGCGCGGTTGGTCAGGTCGATGGTGCCATTGCCGAACCGATCGGCCAGCGCGCATAAACCCAAGGCCTGCGCGGCGTCCAGACGTGCCAGCCGGGGGCGCACCCGCACCACCAAGCCGTCGCCCGACATCATCGGGCGATGCGCGCCGGGGCACCAGCCCTGAACGACTGGCTTCGAGGCGGGCGCGCTCATCCCAGCCCCTCGAGACCCGCGCGGATCGAATTCCGGCGGGTGTTCCAAAGACCGGCGTCCAGCAGGGCGCGGAACCGATCCTGCATGGCCTGATGCGCTTGCGGATTGGCCTCTTGCAGGAACGCGTCAACCTCGGCATCGCCCAGCGTGGCATCATGATAGAGGTCGAACAGATGCGGCGCGACGGTGCCGGACAGGTGCGCAAACGATGCCATGTGGTCCAGCGTCGCCGCGATCTCCGCGGCCCCTCGGAACCCGTGGCGTTGCATCCCGGCGATCCAGCCGGGGTTTGCGGCGCGGGCGTGGACCACGCGGCTGATTTCCTCGGGCAAGGTGCGCGCGCGGGGCGTATCGGGGTTGGTGTTGTCCAGATGGTAAAGCTGTGCGCTGCCGCCGGTGATCTTCTTGGCCGCCGCAAACCCGGCCTCATGCGTGGCATAGTCATTGGCCAGCAACAGATCGGTCTCGGTCAGGTCCTGCAGGTGGACGAAGCTGTCGGCATCGGCAACGCGCTGGGTAATGCCGTCTTTGTCCTGCGCGATATGCTCGCCTTCCAGTGCGAAGGAACTGGCGTCGAGCCATGCTTCTCCAGCCTGCGCGCGGGCCTCGTCGGTGTAGGTTTCAGACAGGTGGGTCATGTTCAGGCCATAGCTGCCGGGGGCCGGGCCGTAGACGCGAGCCGCCGGTTCCTGACCGGCATAAGGGTTCCAGTCGGGGGCTTCATCCCGCGCCGACAGCGCGCGAATAGCTTGACCGAAAAGTGCCGAAAGCGTCGGGAATACGTCGCGGAACAGGCCCGAGACCCGCAGAGTCACGTCCAGACGCGGGCGACTTAGGTCGGTGATCGGCAGTACCTCGATACCCGAGACCCGCTCGGACCCCTTGTCCCAGACCGGTTTCACGCCCAGCAGGTGCAGCGCCATGGCAAACTCTTCCCCTGCGGTGCGCATGGTGGCCGAGCCCCAGAGATCGACGATCAGACCTTTGGGATAGTCGCCTTCCTCCTGCAAATGCCGCCGCACCAGTTCCTCGGCCAGTTTCACACCTTGGGTATAGGCCGCGCGTGTGGGTACAGAACGCGGGTCGGTGGTGTAGAGGTGTCGCCCTGTCGGCAGCACATCCGAACGCCCGCGATAAGGAGAGCCAGATGGACCAGCCTCGATCCGTTTTCCGGCCAGCGCGTCGATCAGACCCTGCCTTTCGGCACGGGCCGACGGCGCGGGGTCGAAATTGCCAGTGACCTCGGGCACGCGGCCAAAAATATGCAGCCCGTCGCCGAACTGGCTTTCCTTGATGTCACAGACAAAGCGGTCGATGCGGGTGATGGCCTCGGCGGTGCAGGTGGCCTGATCCAGCCCCAGATCATTTTCCAGCCCAATGGCCTGCGCCTCGTCCCTGATGTCTTCCTGCAAGCGGTCGCGGCGCTTGGGGTCGAGCCCATCTGCATTCGAGAACTCGTCCAGCAGCGATTCCAGACGCACCATCCGGTCGGGTGTGCCGCTTTCTTTCAACGCGGGGGGGATATGGCCCAGTGTGACGGCTCCGATCCGGCGTTTGGCCTGCGCGGCTTCGCCGGGGTCGTTGACGATGAAGGGGTAGATCACCGGCAGATCGCGGATCAGCGCCTCGGGCCAGCAATCAGCGGACAGGGCGACCGACTTACCCGGCAGCCATTCCAGTGTGCCGTGGGCGCCGATGTGGATCAGCGCATCTGCACCCAGGCCCTTTCGCAGCCACAGATAGAAGGCGACATAGCTGTGGCGCGGGGTGCGAGACAGGTCGTGGTAATCGTCATCGCGTAGCTCGGGCGAGCCGCGTTCCGGTTGCAGCGCGATCAGAGCTTTGCCACGGCGCAGAGCGGTGAAGTGGAAGGCTCCATCGGTGCAGGCGGGGTCGTCTTCGGGTTTGCCCCAGACAGCGTGCAGATCGTTGCGCAGTTGCTGGGGCAGGTCTGCCACGGCCCTGTGGTAGTCTGCAAGAGGCCATGAAATCCGCGCGTTCAGCAGGGTTTCGGCAATCGGCTCGGCCGGTGCAGTGCTGTAGCCTTCGGCTTGCAAGTCGGACAGCATTGCCTCGGCCGAAGCCAGCGCGTCGAGACCCACGGCATGGGCCATCTGCCAATCCTTGCCGGGATAGGTCGACAGCACCAGCGCGGGCACCTGATCGGCCTTGGGTTTGTCTTGCAGGTTCAGCCAGCCGGTGACGCGGTCGAGGATGGCTTCGATCCGTTCGGGCTCGGCCCGGTGGGCAAAGCGCGAATATTCCAGATGCGGGTCGCGCTTACCGGGTTCCTTGAAAGAGGCGATGCCTGCTGAAATCCGACCGTCTACCTCGGGCAGCACCACATGCATGGCGAGGTCGGCGGGGGAGAGGCCGCGTTCCGCCTCGGCCCAGGCCTTGCGGCGCGAGGTGGCCAGCGCGACCTGAAACACGGGCACTTCGGCTGCATCCAGCGGTGAGGTGCCCGACGCACCTTTGCCCGAGAATGACGTGGCATTGATGATCGCAGACGGGGCCAGCGCCGTTATGGTCTCGCGCAGCCAGTCGGCGGCTGCGGGGGCTTTCAGCGACGGGGCGAACAGGCCGACCGCGTCGAACCCGCGCGCGTGCAGGCTGCGGATCAGGGCAGCGACCGGGGCGGTGTCGGCTGAGGTCAGATAGGCGCGGTAGAACGTTACGAGGATGCGTTTGGCATTGCTTGAAAACGCTGTGTCCACCGGGATCACGCCGCGATCCGGGCACCATGCGCCGCATTCGGGGATGGTTTTCGCCCCCATTACCGGCCCGGCATAAAGGCCCGCCGCCAGCGCCATTTGCGCCAAGGCGGCCTGCGCCGCAACCTCTCCACCCGTGTCGCAGAGATGCGCCAGTCGCCTCAGGGTCGAGACGGGCAGGGTGGAATACTCATCCAGCCGCGTATCTTCACGCCCATCGGCAGGCAGGACGGCCAGAGCAATCCCTTTGGCCTGCGCCAGCGCCAGAACCTGCTGCAACCCGTAGGCCCAATAAGGCACCCCTCCGATCAGGCGGATCAGGATGCCCTTGGCACCCTCCAGCGTCCGTTCGACATAGGTGTCAACGGACAGGGGGTGTTTCAGCGCCGTCAGATTGGCCAGCCGAAGGGTCGGCATGCGCCCATCGGGACCGCCTCCACGATGCCAGCCTGCCGCGAAAGCGCCGAGGTCGCTGTCAGAGAATGACAGCACCACCAGATCCGCCGGGCTCTGGCCCAGATCGGTCGGGGTCTCGGTCTCTTCTAACCCGTGGCTTTCGCGGAAGACGACGTGCATGGCTTACTCGGCGGCCTCGGTCACACCCACGAGGATGTCGCGGATTTCGGCCTCTTTGATGTCGTCATGCTCGGCGATCACGACAAGGCGCGAGCGGCGGTCTTCGCCGGGTTCCCACGGGCGGTCGTATTGATGACGTACACGGGCACCAACGGCCTGCACCAGCAGGCGCATCGGTTTGCCTTGAACGGCGGCATAACCTTTGACGCGCAGGATGTTCAGTTCCTTGGCCAGACGTTCGATCTTGGCAACCAGATCCAGCGGGTCAGACTGTTCCGGCAGCTCGACGATGATGCTTTCGAAATCGTCATGCTCGTGATCGTGGTGGCCGTCGTGATGGCTGGGACGGGCGTCCATGTCATCCTCGGCAGCAGCCTCCAGACCCAGTACAACGCGCACGTCCACGGCTCCCTCGGCAACCTCAACCACGGGCAGCGGGCGCGGGGCTTCGGCGGCGATGACCTCGCGCGCTTTGGCAACGCCTTCGGGACCGGCCAGATCGGGCTTGGTCAGCAGGATGATGTCGGCGCAGGAAATCTGATCTTCGAACACCTCGGACAGGGGCGTTTCGTGGTCGATCGAGTCGTCAGCCATGCGCTGGGCGTCGACCGCCTCGACATTGGGCGCGAAACGACCGGCGGCGACGGCCTCGGCATCGGCCAGAGCGATCACGCCATCGACGGTGATTTTCGAACGGATATCGGGCCAGTCGAAGGCTTTCAGCAGCGGTTTGGGCAGGGCGAGGCCGGAGGTTTCGATCAGGATGTGATCGGGGCGCGGCTCCAGCGCCATCAGGGCCTCAATCGTGGGGATGAAATCGTCGGCCACGGTGCAGCAGATGCAACCGTTCGCCAGTTCCATGATGTTTTCCGCCGGGCAATCCGGGATGGCGCAGGATTTCAGGATATCGCCATCAACACCAACATCGCCGAATTCGTTGACGACAACGGCCAAACGCTTGCCCTGCGGGTTCTGCATCAGGTGGCGCACCAGCGTGGTCTTGCCTGAACCCAGAAAGCCGGTGATCACGGTGACGGGGAGTTTTTCGAGATTGCTCATTTCAGGGCTCCAATCGGGGGAATGCGGGCCGCACAGTTTTTGCGGAAATGTTCAGGGCGTTCGCGCCATTTTACTAGGCCGTCCTCGGTCTCAAGGTACTTGGTGGCACCGTCAACGATCACGTCAACATGGTCGACCTCATTCAGATGCTCGTACACGAATGTCCAGCGATCCGGGCCACCCCGCAGCACGATGGAACAGCCCTCGTCACAATTCGACAGGCATTCCACGGCTTTTAGAGTGATCCCTTCGGGCAGGTCCGCCTGTTCCAGCGCTTTGTGCAAAAGCGTGCCGGCGCGTTGGGCATCGTCTTCGACGGGCAGCCCGCGACGGCAAGTGGTGCAAACCAGCAATTCGACCGGAGCGGTCTCGGTCATGTCTCTCATCCCCCCAAATCCTCTTCGTGGGGGACGGGGTTTCATGCGGGTCCATTGACCCGACACCGGAACACCCCGTCCGGTTTCATCTTCGGGTGCTGGCAGGTCTCCCGGCTTGCGGATTTCAGAGGCAGGCCTCTGTCGGATGTCCCGCCTTCCCGGCATTCGCCAGTGGCTTGGGCACCCTCTCCGGTCACGGTCGCGGGGGCGGCTGCGTTTAACGGAAAATCCGCTGACGCATTCCCTTTTCATCTGCTGTCGCAGACACCAACGAAAGGGACATGCGGCAGGGTTGCCCCGCTTGTCAAGCGCAACGCGCCGATCCGTGATCACGCGGGTAAAAAGCGACCTGTCCGGGTCGCTGGGCGGCATGATCCGGTTGGGCCGACGTGCTGGCATGGTTCGCAAGACGCGAACAGGAGGATGCGGCGCATGAAAGTAGGGTTTATCGGGCTGGGCAATGTAGGGGGCAAGCTGTCGGGATCGCTGTTGCGCAACGGGATCGATCTGACGGTGCATGATCTGAACCCCGATCTGGTGGCCGCGTTTGTCGCCCAAGGGGCCAAGGCGGCTGAAAGCCCGGCCCAACTGATGCGCGATTGCGATGCGGTGATCACTTGTTTGCCATCCCCCGCCGCCTCAGACGCGGTGATGCAAGAGATGCTGCCCGAGGTCACCCCCGGCAAAATCTGGATGGAGATGTCGACCACCGACGAAGCCGAGGTCAAACGCCTTGGCGCTTTGGTCATCGAACGCGGAGGCGCCGCGGTGGACTGCCCCGTTTCGGGTGGCTGTCACCGGGCGGCGACCGGCAATATCTCGATCTTCGCGGGCTGCGATCGCGCGACGTTCGAGCGTATACTGCCCTTCCTGACCACCATGGGCCGGCGCATCCTGCACACGGGCGAGTTGGGTTCGGCCTCGGTTCTGAAAGTGCTGACCAACTATCTGGCCACCGCCAACCTGATCACTTGTGCCGAGGCTTTGGTGACCGCCAAGGCCGCTGGTATGGACCTTGGCACCACCTATGAAGCGATCAAGATTTCCTCGGGTACATCCTTTGTGCATGAGACCGAAAGTCAGGTCATCCTGAACGGCTCGCGCGATATCTCCTTCACCATGGATCTGGTGAAAAAGGATATCGGCCTGTTTCAAGAGGTCGCCGACCGCGCCGGAGTGCCGCTGGAGATCAACCCGCTGATGATCAAGATTTTCGAAGACGGGATCGCCCGATACGGTGAACGTGAATTGTCCCCCAACATTATCAAACGGCTGGAAGATGTGACTGGTATGGAGATCCTGGCTCCCGGATTTCCTCCAGAAATGACGGATGATGAGCCGGAAGAGCCCGGCTATGAAGTCATTCCGCAAAATCGTGGGGCCTGACCCTGTTCTTTGTTGTTTTGTAGGGATATCTGCGTGTGTCGCCGTATGGATTTTGCGGGTTGCCGATACGCTCTGATATCGGGCGTTTTGTAATTGCCTGCATCGTTGAGAGTTTCTTAAAAGCAAAGCGCGTAGTGGTGACGGGCGAGTTGGACAAAATCCTGAGGTTGTTCTAAACAGAGCGGCAATAAACCGGAACGGACAGGCAAGAGAGCGACATATGAAGGATGAGACCTTTCTCATCGTGACAACGATGAAGAACGAAGGGCCGTTCATGATCGACTGGGTGGCGTTCAACCGTGCCATCGGTTTCGACGATATCCTGATCTATACCAACGATTGTGCGGACGGGACCGATGAAATTGCGGACCGGATGCAGGCTCTGGGTTGGGCGCATCACGAGCGAAACATTCTGGGGCCGCGTGCCACCCCGCAAAACCGCGCATTTTCATTGTCCAGGAACCATCCCAGCTATGCCGCTGCCGATTGGGTCATGAGCCTGGATGTGGACGAATACATCAATGTTCGCCTGCCCGAGGGGACCATCAAGTCGGTGGTCGAAGCCAGCGGTGACGCTGATGCCATTTCGATCACGTGGCGGATGTTCGGCAATGCAGGGCTCAATGAATTTGACGATAATCCTGTGCCCGAACAATTCTTCATGGCGGCACCGGAAGATGGTTACCCCCATCACCGGACCAAGGGCTTCAAGACGTTGTTTCGCAACAACGGCAAGTTTAGCCGTTTTCGGGCACATCGCCCCCGGATCGATTCGGAACATGCACCCAACCCCGACGCGCCTTATGAAGGCGTGAAATGGCGGGATGCGGGGGGAAATCTGCACCCGGCGGATCAGGTCAAATGGAAAGCCTGGCGCGGTTTCAGTCACGAATTCGCACGCATTCACCACTACGCGGTGCGCAGCACAGACAGCTTTTTGGTGAAACGGGATCGGGGGCGGACAAACCATGTCGGACAAGACCAAGGTCTGAGCTACTGGCTTATTATGAACCACAACACGGTCGAGGATCGTTCGATCTTGCCGCATATGCCCGCAATGCACGACATTCGCGCCGCAATGATGGAAGATGCGCAGCTGTCTACCTTACACGAGCGTGCATGCGACTGGCATCGTGCAAAGGCCCAGGAACTGCGTGCGCGACCAGAATGGATTGATTTGGTCGAGGCGTTGCAAAACTCGGAAAAGGGAGAACAAGCCTATGGCTGAGGCTCTGTCCAAGGAAGATCGCCGCCGCAGACAGGCCGAGCAGCGCAAACGCAAGGACAGTTTGCGTCGCGAACTTCTGAGCACAATGCCGCAAGGGAAGCTTATCCTTGAGATCGGAGTCTGGCGAGGCGAGTTTTCGCAAATACTTCTGGATGAGTTGAAGCCGACCAAACTGTGTCTCATCGATCCTTGGGGTGTCCAGCCCGATGCAGAGAGCGGTGCTTCGCTTGCTGGTGCTCGCAGCCAGACGGATATGGATCTGATTTATGAGTCCGTGTGCAAAAAATACAGCAAAGAGATCGCATTGGGGCAGGTCTCGGTCATTCGGGATTTCTCAGTTCCTGCCCTGAGGCAATTTGAGGATGAAACCGTCGGCTTTGCCTATCTTGACGGTGATCATTCCTATGAAGGGGTCGCTGCCGACCTTGAGGCTTTGATGCCGAAAATGGGGGCAGGCGGGGTCATCATGCTGGATGACTATCATCGAAAAGGGTGGTGGAAAGACGGCGTTATGCGCGCATTTCACGAGTTTTTGGGCAAACATGCCGGTGACGTGCGACTGAAAGCGATTAAGGGGGCACAGGTCGCTGTTCAGAAACTTTAACATTGTGGTTCCTTCGATGGCCCCTGTCGCGACAAATGTTTATTGTTATGTCCGTCCGATTGGGGGCAATCCGTTTGGCGTATCTGACTATCACTGGGAGGTCAGATTTTGAGCGACAGAATTGTCATCTATTCGACGATGAAAAACGAAGGTCCGTTCATGATCGATTGGGTGGCCTATTACCTGTCCCTCGGCGTTTCGCATTTTCTGATTTACACAAATGACTGCGCCGACGGGACGGATCTGATTGCGCAACGTCTGCAAGAGCTCGGCGTTGCGACGCATGTCGACAATAGCGTGAAACCCGGTCAAAGCCCCCAGAACACGATGCTAAGGCGGGTGCGGGCGCACCCCGAATTTCTGGCGGCGGACTGGACCTTCTCGGTGGATGTAGATGAATACCTCAACATCCGCCTGCCTGAACCGACCCTTCCGGCGCTTTTGGCCATGCTGGAGGACGCGGCCGGTGGGCCTGTTGATGTCGCTTCGTTCACCTGGAAAATCTTTGGCTGTGGTGGGCAGGAAAGTTTTGAAGACAAGCCGGTGACCGAGCAGTTTTTTCTGTGTGATGCCGAGGACAGTTTTCATTCCGGCGTCGCCGCAGGGTTCAAAAGCATTACCCGCAACACCGGAATATTCACCCGTTATGGCCCGCATCGCCCTAAAGGTGCCGCCCCCGAGGCGATTGCTTCTGTCCGATGGGTGGATGGTGGTGGTCAGTGTCTGGACCCGGAAAAGGTCACGTGGCGGTCGGACGGCACGTTTCGGCACGACTTTGCGCGCCTTCACCACTATGTCACGCGCTCTATCGGGTCGTTTCTGGTGAAACGAGACCGGGGAAAAACCAATCACGTGCATGATGATCAGGCCGAGAAATATTGGCTGAACATGAATGCCAATATCGCCGAGGACCGATCCATTTTGCCGATATGGCAAAAGGCGATGCCCGTTAGGGACCGTTTGATGGAGGATCCGCGGTTATCGGACCTGCACGCCCACGCCTGTGAATGGCATCGTGACAAGATCGAAGAGTTGAACCAAAGACCGGACTGGTCAGAGTTCCGAAACTTCCTTTTGCGGAACAGGTTGGGTCTGGCCGGGTCTTAGCGACAGTTTCGGGCGCGCGGATGCCTGTGCATTTTAGTTGGTTCAGTGCATCACGTTTTGCAAGCCAAACCGGTGGGTACGTCGTTGCATGGTTGGCTGCGGAGCCTGTACAGGCGTGACTGTGGTCGTGGATGCAGGCGTTTAAGAGGCTTTGCTTTGGTGAACATGGGCAATTGTCAAAAGACTGGTATTCCCGGCGTTTTTGCGTCCCAATTGAGCAAGTGAGGACTTCGTTAGATTGGTTTTGTTGCGATGACCGCGAACTCGGAATGCTGTTCTGAAAATGGTTGGCCTGACACATCCCCGAGGAATTTCGTGACTTCGAGCCCAGCTTGCGAGATTTCTTGTGCAAGGCTTTCAGGGCTGAAGTATTGCAACCAGTTATATACCGTTTCCGGTTCACTGATTTCTGGAAAGATACTGTATTTATCTAACACCACTGCATCAGCGTCGTATTTGAAAGTGTTAAGGAAACAGTAATAATCTTCCTTATGCCAGAAGTGGTTCAACTGGTTCTTTTCGTAAGTTCTGATCTCTTCCCGCGCAATGTATGCTGGCATTGAATATACGTCCAATAGGATAGAGCCGCCGTCTTTCAGAAAAAGAAGGCATTTTGACAAGAACTGTCTTCGCTGTTCGGGGCTCAGCGCGCAAAAATCGTACATAATCAACATGATCAAATCGAACCGTTCAGAAGTCTCAAAGTCGAGATAGTTGACCTCAACGTAGTTGATGGTCAGATCAAACTGCTCAGCGTGCCGTCGGGCATATTGGATTGAGTTTTTTGAGAAGTCCAAACCCGTAACTTGCGCGCCCGACCTTGCCAGGCGAGAAGTATATAACCCGGGTCCGCAGCCGAAATCGCAAACCGACTTAGCAGGTCCGATTTGAAAGCGATTAGAAATCCACTCGCAAGATCGGTCGATAAATTCGACATTTTTGGACGATACGTCGATTGTTTCGTTCAGGTGAAACTGCAACATCTGATTTGCGCGGTATTCATCGGCCCAAAGTTCTTTTGCGGTGTATGAGCTGAACAGGTCAGGTTTCGTATTGATGTCCTTGAGTCTGGAAAACACGACCGCCTTTGGTTCTGGTTCGTTTGCCATTTCGAAGTGTCCTGAGAATCCCGATTATGCCCATAGCAGCATATGAGACGCGCTGGATAATGCACCGGTTTTATCGCAGTGCAACCTTGAAGCAGGGCATCACGGATCTCTTTGCCATGCGACATCTTCGGTGTTGCCCACCCCCCGGACGCTCCATTCCTGAGGTTTAAACTTCTTTCCGTCATAACTCCTTTCAACAAGCCGGGCAGAGCGGCGGCAGAAAGGAGCACAGATGGTATTCGATTTCTTGCGTCGTGGATCGGCTGAGGCAGCGCCCGAGGCGAAGGCGAGCGCGGCGGGGCCTGTGGTGGCGTGGCAGACGGGCGGGCGCGTGGCGTGGAGCCCTCGGGATGCGGTGTCGCTGACGCGGACGGGTTTTTCGGGGAACCCGGTGGGGTTTCGATGCGTTAAGCTGATTGCCGAGGCGGCGGCGGCTTTGCCGTTGGTGCTGCAGGATCAGGCGCAGCGGTTTGATGCCCATCCGATCCTGTCGCTGATGCGTCGTCCGAATGCGGCGCAGGGGCGGGCAGAGTTGATGGAGGCTCTGTTCGGGCAGTTGCTGCTGTCGGGCAATGCGTATGTCGAGGCGGTGCGGGCCGAGGAAGGGCTGCCGATTGAGCTGCATGTCTTGCGCTCGGACCGGATGAGCGTGGTGCCGGGCGCGGATGGCTGGCCCAAGGCGTATGACTATGCGGTGGGCGGCAAGAAGCACCGGTTTGCGGCGGAAAACATCTGCCATATCAAATCGTTCCATCCGCAGGACGATCACTATGGGTTCTCGCCCATGCAGGCGGCGGCGATGGCGATTGATGTGCATAACAGCGCGTCGCGCTGGTCGAAATCGTTGCTGGACAATGCGGCGCGGCCTTCGGGGGCGCTGGTGTGGAAGGGTGATGGCCATGGGGTGATGGCCGAGGATCAGTTCCGGCGTCTGTCGGATGAGATCGAGCAGAACTATCGCGGGGCGCGGAATGCGGGTCGTCCGATGGTTCTGGAAGGGGGGCTGGATTGGAAGCCGATGGGCTTTTCGCCGTCCGATATGGAGTTTCAGAAGACCAAGGAAGCCGCCGCCCGCGAGATCGCGCTGGCCTTTGGGGTCCCGCCGATGCTGCTGGGGATCCAGGGCGACGCGACCTATTCGAACTATCAGGAGGCCAACCGGGCGTTTTACCGCCTGACCGTGCTGCCTCTGGTGACGCGGGTGGCGGCGGCGGTGTCGGAATGGTTAGCGGGGTTCTCGGGTGAGTATCTGGTGCTGAAACCCGATCTGGATCAGGTGCCTGCGCTGTCTGCCGAGCGCGATGCGCAATGGGCGCGGGTGAGTGGGGCCGATTTCCTGAGCGATGCCGAGAAGCGCGCGTTGTTGGGGCTACCGGAGCGTAGCGATGGGTGACTATCCCTCGTTCGAGTGTGCGCCGGGGCTGAGGCTGGCCGCGCATGAGCGGGTGGCCGAGATCCAGCACGCGCATCTGTGCAGGCGGCTGGATCAGATCGAAGAGATGATGGAGCGGCTGGAGAAGCGGTTGTGGCTGACTGTTTACGGCGTGGCGGCAGTGATTTTGGCGCAGGCGTTTCAGTCGTTACTGGTAGTAGCGCCGTAATGTCAGCGGGTTACATGGAGAAGCTCATGGATTTGGAACATAAATTCGCGCGGTTTGGCGACGGGTTGTCGGTGACCGAGGATGCGGTGATCGAGGGCTATGCCAGCCTGTTCGGGCAGGTCGATCAGGGCAGCGATGTGGTGCAGCGCGGGGCGTATCGGGGGTCTCTGGACGGGCTGTCCAAGGCAGGTCAGCGGGTCAAGATGCTGTGGCAGCACGATCCGGCGCAGCCTATCGGCGTCTGGGACGAGGTGCGCGAGGACGACAAGGGCCTGTGGGTCAAAGGGCGTCTGCTGGAGGCCACGCAGAAGGGGCGTGAAGCAGCTGAGTTGATACGGGCGGGTGCGATGGATGGTCTGTCGATTGGCTATCGCACAAAGCGGGCTGTGAAGAATGACAAGGGCCAACGTGTCCTGACCGAACTGGAGCTGTGGGAGGTGTCCTTGGTGACTTTCCCGATGCTGCCCAGTGCGCGGGTGGCGGCGAAGGGCGGTGAGCCTGATACCGCGTTCACCTGGCGCAGTATTGCCGAGGTGTTTAACGACGCCCGGCAGGAGCTGGCGCGGATCTAGCGCCTCAAAACCCACCCAGAAAAGGAAGTGCTGATGAGCAAGACCGAGACCCCGGCCTTGACCGGAGAGGGTGCGCCCCTGGTTCAGGAGGTGAAGCAGGCGATGGCTGGCTTCGTGAATGAATTCAAGGGCCTCAAGGCCGAAGTTAAAACCAAACTGCAACAGACAGAAGAGCGACTGACCATGCTGGATCGTAAATCAACCATCGCGGCGCGCCCGCATCTTGCCGTGTCCATTGAGGACGGCGCACCGCACCAGAAGGCGTTCGATGCCTATGTGCGTTCTGGCGAGGATGACGGGCTGCGTGGGCTGGAGATTGAGGCCAAATCGCTGTCGAGCGCGGTGAACAGCGATGGCGGTTATCTGGTTGATCCGCAGACCGCTGAGATGATCAAGTCGGTGCTGAATTCGACCGCCTCGATCCGCTCGATCGCGTCGGTGGTGAATGTCGAGGCGAATTCGTTCGATGTGCTGATCGACCATACGGATGTCGGCGCGGGCTGGGCGGATGAGACCTCGGCCACAGCCGAGACCGCGACGCCGTCGATTGATCGCATTTCCATCCCGCTGCATGAGCTGAGCGCGCTGCCGAAAGCGTCGCAACGTCTGCTGGATGACAGCGCGTTTGATGTTGAGGGCTGGCTGGCTGGTCGTATCGCGGACAAGTTCGCGCGGGCTGAGGCGGCGGCGTTTATTGGTGGCGATGGGGCGGACAAGCCCAAGGGTCTTCTGAACCACACCAAGGTCGACAATGGCAGCTGGAGCTGGGGCAATCTGGGCTATGTGGCGACCGGCACGGATGGCGGTGTCGATGCGGATGCCATTGTGGATGTGGCCTACGCGCTGGGCGCGCAGTACCGGGTCAATGGCACCTTCGTGATGAACTCGAAAACCGCTGGTTTGATCCGCAAGCTGAAGGACAGCGATGGTCGTTTCCTGTGGTCCGATGGTCTGGCCGCCGGTGAGCCGGCGCGTCTGATGGGATACCCGGTGCTGATTGCCGAGGATATGCCGGATGCGGCGACCGACAGCTTCTCGATTGCGTTTGGCGACTTTCAGGCGGGTTACACCATCGCCGAGCGTCCTGATCTGCGCGTGCTGCGCGATCCGTTCAGCGCCAAGCCGCATGTTCTGTTTTACGCGACCAAGCGCGTCGGCGGCGATGTGAGCGATTTTGCTGCGATCAAGCTGGTGAAATTCGGCACCGCCTAAAGCGGGCCGAATCCGAGGGGCTTACGGGTCCCTCGGGCGGCGGGCACGGGCCGGGGTGAATCCTCGCGTTGTCTAGCTGCTCCCCTCCGTCCGAGCAACGTGGGGCGGCGCGTGCCCGTCATTTTCTGAAGGTCGGCCCCGGAGGGGTCCGAGATTGCGGAGTGAATGGATGATGTTGATCGAAGAAACCGCCATCGCGGATGCGGCGCTGCCGGTGGATCAGTTTAAGGCGCATCTGCGGCTGGGCACGGGGTTTGCCGAGGGTGATGTGCAGGACGAGGTGCTGAAAGGGTTTCTGCGCGCGGCCCTTGCGGCGATTGAAGCGCGGACCGGCAAGGTTCTGATCGAGCGGGATTTCTCGTGGACCGTTAGTGCCTGGCGTGATCCGGCGGGTGAGGTTCTGCCGGTGGCTCCGGTGGTGTCGGTTGGTGCGGTGACGCTGAGCGATGCGGCGGGGGTCGAGACCGTGGTGGATGTATTGGGGTATCGGCTGGAAGGCGATATGCAGCGCCCTCGGCTGCGCCCGTCGGGATCTTGTTTGCCAAAGGTGCAGACAGGTGGGGCGGTGAAGATCGGTTTCACCGCCGGGATGGCCGCGGATTGGGGCGGGTTGCCTGCCGATCTGGGTCAGGCGGTGCTGCTGCTGGCGGCGCATTACTACGAATATCGCGATGAGACGGCGCTGGGTGCTGGGTGCATGCCCTTTGGCGTGACCAGCCTGATCCAGCGCTATCGCACTGTGCGCTTTGGCGCAGGGGTGATGCAATGAGCGCGCCGCGATTAAACCGTAAGCTGGTGCTGGAGGCCCCGACGCGCGTGGCCGATGGCGCAGGCGGCTATACCGAGACCTGGGACGCTTTGGGCGCACTTTGGGCCGAAGTGACGGCGCGCAGCGGGGCGGAGCGGGCGGTTGGTGGAGCGTCGGTGTCGCGGGTTAGCTATCGCATCGTGGTGCGCGGTGCGCCTGAGGGGTCCGACATGCGGCCCGCGCCGGATCAGCGGTTTCGCGAAGGGTCGCGGCGGTTTGTGATCCGCGCGGTGGCTGAGCGCGATGGGCGCGGCCAGTATCTGACCTGTTTTGCAGATGAAGAGGTGGCGGCATGAGTTACGGCGTATCAGCCGCGTTGCAGGCGGCGGTGTTTCAGCAGTTGTCAGCGGATGCGCAGGTTGGCGCGTTGTCGGGCGGGGCAATCTATGACGCGGTGCCTTCGGGGGTGTTGCCTCAGACCTACGTGACGCTTGGCCCGGAAGAGGTGCGGGATGCCTCGGATCGGTCGGGTGTGGGCGCGGTGCATCGGTTCACGGTCTCGGTGGTGTCCGAGGCGGCAGGATTTGGCGCTGCCAAGTCGCTGGCTGGCGCGGTGTGTGACGCGCTGGAAGGTGCGGCGCTGAGTTTGAACCGGGGTCATCTGGTTGGCCTGTGGTTCGAGCGCGCCAGCGCCCGGCGCACGGGAACTGGCGGCGCGATCCGCCAGATCGACCTGAGATTCCGCGCCCGCGTGGAAGACGACTAAGCAATCAACGGAGAGAGCATATGGCTGCCCAGAACGGAAAAGACCTGTTGGTCAAAGTGGATATGAATGGCACGGGCCTGTTTCAGACCATCGCGGGGCTTCGCGCCACGCGGATCAGTTTCAACGCGGAAAGCGTGGATGTCACCAGCCTGGAAAGTCAGGGCGGGTGGCGCGAGTTGCTGTCGGGAGCGGGGGTAAAATCCGCTGCGATTTCCGGCTCGGGCGTGTTCAAGGATGCGGGGACCGACGAGCGTGCGCGTCAGCTGTTCTTTGACGGTGAAACGCCCGCGTTTCAGGTGATCATCCCCGATTTCGGCATCGTTGAGGGGCCGTTTCAGGTCAGCAGCATCGAATATGCGGGCTCGCATAACGGCGAGGCGACCTATGAGATGAGCATGGCAAGCGCCGGTGCGCTGAGCTTTACGGCGCTCTGATGGCCAATCCGTGGACGGGCGAGGTGGCGCTGACCATCGATGGGGAGCAGCGGGTGCTCAAGCTGACTTTGGGTGCTTTGGCGGAATTGGAACAAGAATTGCAGGCCGGGTCTCTGGTCGAGTTGGTGCAGCGGTTCGAGGGCGGCGGGTATTCCAGCAGCGATGTGCTGGCGTTGCTTGTCGCCGGGCTGCGGGGCGGCGGCGCGCAGGTGAGCCGTGCCGACCTGCTGCATGCCGAGATTGCGGGCGGGCCGATGGCGGGCGCGCGGGCGGCGGCTGAATTGCTGGCGCGCGCCTTCATGGTGCCCGAGTGAGCGGGTTCGACTGGCCCGCGCTGATGCGGGCCGGGTTTCTGGGCCTGCGGCTGACGCCGGATCAGTTCTGGCGTCTGACCCCGGCTGAGTTGCGGCTGATGCTGGGGCAGGGCGCGGGGATGCCTGCGATGAACCGGGCGGGGCTGGATGCGTTGCTGGCGGCCTATCCGGACAAGGAACAAGGAGAGCGTGATGACGGATCGTGAGGGGTTTGACGACCTGCAAGAGCGGGGCGAGGCGCTGGGCGATGCTTTGGGGGATGCCGCGACGATGGCGTCGGCGTTTGACGGGCAGATGAAGCGGATCAGTGCCGCCTTTGCTGAGACCGGCAAGGATGTCGCGACGCTGGAGCGCGGCATGTCCAGCGGGCTGCGCAAGGCGTTTGACGGTGTGGTTCTGGACGGGATGAGCCTGTCGGGGGCGCTGGATGTGCTGAAGAATTCGATGATCCAGACGGCTTATGCGGCGGCGATCAAGCCGGTGACGGATCATTTCGGCGGCATGTTGGCGAATACGGTTGGCGGGCTGGTCAAGGGCATTCTGCCTTTTGCCGATGGCGGCAGTTTTGCGCAGGGCCGCGTGATGCCCTTTGCCAATGGCGGCGTGGTCAGTAGCCCGACCATGTTCTCGATGCGCGGCGGCACCGGTTTGATGGGCGAGGCAGGCCCCGAGGCGATCATGCCGCTGGCGCGCGGGGCCGACGGCAAGCTGGGTGTGCGGACTCAGGGCGGCGGTGGTGCCGTGAACGTGGTGATGAACATCTCTACGCCGGACGTGCAGGGGTTCCGCCGCTCGCAAGGGCAGATCGCGGCGCAGATGAGCCGCGCCTTGGGGCGTGGCAATCGCAACAGGTAAGGGGAGCAGGCAATGAATTTCCACGAGGTGAGATTTCCGGCCGGTCTGAGTTTCGGCTCGGTCGGGGGGCCCGAGCGGCGCACGGATATCGTGACGCTGGCCAACGGGTTTGAGGAACGCAACACGCCCTGGGCACATTCGCGCAGGCGTTATGATGCGGGGCTGGGGATGCGGTCGCTTGACGATATCGAAACGCTGATTTCCTTCTTCGAGGCGCGACAGGGTCAGATGTTTGGGTTCCGCTGGAAAGACTGGTCCGACTACAAATCCGGCGCGGCTACGGCTGAAGTCGGTACGGGCGATCAAGTGATTGCACGGGGAGATGGAGTAAGTACCAACTTTCAATTGATTAAGACTTATAGTTCAGGTGGTTTTAGCTATGTGAGGCCGGTGCTGAAACCGGTCTTGGGAACAGTGAAGCTGGGTCTCGATCAGGACGCGCTGCGCGAAGGCATCGACTTTGACGTAAATCTGTCCACCGGCTTGATAACCATGGCCTCGGCACCGCCCGAACAGGTCGAAATCACTGCCGGGTTCGAATTCGATGTGCCCGTCAGGTTCGACACTGACAAAATTCAGACAAGCGTCGCCAGTTTTCAGGCCGGAGATGTACCGAACGTACCAGTGGTTGAGGTACGTGTCTGATGAGAAATGATGCGCAATCCCTTGAATCGTATTTGAAATCGGGCCTCACAACCGTATGTCGATGTTGGTCGATAACCCGATCAGATGGGCGACAATTCGGGTTTACCGATCATGATATGGAACTGGCGTTTGAAGGCTTGACCTTCAAGGCCAGTACCGGGCTGACTGCCTCGGCGATCGAACAGGCGACTGGCTTGTCGATTGACAATACCGAGGCCATGGGGGCCTTTTCCGATGCTTCTGTACGTGAAGAGGATATCGAGGCCGGGCGTTTCGATGGCGCCGAGGTCCGGGCATGGTTGGTCAACTGGGCCGATCCAGCGCAACGCAGCCTGCAGTTTCGCGGCTCGATTGGCGAGCTGCGTCGGGCGGGCGGGGCGTTTCATGCCGAGCTGCGCGGTTTGACCGATCTGCTGAATCGCCCCCTGGGGCGGATCTATCAGAAACCTTGCACAGCGGTTCTGGGGGATCGGTCCTGCGGGTTCAATCTTACTGCACCCGGATTTTGGATCGAAGCCGAGATCAGCGCGCTTGAGGGCGCGTCGGTGCAGCTACGCGGTGGCACCGGTGCAAGCCAAAACTGGTTCGAGCGTGGTCGACTGGATGTTCTGACCGGTCCAGCTGCGGGTTTGTGGCGGGCGGTCAAGCAGGATCATCGTTTGGACGCCGGGCGCAAAATCACGCTGTGGTCAGCGGTAGGCGGTGGGCTGACCATCGGGGATCGCGTGCGGCTGACCGCCGGTTGTGACAAGCGCATGGAGACTTGCCGGCTGAAATTCAACAATCTGATGAACTTCCAGGGCTTTCCTGACCTTCCAAGCGAAGACTGGGTGATGGCCGTGCCCAAAAAGGGTGGTTCGAACAGAGGCAGGAGCAGACGATGAACAAGCAAAACATCGTAACCGAAGCGCGGAGTTGGCTGGGGACACCTTACGTGCATCAGGCCTCGGTCAAAGGGGCCGGAACCGACTGTCTGGGGTTGTTGCGGGGCGTCTGGCGCGCCGTGTTGGGATGCGAACCCGAGGCGGTTCCGGTCTACAGTATGGACTGGTCTGAACCTCAAGGCGATGAACGCATGTGGGCGGCCGCCCGGCGTCATCTGGTCGAACGGAACCCGTCCCAGTTCGAGCCGGGCGATGCGCTGCTGTTTCGGATGCGTGATCAGGGCGTCGCCAAACATTTGGGCATTGTCAGCGAGGCGGGCGCGGTGCCGCGCTTTATTCACGCCTATTCAGGACATGGTGTGGTCGAAAACGCGTTGAGCGCGCCATGGCAGCGCCGCGTGGTCGCTTGTTTCGAGTTTCCGCTGGGGGATTTCTGATGGCTACAATTCTTCTGTCAGCGGCTGGCGCCGCAATCGGAGGGTCGATCGGCGGAACCGTTGCGGGGCTGTCGTCTGCGATTATCGGCCGGGCCGTAGGTGCCACGCTGGGGCGTGTTATCGACCAACGGCTGATGGGCCAGTCGGTTTTGGGAAGCGGCAGCGAGGTTGTGGAAACCGGGCGTCTGGACCGCTTTCGGCTGACCGAAACCGGAGAGGGTTCGCCCGTGACCACTGTGTTTGGGCGGATGCGTGTGGGTGGCCAGGTAATCTGGGCGTCGGACTTTCTTGAAACCCGCACCACCTCGACCTCGACCCAATCCACCGGCGGCGGCAAAGGCAAACCCAAACCCGCCGAGGTCAAAACAAAGACTGTCACCTACAGCTATTCGGTGTCGTTGGCGATTGCCGTCGGAACAGGCGTAATCGCGGATGTGCCGCGTGTCTGGGCCGACGGGGAAGAGATCGAGCGAAACTCGTTAATGATGCGCGTGTATCACGGAACGTCGGATCAGTTGCCCGACCCATTGATCGAGGCGGTTGAGGGCACGGGCACTGTACCGGCCTATCGCGGCACGGCCTATGTCGTGATCGAGGATTTCCCGCTGGGGTCATACGGAAACCGGGTGCCGCAATTCTCGTTCGAGGTGGTCCGTCAGGACCAAAAGGACATGCCGGACTATGACGAGGCCCTGTCGCAGGCGGTCAAAGGTGTGGCTCTGATGCCGGGAACAGGCGAATACACGCTTGCCACCTCGCAGGTCAATTACTGGAAGGGCAAAGGCCGAAACTGGGCCGCAAATGCACATTCCCGCTCCGGCTCTTCCGATATGGCGACCTCATTGCGGGCTTTGCAAAATGAATTGCCGGGGTGCGAGGCGGCGTCGCTTGTTGTTTCGTGGTTTGGTGACGATCTGCGCTGCGGGAGCTGCGATATTCGACCAAAGGTGGAACGCAAGAACGCTGATGGCAAGAACATGCCTTGGCGGGTGGCCGGGTTGACCCGTGCATCTGCGCAGAATGTGAAATGGAAGGATGGTCGCCCGATTTATGGCGGCACACCCGCCGACGGCGCAGTGATACAGGCGATCAAGCGCCTTAAAAATAATGGCAAACGGGTGATGTTCTATCCGTTCATCCTGATGGAGCAAATGCAGGGCAATAGCTTGCCAGACCCGTGGTCTGATGCGGGTGAGCAGCCTCATTTGCCTTGGCGGGGCCGGATCACGCTGGACATTGCACCGGGGCGCAGCGGATCGCCGGATCAGACGGCGGAGGCGGACGCACAGGTGGCGGCGTTTTTCGGTTCTGCGCGCGCTTCGCATTTTAAGATTCAGAACGGATCCGTGGTCTATTCAGGTCCGCAGGAGTGGGGCTTGCGCCGGTTCATTTTGCATTACGCGGCCCTGTGCAAAGCAGCGGGTGGTGTGGCTTCGTTTTGTATCGGTTCCGAGATGCGCGGCCTGACACAGATTCGGGGTGCATCCGGATTTCCGGCTGTCGCGCGGCTGCGGACACTGGCGGCGGAGGTGCGTCAGATTCTGGGCGCGAATACCAAAATCGGATACGCGGCGGATTGGTCCGAGTATTTCGGCTATTCCCCCGCTGGTAGCGGAGATCGGTATTTCCACCTTGATGACCTTTGGGCCGATGACAACATCGATTTCGTAGGCATCGACAATTACATGCCTCTGTCGGACTGGCGCGAAGGCGACACGCATCTGGATGCGCAGGCCGGGACAGGTTCGATCTATGATCTGGACTATCTGCGCGCAAATGTCGAAGGCGGCGAAGGGTATGACTGGTATTATGCTTCACCCGAAGAAGCCGAAGCACAGATTCGCACGCCGATCACCGACGTGGCGCATGACGAGGCCTGGATCTGGCGATACAAGGACTTGCGCAACTGGTGGGGCAACCGGCATCACGAACGGATCGGGGGGGTTCGGCAGGCGTCTCCGACAAGCTGGGTGCCGGGCTCGAAACCGATCTGGTTCACCGAGTTGGGTTGTGCAGCCATCGACAAGGGCACGAACGAACCGAACAAGTTTCTTGATCCTAAATCGTCGGAATCAAGTTTACCCAAGTTTTCCAACGGAATGCGGGATGACTTTATTCAGGTGCAATACCTAAAGGCGGTACTGGGATACTGGAACGACCCTTCCCGAAACCCGGTTTCGGACATTTACGACGCGCCGATGGTAGACATGTCAAACGCCTATGTCTGGGCCTGGGATGCGCGACCATTTCCAACCTTCCCGAACCTGCGCAGGCAGTGGAGTGACGGTGAAAACTATGCCCGCGGGCATTGGTTGAATGGACGGTCGGGGTCGCGGACTCTGGCCTCGGTCGTGACCGAAATCTGTCATGGTGCCGGCTTGACGGATATTGATGTATCCGAGCTTTATGGCGTGGTTCGTGGCTACGCCGTCGAAGACGTGATGGATGCTCGCCAGGCCCTTCAGCCTCTGATGATGCGTTATGGGTTCGATGCAATTGAGCGCGGTGGGAAACTGGTGTTTCGAACTCGGGGAACGCAGCGTGCCATCGATGTGTCGCCCGAACAGATCGCCGTCAGTACGGACATCGACGGCCCGATCGAGCATCGGCGTGAGGCCGAGGCCGAGATGACCGGGCGTGTCCGCCTGCGGTTCGTGCAGTCGGACGCCGACCATGATCTGGTGGCGGAAGAGGCGGTGTTGCCCGATGATCAGACCCACGCCGTAGCCGTCAACGAAATGCCGTTGTCCATGACACGTGCAGAGGGGCGGCAAACCGTCGAGCGCTGGTTGAGCGAATCCCGGATTTCCCGCGAAACGGCGCGCTTTGCGTTGCCGCCGTCGATGTCGCACATCGGGGCGGGGGATGTTGTACGGCTGAACGGGGCGGGCGATGCGCTGTATCGCGTCGACCGTCTGGAACAGGCCGAGTTGCAGCTGGCTGACGCTGTGCGGATTGAGCCAGAAGTCTATTCTGCCGCCGAGGTGGAAGATGACGGCGCGACGACCAAACCGTTTGACGCGCCAGTCCCTGTTTACCCGGTGTTCATGGACTTGCCGCTGATCACCGGTGCGGAATCGCCATATGCGCCTTACTTGGCGGTTTCAGCTGAACCCTGGCCGGGCAGCGTGGCGATGTATGCCTCGGCCCAGGACGAAGACTATACGCTTGCTCAGGTCATTGCTGGACAGGCGGTCATGGGGTTCACTGAAACGCCCCTGCGCCGCGCCAATGCGGGTATCTGGGATGAAGGCGGCGCGTTGCGTGTCAATCTGATCGACGGGGTGCTGGAATCCCGATCTCGCCGCGCATTGCTGAGTGGTTATAATCTGGCGGCGATTGGGGACGGAACCCCGGGTCGATGGGAAGTGTTTCAGTTCGCCGATGCGGCCTTGCAGGAACCCGGTGTCTATGTTCTTTCGGGTCGGTTGCGCGGCCAGCTTGGAACAGATGCGATCATGCCCGATGTCTGGCCCGAGGGATCGACCTTTGTTTTGCTGGACGAACGTGTTTATCAGACCGATCTGTTGCCAACCGAACGGCGCATTGCGAGACATTACCGCATTGGCCCGGCAACACGAGGTTACGAGGATCCCTCATTTATTCATCTGGTCGAGGCATTTGATGGCAACGGATTGCGCCCTTACGCCCCTGTTCATCTGAGGGTGCAAAAGTCACCGGTCGGAGACCAGATGACGTGGATCAGGCGAACCCGTGTTGGCGGGGATGACTGGAGCGGGTTCGACGTGCCCTTGGCGGAGGAAACTGAATCCTATCTGATCCGAGTCCGGGCCTCAGGCGCGTTGGTCCGCGAAGTTCAGACCAATTCTCCGATCTGGTCTTATTCCAATGCTATGAAAGCCTCGGACGGAGCGGCGCAGGGCTATGATGTCGAAGTGGCCCAGATCTCGGCCGAGTACGGTCCGGGGGCAATTGCGCGCCTGTCGGTTGGATAAACCGACACATGCGCCCGTTGCTACATGGTGATCTCAGCGCGGCGGCTCGGGCTTTGTTGGCGGTTCCGCCGCGCCTGCGCCGCCGCTTGTGCGCGCGTTTGCTTGTCGAAGCGGAACTGGCCGATGTTTATGTCGCCGAAACCGGGCGACTGCATCCGCTGTTTGGCAATGGCTCGCTGATGGCGGCTGCGCGGACCCGGCCCCTGGCGGATGAGCCCAGTTTTGACGACCGCCAATATTGCCAGTGTTTCGAGATGATCCTGCAGGCCCTGATCCGCTTTCACGTCAGCCGGACGCGCAACTGACGCACCGGCTGGCGGCGAGGTCCAGTTCAAGCCGTCCCCGGGCAATCGGTTCACCACAGTCTTCGCAATACCCGTATTCGCCCTCGTCGATACGGGCAAGCGCCTCAGTCAGACGCCGCGTTTCGATATCGCGTCGGGTTTGCTGCGCTTTGGCCATTGCCTGATTCTGCAAAGCATCCATACGGCTCAGGCGTCCGACTGCCTGCTGATCCAGTTCCACAACAGATTGCGCCTGTTGTCCGATACTCGATTGATTGGCCAAGTCGCGCAACCGGGATTCGATCAAAGCCTTGAAATGTGGCCAGTCTTTTTCGTTCATTTTTTGTTGCATTCCATATCAAGGGTTTGCGTTTGGCCTTTTTGCCCCTAGATGGCTATTCTAGGCGCAGCAAAGGATCAAAGCCATGTTCAAAAAGCGCAGCCATGTGACCCCAGTTGACCCGGTTTGGGATCGGATCACCACCGAAGCCAATGCGGCGGTCGAGCAAGAGCCGCTGATGGGCGGTCTGGTGCACGCTTGTATTCTGCATCACCGTAGCCTTGAACGCGCGCTTTCCTATCGGGTGGCGGCCAAGCTTTGCTCGAACGAAATGTCGATGATGGTGCTGCGCGAGATCGTGGATGAGGCCTATGCTGACGATCCTTCGCTGCTGGAAGCGGCGCGGGCAGATCTTATGGCGGTCTATGAACGCGACCCGGCCTGCCACCGTCTGTTGCAGCCGATCCTGTACTTCAAAGGCTATCAGGCCATGCAGGCTTATCGTGTGGCTCATTGGCTTTGGCAAAAAGGACGGCATGATCTGGCGTATTTCTTCCAGATGCGGTCGTCCGAGATTTTTGGGATCGACATTCATCCTGCCGCAAAGATCGGCAAGGGAATCATGATCGACCATGCTCATTCCATTGTGATTGGCGAAACGGCGGTCGTTGGCGACAACGTCTCGATGCTGCATTCGGTCACGCTGGGCGGGACCGGCAAGGAAGAAGAGCAACGCCATCCCAAGATCGGGAACGGCGTGCTGATCGGGGCCGGCGCCAAGGTTCTGGGCAATATCGAGGTGGGACATTGCAGCCGCATTGCCGCCGGGTCCGTTGTGCTGCAAGAGGTGCCCGCGTGCAAAACCGTTGCTGGCATCCCCGCGAAGATCGTCGGAGAAGCCGGGTGCGAGCAGCCTTCGATCTCGATGGATCACATGCTGGGCAAGAACCAGTAACCTTTCGTCAGATCACTGGCTGGCGCGGCTGTTCTTCCGGTTCAACCGCTTAAGCCGACGTTCTTCCCGCCGCTGCTTGCGCAGTTCGATCCGCTTGGCACGTTCCTCTTCCCATTTGGCAATAGCGGCAGGATCGTTCTGTTTGAACTTTGAATTCTCGCCCGGATAGGTATTGGGCTTGGCTAATGCGACCGCAGGGGCGGTAAGGGCCAGCGCAGACAGGATCAAAAGGGTTTGGGCTTTTTTTGCGAAATTCATCGTACACCTATGCATCCGAAATTGGTCTGCATCCAAGGTGGGACAGGCTGCGGTATGAAACAATGGCTGGGCAGATCACACCTGCTCACAACACGTCAGCACAAACGCAAGACGCGCCGAAGAATGCTCCGGCGCGTTTTGCAGTCAGAATGGCTTTAGGCCAGCATAACCATCGGATTTTCAAGATTTTCCACGATAGCCTTGAGCAGCTCTGCCCCGAGTGCCCCGTCAATCACGCGGTGATCGACGGACATGGTGACCGACATGACGGTGGCGACCGTCAACTCGCCGTCATCGCCAACAACCGGCTTTTTGACACCAGTGCCGACGGCAAGGATACCAGCGTGCGGCGGGTTCACGATAGCGTCGAAATTGTCGATACCGAACATGCCCAGGTTCGAAACTGCAAAGGTGCCGCCTTGGTACTCGTGGGGGGCCAGCTTGCGCTCGCGGGCACGACCGGCCAGGTCTTTCATCTCGGTGGACAATGCGGAAAGTGACTTCATGTCGGCGTCCTGCAGGACCGGAGTGAACAGACCGCCTTCGATGGCGACCGCTACGGCCACGTCCGAAGGTTTCAGTTGCAGAACCCGATCACCCGCCCAGACGGCGTTGCATTCTGGAACCTGCTGCAGCGCGTTGGCGACGGCCTTGATGATGAAGTCGTTGACGCTGAGCTTGACGCCCCGACCTTCCAGCTGCTTGTTCAGCTGGCTGCGGAACTTGAGCAGCGCATCCAGCTTGATATCGCGGCGCAGGTAGAAATGCGGGATGGTTTGCTTGGCTTCGGACAGGCGCGCGGCAATTGTTTTCCGCATTCCGTCCAGCTTGACCTCTTCGTAGTCGCGGCCTTCGTACATCTTGGCCACGGCATCTGCGGACGGACCAGCCGGGGCTGCGGCCGCCGGGGCTGCTGCTGCAGGTACTGCAGCGGGGGCCGGAACGGTTGCGGTTGCACCTTCCACATCCGCTTTGACGATACGGCCATGCGGGCCAGAGCCGGTGATCTGTGCCAGATCAAGGCCCTTTTGCGCGGCGATGCGACGGGCCAGTGGCGAGGCGAAGATACGACCACCATCGGCCTTGGTGGGCGCTGCCGGGGCAGGGGCAGGCGCCTCGGATGCCGCTGGCGCGGCAGTCTCGTTGCCCGCGGCGGCTGCGGGGGCAGCCGCTGGAGCTGTGGCAGGAGTTGCGCCAATGTCATCGGCGCTTTCGCCATCTTCCAGAAGGACCGCAATCGCGGTGTTGACCTTGACCCCTTCGGAGCCTTCCGGGATCAGGATCTTGCCGATGGTGCCTTCGTCAACGGCCTCGAACTCCATCGTGGCCTTGTCGGTTTCAATCTCGGCCAGCAGGTCACCGGACGAGACGGTATCGCCCTCTTTGACGAGCCATTTTGCAAGGGTGCCTTCTTCCATCGTCGGGGACAGGGCGGGCATCAGGATTTCGGTGGGCATCTCAGCGCTCCTCAATCAGAGTAATTTGGTCATAGGGCGCTTTGGGGCGCCCCGTGCCACGTGCGAGTGTCGCAATCGCGGCTTCGATTTTGTTTTTGTGTTCAGCCATCCAGACATAGGCCGTCTGATGAGAGGGGCGCGCGCCGATCAACCGCATATCCGCCGCCAGCCGCTCTGGGACAAGCGCAGTGACTGTGCGGCTATCGATCTGAACGTCAACACGGTAGCATTCAGTTGCTGGATCGCGGCCCCTGATCTCCATTAGCGGTAGGTCACCTGTTTCACTGCCGCGATCACCTCATCGGTGGTAATCAGCGCCAGCTTTTCCAAGTTCGCGGCGTAGGGCATCGGAACATCCTTGCCGGTGCAGTTGATGACCGGCGCGTCGAGATAATCGAACGCCTCCTGCATCACGACCGAGCTGATGTAGCTGCCGACGGACCCTTGCGGCCAGCCTTCTTCGACGGTCACCAGACGGTTGGTTTTCATCACCGAGTTGATGATCGCACCGGTGTCCATCGGGCGGATGGTGCGCAGGTCGATGACCTCGGCGCTGATGCCCTCTTCGGCCAGCTTGTCGGCGGCCTCCAGAGCATATTGCATGCCGATGCCGAAGCTGACGATGGTCACGTCCGAACCTTCGCGCCAGATGCGGGCTTTGCCCAGCGGGACGGTCAGGTCATCCACCTGCGGTACGTCGAAGGACCGCCCGTAGAGGATTTCGTTTTCCAGGAACACCACCGGGTTGGGATCGCGGATCGCGGATTTCAACAGACCTTTGGCGTCGGCTGCCGAGTAGGGCATGACGACTTTCAGACCGGGGATCTGCATGTACCATGCGGCGTAGTCCTGGCTGTGCTGCGCGGCCACGCGGGCGGCGGCACCGTTGGGGCCACGGAACACGATGGGGCAGCCCATCTGACCGCCGGACATGTAAAGCGTCTTGGCGGCAGAGTTGATGATCTGGTCAATCGCCTGCATGGCGAAGTTGAAGGTCATGAACTCGACGATCGGTTTGAGGCCACCAAATGCTGAACCCACGGCGATACCGGCAAAGCCATGCTCGGTGATCGGGGTGTCGATCACGCGTTTGGGGCCGAATTCGTCCAGCAGACCCTGGCTGATTTTGTACGCACCCTGATATTCGGCGACTTCTTCACCCATCAGGTAGACGTCTCCGTCGCCGCGCATTTCCTCGGCCATCGCATCGCGGAGCGCTTCGCGGACGGTTTCGGACTTCATCTCGGCATCGGCAGGCCAATCCGGCGACAGGTCAACGACCGGAGCGGCTGGGGCGGCGGCAGGAGCGGGGGCCTCAACCGCCGCAGGGGCGGCCTCGGTCGCCGCTGCGGCTGCAGGCGCAGCCGCGGGCAGGGCGGAGGCGTCTTCGCCTTCTTCAACCAGGATCGCGATGGGGGTGTTGACCTTGACCCCTTCGGTGCCTTCCTCGATCAGGATCTTGCCGACGATACCTTCATCGACGGCTTCGAACTCCATCGTGGCCTTGTCGGTTTCGATCTCGGCCATGATGTCGCCCGAGGATACGGTGTCGCCTTCCTTGACCAGCCATTTGGCCAGCGTGCCCTCTTCCATTGTGGGCGAAAGGGCGGGCATGAGAATTTCGGTTGCCATGTCTTATTCGTCCTCTCAGGCGTAGATATCTGTCCAGAGCTCGTCCAGCGCGGGCTCGGGGCTTTCTTTTGAGAATTCAGCGGCCTGGTTGACGACCTCTTTGATCTCTTTGTCGATCGCTTTCAGGTCATCTTCGGTCGCGTGTTTGCCGGTCAGCAGCAGCTCGCGCACGTGTTCGATGGGGTCGCTTTGCTCGCGGACCTTCTGAACCTCTTCGCGGGTGCGGTACTTGGCCGGGTCGGACATCGAGTGGCCACGGTAGCGATAGGTCTTGACCTCGAGGATGTAAGGACCCTTGCCTGCGCGACAGTGAGCGACGGCCTTTTCGCCAGCGGCTTTGACCGCCAGCACGTCCATACCGTTGACGATCTCGCCGGGAATGCCGAACGCCTCGCCCCGCACATAGATGTCAGGCGAGGAGGTTGAGCGCGCCTGCGCCGTGCCCATCGCATATTGGTTGTTCTCGATCACGAAGACGACCGGCAGATCCCAGAGGGCGGCCATGTTGAAGGTCTCATAGACCTGACCCTGGTTGGCTGCGCCGTCCCCGAAATAGGCGAAGGTGACGCCACCGTTTTCCTTGTACTTGTCGGCAAAGGCCAGACCTGCGCCGAGCGGGACCTGCGCGCCGACGATGCCGTGACCGCCGTAGAAATGCTTCTCTTTCGAGAACATATGCATCGAGCCGCCCTTGCCTTTGGACAGGCCACCCTCGCGCCCGGTGAGTTCGGCCATGACGCCGCCCGGATCCATGCCGCAAGCCAGCATGTGTCCGTGGTCGCGATAAGAGGTGATCCGCTTGTCGCCTTCTTTCGCGGCAGCCTCGAGACCGACAACAACCGCCTCTTGTCCGATGTAAAGGTGGCAGAACCCGCCGATCAGACCCATGCCGTATAGCTGGCCTGCCTTTTCTTCGAATCGACGGATCAGCAGCATCTCGCGGTAGTACGTGGTCAGTTCTTCCGCAGAAACATTTGGTTTCTTTGTGGTTTTTCGCGCAGCCATAGTGGCGAACTCCCCCTTTCGGCAAGATAGTTTAGCGTTAAACTATCTATTAAAGCATTTCCTGCCGCCTGGCGAGTGATAATGTGACGCAGCGTCGCTTTACGCGCCTTCTGGCCGGGAGAATTGAAAAAAACAAAGGGTTACTAAGATTTTTCGACGAAAAATCTCTACGACCCTCAGCGAATGACGATTTCGTCCGCGCGGATCATCCCGAGAACGGATCGCGCCTGTTGATCCAGCAGGTCGAGGTCCAGATAGGTGTCCGAAAGCCGACGCGTCAGGTTTTCCATCTCGGTGATTTCCGCCCGCAGCTCCGCCAGATCGCGTGACAGGGCGTCCCGTTCCGCTGCAATTTCGACACGTCGAAACAAGCCGAAATCGCCCTGCACGGCGGCGAAGGTGAAATACACACCCAGCATGAATGCAACCATGAAGAAAACAACTGCGCCCAAACCGGGCCGACTGGAACGGGACACTCTGCTTACCGCCGTATGAATACTGCCTCGAAACGAGCCCTTTCGCGGGCTTCTGTCAGCACTATGTCACAGGTGATTCGGCTTGTGAATCCCTTATGTCGCCAAATATCGCCATCAGCGGCAATTGTGATTGCATGGCCTTCTGTTGCGGGTTTGAGAAAGCAGGAAGCAGAACCGGCACGGTTGCGGGTCTCATGGCAAATCGCGTGGAATACCATGAGAGGTAACTACGAACCGCAAGCTCCGCCAAAAGCTCTCCCGTGGCTTACTGCTCGAGTGCCGCGACACCGGGCAGGGTTTTGCCTTCCATCCACTCCAGAAACGCGCCGCCTGCTGTTGAGATATACGAGAAATCTTTGGCTGCATCCGATGCGTTCAACGCTGCAACCGTGTCGCCGCCACCGGCAACCGAGACGAGTTTTCCAGCGCGCGTCAGCTCTGCCGCCTTGAGGGCCGCCGCGTTTGTCGCCGCGTCAAAGGGGGCGATTTCAAACGCGCCGAGTGGGCCGTTCCAGATCAAAGTCTGGCTCTTGTCAAAAATCCCGACAACAGCTGCGACGCTTTCGGGACCTGCGTCCAGGATCATGCCGTCTTCGGTGCATTGGTCCGCAGGTAGAATCTGATGCGGCGCGTTGGCTTCGAATTTTTCCGCCACAACAATATCGGTGGGCAAAACAATGCTGCAGCCCGAGGTTTCCGCCTTCGCCATAATCTCGGCAGCGGTGTCTTTCATGGCGGTTTCCGCCAGCGACTTACCCACATTCACCCCTTTTGCGACAAGGAAGGTATTGGCCATGCCACCACCGATCACCAAATAGTCGACCTTGTCGATCAGGTTGCCCAGCAACTCCAGCTTGGTCGATACCTTCGCCCCGCCCACAACGGCTGTTACGGGGCGTTTAGGCGCACCCAACGCGCCCTCCAGGGCCTCCAACTCGGCCTGCATCAGACGACCAGCACAAGCGGGCAGCAAACGCGCGATGGCTTCGGTCGAGCTGTGGGCGCGGTGGGCGGCAGAGAAGGCGTCGTTGCAGTAGATGTCGCCCAGCTTGGCCATACCAGCAGCCAAATCGGCGTTATTCTTGGTTTCGGCCGCGTGGAAACGCGTGTTCTCAAGCAGCAGCACCTGTCCGGCCTGCAATTGCCCGGCAGCCAGTTCGGCCTCAGCCCCGACGCAATCGGCGGCGAACAGAACGGTGGCACCGAAAGCGCTTTCAAGGGTCGGGACCAATTGTTTCAAGGACAGTTCTTCGCGCCGCTCGCCGCCCGGTCTGCCGAAATGCGCCAGCAGAATCGGTGCACCACCCGCAGCAAGGATATCGCGCACGGTCGGCACGATGCGCTGAATGCGGGTGGCGTCGGTCACAACACCGTCAGCAACCGGCACGTTGATATCCACACGCACCAACACGCGTTTGCCGCTTAGCTCCATGTCATCCAGTGTTTTCCATGTCATCGTGCTGTCCTTGTTCTGCAAACCGGTTTAGGCGGTTCTTTTCCTGCATTTTGCCCTCAGGTCAATGCGTCACTTGGCATTCACGCGCATGGCGCATAGGTATTTGCGCAAGACAAACGACAGGAGGGCCAGATGGCCGAGATCAAGGATCCCGAAAACACAATCATCATCGAGCTGAAAGACGGCAACGTCGTGATCGAGCTGCTGCCGGATGTGGCCCCTCAGCACAGCGCTCGCATGAAAGAGCTGGCCCGGGGAGGGGAGTATGACAACGTGGCGTTCCACCGTGTGATTGACGGCTTCATGGCGCAAACCGGTGACGTGCAGCACGGCGATATGGAAGACGGGTTCAACTTGCGTATGGCGGGTACTGGCGGATCATCTCTGCCGAATGTTCCGGCGGAATTCTCGAAGCTGCCCCATGATCGCGGCACGTTGGGTGCGGCGCGGTCTCAGAATCCGGATTCGGCCAACTCGCAGTTCTTCATCAATTTCAAGGACAACCATTTCCTGAACGGCCAGTATACGGTCTATGGACGCGTGATTGACGGGATGGAACATGTGGATGCCATCGTGCGCGGCGAGCCACCCGCAAGCCCTGACCGCATGATCAGCGTCAAGGTGGCCGCCGATGCATAAGCTGGCCGCTGTATTTGCCTTGCTGGCCAGCCCCGCGCTGGCCACTGGGCTTGAGATCGAAATCGAAGGCGAGGGTGCCAATGGCACAGTCACCATTGACCTGTTCGATGATCTGGCCCCGAAACATGTTGAACAGATCAGCACTCTTGCCGCCGAGGGCAAATATGATGGCGTGGTGTTCCACCGCGTGATCGAGGGCTTCATGGCCCAGACCGGGGATGTAGAGCATGGTTTGCTGGGCAGCGATCTGCGCCGCGCAGGCACAGGCGGCTCGGATCGGCCAGATCTTCCGGCCGAGTTTTCGGATTATAACTATGACCGGGGCGTTGTCGGTATGGCCCGCGCGCAGGACCCCAACAGCGCGAACTCGCAATTCTTCATTATGTTTGCGCCGGGCCCGTTTCTGAACGGTCAGTACACTGTGGTCGGTCAGGTGACCGAGGGTATGGAGGTCGTGGATTCGATCAAACGCGGTGATGGTCCAAACGGCGCGGTGATCGGTCAGCCGGACGTGATGAAGAAGGTTACTGTCACGGAATAGGAAACTGGCCCCGGTGCTGTTTCGCATCGGGGCCTTTCCCGCCCGGAGCCGATCTCGAGCAATGTGCGCAACTGCTGAACGCAGCCCGTATCGCTGACATATGACCACGAAATTATGGTTTAGAAGCGGAATGCGTTCGCCAGCGGTTGCTCCTGGATACAGTCGGCGGGTGGTTTACGGGCGAGCTCGTTGACGGACAAGCCCCCACTAAATTATGCTTTTTGAATGACCAGCGGAAAGTATTTTGACGATCTGTCAGTTGGAGACACCTTCGAAACCGGTGGGATTGCACTCACCGAAGGCGCGATTATCGACTTTGCACTTACCTACGACCCGCAGCCTTTCCATGTGGATAAAGTGGCGGCGGCAGAGTCAATTTTCGGTGGGATCATTGCCAGCGGCTTTCAAACCATTGCTCTTACCTTCCGGCTGTTTCGTGACACGGGTGTTCTAACCGGCACGAACTTGGGCGGCCATGGCATGGACGAAGTGCGGTGGATGGCGCCGGTATTTCCGGGCGACACGCTCCGCGCGCGCGTCTCGGTCGAGGTGCTCACGCCATCACGCTCGAAGCCCGATCGCGGAACCGTTCGATTCCGCTATCGGACTTACAATCAAAAAGATGTCGAGGTGCTCAATTTGATCATGGACCACGTAATGGCGCGGCGGGCGTAAGCCTGTCTGCCGTTATGTCGCGGAACGTGGGTCTGGACTTGTAAGCCATCAGTCGTCGCCCATCGCCCGCCAGATCACCGCACCTATGGCGGCTCCGATCAGGGGGGCAACCCAGAACAGCCATAGCTGCGCAAGGGCAGGGCCATCCGCGAACAGGGCAACACCGGTAGAACGCGCCGGGTTGACGGATGTGTTTGTCACCGGGATTGAGATCAGGTGAATCAGCGTCAACCCCAGACCGATAGCGATCGGGGCAAATCCTTCGGGTGCAAAATTCGACGTCGCGCCAAGAATAATGATGATGAAAAACGCCGTCATCACGATCTCGGTCACCAGCGCGGACATCAGCGAATACCCTTCGGGGGATGCCGCGCCGTATCCGTTAGAGGCAAAGCCGCCAACACCTTCAAACCCGGGCGCGCCACTGACGATGAGATAGAGGACAACCGCCGCAGCAATTGCGCCCAATACCTGTGCGATCCAATAGGGGATCAGGTCCTTCGCCTCAAACCGCCCGCCGATCATCAACCCCAGGCTGACCGCCGGATTGAAGTGCCCGCCCGAGATATGTCCGACCGCGTAAGCCATGGTCAGGACGGTCAGGCCGAAGGCAAAGGATACACCCAACCAGCCGATACCGACATCGGCCACACCGGCCGCCAGCACCGCGCTGCCGCATCCACCCAGCACCAGCCAGAACGTGCCGAAGAATTCGGCCATGAGTTTTGATGACATGAAAAGCCCTCCAGAAATCAACAAGTTTCAGGGTAATGCAGAAATTTTGTTTTGTGAAACTGAACTATTGGGCTCGTACGGAACGGTAACTCATGCCCACGAATATCGGAAAGGCCACTTGGGGGATTTTGCCACGCGTTTTCGCGGCCATATCCACGCAACACTTCCGGGTTTCGCACGAATTTCGCGTTATTTGTGGGTGGTGGCGGTGACAATTCCAACCACATCTTCATTACTGTTTCCGAAACAAGCTCATGTTCACGAAAAAGTTGACTGACCGCTAGGAATGAGGCGAAATTGTGGCGGGTTTGGGTAACCAGTGTGTGGGATAAGTGTTATGAAACTAAGATATTTGAGGCAACTTGCCGTTGCCTCTGTGATGGCCGTTGGCCTCACTTTGATTTCAGAAAAAGCAGAAGCAATGTCGCTGCCAAGCGTGACCGGAGATTATTCGGGCACGTATAATCTTGGGGATGCGTTTCCGTCGCATGGTCTATGGCTTCCCAATTTTAAGAATGGGGCGTCAACAACATGGACCGTGACAGACGGTAAATTGAAATACGATCAGAATGCCGGAACATTGAACCTGTTGGGCAATGTGACCAATAATTCAAACTCCGCTCTGAAACTGCAGTTTGACTTTAGCCTCAATCAAATCGCGCATGCCGGGTCACCGGCGTGTGGCAGGCCCGGTTGTTCCAATCCGACGCCGGACATGGTCTCAAACGTCAAATACTTCGATTTCAGCAGCGCCATTTTGCGCGGGGTATCTGGCGTATTGTCAGGTTTGACCCTCGATCTGGCGATCAAGCCGGCCGATGGAACAAAACCACCACAATTCGGTTATGGCGCGAACTGGGTCGACCTGAATTTCGGGTATTCCAATTGGTTCTACTGGACGGCATCGGCCGCCGAACTGGCGACGTATGGGCTCAAGTCCACCGGGGGGTCCGGTGATGTGAACTTTAACGTGTCGCCCGTGCCGCTGCCGGCAGCTGGTTGGTTGATGGTTGCGGGCATCGGGTCGTTGGGGGCAATGCGGCGCTGGCGAAGACGACCGGCCACAGCCTGACAAAACAAAACGCCGCAAAATCAGTTTGCGGCGTTTTTCTTTAGATTGAATTCAGCGCGCTTACTGCTTCACTTCCGCTGCCGGATTGGCACCGGCTTTGCCGCTGCGGCCCGGGTTCAGGGGGTCGTCCTGGCGTTGCACGGAACCTTCGAAATGCGCGCCGCTTTCGATTGCGATGGTTTTGTGGATGATGTCGCCTTCGACACGCGCGGTCGAAGTCAGGCGAACCTTCAGGCCACGGACGCGGCCCACGATGCGGCCATTGACCACAACGTCGTCAGCGGTCACTTCGCCCTTGATCGTTGCGGTCTCACCGATTGTCAGCAGGTGCGCGCGAATGTCGCCTTCGACCGTGCCTTCAACCTGAATGTCACCCGAAGTTTTCATGTTTCCGGTGACATGCAGATCTGATGACAGAACCGATGCCGGAGGTTTCGGCTTGGGTGCTGTGCTGGGCCTTGATTCAGCGGGGGCAGGGGCCGCCGGAGTGGCCGGAGCCGCAGGTTTTACTGCCTCAGTCTCTTTTGAACCGGGCTCGTTGATTTTGCTCTTAGAAAACATTTCTCGCAGCCTTGATATAGGTCATTGGGTTAACAGGTTTACCGTTCACGCGCACTTCGTAGTGAAGGTGGGTGCCGGTCGACCGTCCGGTGCTACCCATATCAGCAATATGATCCCCGCGCGAGACCCTTTGACCAACCTTTACGCGTAACTTCGTGTTATGCGCATAAAGTGTCTCAATTCCGAAGGCGTGCTTGATCTTGACCAGTCGTCCGAAGCCCGATTGCCAGCCCGCATGTGTGACCACACCGTCGGCAGTTGCGAAGATATCGGTGCCTTGTGCACCGGCAAAATCAGCACCATTGTGCATCCGACGACCACCTGTTTTAGGATCGCGGCGGGTGCCATAGCCACTGGTAAAGCGGACTGCTGCGCGCACCGGGCTGGCGAAGGGGGCCTTTTCGGCAGCGATGCGATAGAGGTTCAGCTGATCCATCTGTTGCAGCAGGGTATTGGCGCGCACCTCGTCGGGGGTCAGTTCCTCACCGCGGGTGCTGAAGGATAAAGGGGTCAGCGGACCGCCCATACCGCTATACCCGCGCCGGACCTCTTCAAGGATTCGATCTGTGGGCATGCCTGCGCTGCGGAACATCTTGTCCAGCGGCTCGACCGAGATCACCATGGCCTCTTCCAGCTGGCGGAAGATTTCATCGCTGCGTTCCTGCATCAGCCGGATTTCCAGTTCCAGTTCATCACGCTGATCCAGTGCGCCTTGCGCGTCGGTGGCAATCTGGTCGCGCTGCGCGGCGGTTCGAGCCAGCGCATCAGTCATGAATGCCATCTGGGCGGGGTTGGCGGCGGCCATCATATATGCGCCGCCGCCTTCGGCTGCCTGTTTCAACTCTGCCAGCTCGACGCGCGCGTCTTCGCGTTGTTTCATTGTCGCGCGCAGTTTGGTCTGGATCACTTCGATCCCGGTTTCCAACTCATGACGGCGGTTTTCCGAGGCCAGAAGTTCCGATTGCATGACCGAAACCTGCTCCAGCGCCGCATTGAAGCGATCATGGGCGGCCAGTGCTTCGGCGGCGCGGGCGTCCCGCTCTGCCGACAGGATGTTCAGCCGCTCCTGATAGGTTGCCTGATCCCGTTTCGCCTGTTCGCGAAAATTGCCTGACCCGATGTTGTCCATCAGCAGGATCGCGGTAGCCACGGCGGTCCAGCCCACCATCACGGCAACACCCGCGACTGCAACGAATTGCGTCTCGGAACTCAGCCGGATGAATCGTGTATCTGTGTCGGATTTCAGGAAGACCCGGCGTTCGGGAAAGCGTCGCTCGAGCCATGCATGTAGTTTTATTGCCAGACGTGTCCGCACGCGTCTTACCTCAATTGTCCCCATATCCCGGAGCCGGTCGTGAGTGAGTAGCCGCTCCTTGGCCCGATTGCTTAATGGGGCAATTGGTGTTGGGCAAGTTTGTTAACCAATCAACAGTTCCAACCGGAGATTTCCCGCACATTATCGGCGGGAAATCGCCGAAAGCGATGGAAAAGTCTCAATCCGCTACAACTCCCGGTGGCGGCAGGTCTTCGGTCAGCGGCCAGTAGAAATCCGGCGGCAGCCCGGCCTCGGCGCGCTTTTCCTCGTTGAAGGGCGGTTTGAGTGGGCCGTGGAAGTAACGGCGGACCAACTGGTGGAACACGTCCTTGGGATCGGCATTCTCGCGTCCGCACAGAAAATGGAACCATTTCGAACCATAGGCCACGTGGCCAACTTCTTCGGCGTAGATCACTTCCAGCGCTGCCACGGCGTCGTCTGCCTTAGCCTTGCGGAAGATGTCGATCATGCCCGGTGTCACGTCCAGCCCGCGCGCCTCTAGCACCATGGGCACGACGGCAAGACGCCCCATCAGATCCTCTGCGGTATCTTCGGCGGCGCGCCACATCCCGGCATGGGCGGGCAGGGCACCGTAATGGCTGCCCATCTGTTCCAGACAATCGCAGACCATCTCGAAATGGCGCGATTCCTCTTCGGCGCATTTGACCCAGTCATCATAGAATCCGAAGGGCATGGTCACATGCCCGAAACGCGCGATGATGTCCCAATGCAGATCGACGGCGTTGAGCTCGATATGCGCGACCGCGTGCAACAAGGCGATACGTCCGGCTTCCGATCCGGGCCGCCTGCGCGGCACGTCGCGGGGTGACAGAAGTTCGGGCTGTTCCGGGCGCGCTGGGTTGAGCGGCGGAGAGGCCGTGCCGACCGCGATGTCGGGGGCTTCCCCTTTGCGGGCGGCAAACCAGGCGGCGGCATGGCGTTTGGACAGGGCAGTCTTGTCCCGACCGTTGGCTGTGGTCAGAACCTCGGTTGCCATCTGAGTCAGCGTTTTGGTCATTTGCCCCACCTGAATGCCGCGCGGCGGTCTTAAACCTGAACACCGCGCGGGTCGAGAGGTTATAGCGCCTGCACCGCCTCCAGCACTTCGTCGACATGGCCAGGCACTTTGACCTTGCGCCAGACGCGGGCGATGCGGCCGTCAGCGTCGATCAGAAAGGTTGCCCGCTCGATCCCCATGGATTTGCGGCCATACATGTTCTTTTCGACCCACACACCATAGTCTTCGCAAACGGTTTGTCCTTCATCGGACAGCATGGTTGTGGTCAAGGCGTGTTTGGCTACGAACTTGTCATGTTTGGCAACCGTATCCTTCGAAATGCCAAAAACGTGAGCACCCGCATCCGTGAACTGCTGCAAATGCTCGGAAAAACCGATGGATTCCTTGGTGCAGCCCGGCGTATCATCGCGGGGATAGAAGAATAAAACGACTTTTTGGCCACGTTGGTCCGACAGTTTGACCTCGCCGCCACCATCTCGGGGCAAGGTAAAGTCGGGGGCGAGGTCTGAGACGTCGGGCATGAGAAAACTCCGGCTGACAAAATGAACGGATGCCATCTATCATAGGGCGCCGCAGACGGGTTGAAAGACGTGAAACGTAAATTGGTCCAGCAAGAACAGCAGGATGCCGATCCCAAGGGCAAAGCGCCGCGCAAAAGGTCGCGTCGGCGCAAGGCCGGGATATGGGCGGGTGGCGGTGTTCTGATCCTGACCTTGCTGGCGGTGCTGACAGCGTTCATGGTCGTTGGCCACAACTTGCACGCCCCCGCATGGGTCCGTGACCGGGTCGAAGCGCGTCTGGATACCGCTTTGGGAGGGGTGCAGGTTCGCTTTGGCGATGTGAGCTTTGTGATCCATAAGGGCTGGCGGCCAAGGCTGCGGCTGTCGGATGTGCAGATCAGCGACGCAGCGGGTCAGCAGATAGCTGAAGTGTCGGACCTGCAGGCGTCGCTTGCCATGAGGCCGCTGCTGCGGGGTCAGGTGCGCCCAAAACGCATTATCCTGCAGGGCGCGCAGATTGCATTGACGCGCGGGCTGGACGGTGCCTTGTCGATGACGGTCGGAACCGACAGCGCGCCACTGGGGCAGGCGCCCAATCTGGCCGAGCTGATCGAGGACACGGATATCATGTTCCAGTCACCGGTCCTGTCGGCGTTGACCGCCGCCCAGATCGACGCGATCACGTTGAATTTTCAAGACCTGCGTCAGGGCCGGTCCTGGGTGCTGGATGGCGGTCATATCCAACTTACCCGGAACCAGCGCACGGTGCGGCTGGCGACCGGATTCTCGGTCCTGTCGGGGCGCGATTTCGTCAGCTCGATCGAGGCGAACTATACCAGCACGCTCGACAGCGCCGAAGCGCAGTTCGGTGTGTCGATCACCGATCTGCCCGCCGAGGATTTGGCGGGGCATACCCCTGCACTTGCCTGGATGGAAGTTCTGACCTCGCCCATCTCCGGGGCGTTGCGCGGCAGTATGGATCAGGACGGGGCGCTGGGTCCGGTGTTTGCAACGCTCAATCTGGGCGCAGGGGCCCTGCAACCCAACCTTGAAACCGTGCCGGTCAAATTCGAAAGCGCGCGAACCTATTTTACCTATGATCCGGCGAAACAGATGCTGGACTTCAACGAGGTTTCGATCAACTCGGCCTGGGGCAAAGTGCAGGCCGAAGGCAAGGCCTTCCTGCAAGGGGTCGAGGCGGGTTCGCTGGACAGTATGGCCGCGCAGTTCCAGCTGAGCGGCATTCAGATCAACCCCGCAGACCTGTTCCCCGAGGACCTGACGCTCAAGCGCGCGGATCTGGATTTTCAGGTCAAGCTGGAACCATTCCAGCTGCGTCTGGGGCAGATGACCGTCGAGGATGGCGCGCATCGTCTGTTTGTGAACGGTGCGCTGGAAGGGCAGACCGAAGGCTGGGCCGCTCAGATCAATGCACAGATTGACGGGATGTCGTCGCAACAACTTTTGAATTACTGGCCCGAATTGCTGGCACCCAAGCCGCGTCTTTGGGTGACGGAAAACCTGTATCAGGGCGAAATGTCAGATCTCGATTTCGCCCTGCGCCTGAAACCTGACGAAAAACCAGACGTCTATCTGGATTTTGAATTCGAACAGACCGAGGTCCGCTTTGCCAAGACCCTGCCGACGATACAGGACGCTCAGGGTCAGGCCAGCCTGCTGAATGGCCGGTTCACTGTCACCGCGCAAGAAGGGATCGTGATTGCTGATGAAGGCGGCGCGGTCGATGCGTCGGGGACGTCGTTCATCATTCCCGACACCGATATCAAGAAATCAGCCCCGGCCATCGCGAGGATACAGGCACGAGGAAGTGTGACAGCTGCTTTGTCTTTGCTGGAGCGACCGCCACTGAACTTGCTCAGCAAAGCCAATCTGCCGGTCGAACTGGCCGCAGGTCAGGTGCAACTGATCGGCACGCTGTCGCTGCCGCTCAAGAAGGGCCTCAAGTTCGAAGACACGCAGTTTCACTTTGATGGCAACCTCGCCAATCTGGACAGCACCAGGCTGGTGCCCGGTTTTGATGTCAGCGCCGGGCTGTTGCAGCTGGACGGGGATCAATCGGGGGTCGAGATCAGTGGCGACGGCTATTTCGGGGATATCCCGCTGAAGGCGCAATGGCGGCAGCCTATCGGCGGAGAGACCGCGCAGCGCAGCCAGTTGGTTGGTCAGATCGAACTGTCGCCGCGTTTGATGGATCAGCTTAACGCGGGGCTGCCCCGTGGTATGTTGACCGGGTTGGGCCAGGCGGATTTCACGCTGGGTATCGGCGCAGGGGCACCGCCCAAGCTGACCGCCCAGTCCGATCTGGTCGGTGTTGGTCTGGCCATTCCCGAACTGGGCTGGCGCAAGGCCGCCAGCAGCAGCGGTACTCTGACCACCGAAGTGACGCTGGGATCGGCCCTCAGCGTGGATTCGCTGCGGATCAACGCGTCGGGACTGCGGGCGCTGGCATCTATCTCGTTCCGCGACGGCGGCTTTGACCGCGTCACCTTCAGTTCTTTTGAGTTGGGAAACTGGCTGGCGGTTCCGGCGGTCCTGATCGGGCGAGGGTCGGCCGTACCGGATATCCGTGTTTTGGGAGGCGTGCTGAACCTGGCTAAATCCACGATCGGCGAAGGCGACGGGGGTGGCAGTGGCGGCGGCGGGCAAGGCCCGAAGCTGGATGTGAAACTGGACCGTTTGCAGGTGACCGAGACGGTCGCGCTGACCGGTCTCAATGGCGCGTTTCAGACAACCGGCGGTCTGACGGGTGGGTTCACTGCGCAGGTCAACGGCGGCGCGCCGGTCAAAGGCCAAGTGACCCCGCGGGCAGCGCGCAGCGCGGTTGAGCTGACCTCGGCGGATGCGGGCGCGGTTTTGCGTTCGGCGGGGATTATCACGCAGGCGCAAAAGGGCACGCTGGATCTTCAGCTTGAACCTGTCGCAGGCCCTGGCAATTACGACGTGGACCTCAAGATCAAAAACACCCGGGTCAAGGACGCCCCGGCCATGGCGGCCTTGCTGAACGCGATCAGCCTTGTGGGGCTGATCGACGAAATGGCCGGACAAGGCATCTTCTTTTCCTCGATTGACAGCAAGATGCGGATCACCCCGACTGAAGTCAAAATCCTCAGCGGCAGCGCCGTAGGCCCTTCGATGGGTTTGTCTTTTGATGGTACGGTCAACACGGTGGCGGGTCTTCTGGACCTGCGCGGCGCGATCTCTCCGATTTATCTGGTGAACGCCATTGGCAGCGTGCTGACCCGAAAGGGCGAGGGGGTGTTTGCCTTCAACTATACGCTCAAAGGACCATTACGGGACCCGAAAGTGTCGGTGAACCCGCTATCGGGGCTGGCCCCGTTGTTTTTGCGTAACCTGATGCGTGCGCCGGCCCCCACGGTGTCAGACGGACCAAACGCTTCGCCTGTGAACAGGGATAAACCCAATCCCGCGCTGCTTCACCGGGGCGAAGACCGCTAGCGATCAGCGGTGGCCGAATCTGTTCGGGCCTTGTAAGGCGCGCGCATGAAGCTGAGTGATTTCGATTTCCACCTGCCTGAGGACTTGATTGCCACCCGACCCGCCAGCCCCCGCAGCGCGGCGCGGTTGCTGGTGGCACAGGGCGAGCGCATCGGGGACCGCCATGTGTTCGACCTGCCAGACATCCTACGGCCCGGTGACCGTCTGGTGTTGAACGACACGCGGGTTATCCCGGCAAGGCTCAGCGGGCGACGGCATCGCAATAGCGCTCAGGGCCCGGTGTCCGCCGCCATCGAAGCCACATTGCTGGATCCGCAAGCGGATGGAAGCTGGGCGGCCCTGATCAAGCCTTTGAAAAAAGTGAGGCCGGGGGAAGAGATTGTGTTCTCTGACGATCTGACCGCCCAACTGGACCGGGTCGAGGGCGGGCAGGCCTATCTGCGGTTCAACCTGACCGGCGATGACTTTGACCGCGCGCTGGAACAAGCAGGCGCGATGCCGTTGCCGCCGTATATCGCCGCCAAACGGGCGGCAGATGAACAGGACAAAACCGATTATCAAACCGTCTGGGCGCGCCGGTCAGGGGCCGTGGCCGCCCCCACTGCGTCGCTGCATTTTGACGAGGCATTGTTGCTGGAACTTGAAGTGCACGGTATCACCTTTACGCATGTCACACTGCACGTCGGTGCGGGGACCTTCCTGCCGGTCAAGGTCGAAGACGTAACGACCCACAAAATGCATGCAGAATGGGGACAGGTCAGCCCCCAAGCCGCGGCCGAGATCCAAGCAACCAAAGACGCAGGCGGACGCGTGATCCCGGTGGGCACGACAGCATTGCGGTTGATCGAAAGCGCATCGCGCGAGGGCGCTATCCAGCCCTGGGAAGGCGAAACCGATATCTTTATCTATCCCGGCTTTCGGTTCCACGTGACCGATGCGCTGATGACCAATTTTCACCTGCCAAAATCCACGCTTTTGATGCTGGTTTCCGCGCTGATGGGGCAGGACCGGGTCCGGGCAATTTACGATCATGCAATCTTCAACCACTATCGCTTTTTCTCATACGGGGATGCGTCGCTTTTGATCCCTTAACCGTGTTTTTTTGACAGAGTGTTAGGACAAACTCGTAGACAAATCTGATCAGCACGGTCTTTGATCGCACCACGACAACCACACATCGACACGTTTGGACACACGATATGCTTCAGGTTCTTTCCAGCGCATGGGCGCTCTTGCTCGGTATGGGGTTGCTGATGGTCGGCAACGGGATGCAGGGCACATTGCTCGGCGTTCGCGGCGAGATTGAGGGGTTTTCGACCCTGCAGATGTCATTCGTCATGTCGGCCTACTTTCTGGGCTTCCTCGGAGGCTCGCGGCTGGCCCCCGAAATGATCCGCCGGGTCGGGCATGTGCGTGTCTTTGCGGCGCTGGCCTCGTTCATATCGGCTGTGATGATCATGTATCCAATGCTGACTGATCCGATTGCATGGTTTCTGGGGCGCGTGGTGATCGGATTCTGTTTTTCGGGCGTGTATGTCACCGCCGAAAGCTGGCTGAACAATGCGGCCAGTAACGAAAACCGGGGGCAGGCGCTGTCTTTGTACATGATCGTGCAGATGACGGGCGTGGTCAGCGCTCAGGCGCTGCTGCTGCTGGGCGACCCGGCGGGCTACGAATCTTTTGTCATTGCCTCCGTCCTCGTTTCGATTTCGTTTGCCCCGATTCTTCTGTCGATCTCTCCGACTCCGGCCTTCGACACCACCAAGCCGATGACGCTGCGCAAACTGATGGAGACCTCGCCGCTGGGCTGTGTCGGGATGTTCCTGCTGGGCGGCATCTTTTCAGCGCAATTCGGCATGAGCGCCGTCTATGGTGCCGAGGCGGGTTTGACGCTGGTGGAAATCTCGACCTTTGTTGCGGCGTTTTATGTGGGCGCGGTCGTCCTGCAATACCCGATCGGGTGGATTTCGGACCGAATGGACCGCCGCATCCTGATCCTGACGGTGTCTGCAGTCGGGGGTGTCGGGGCGCTGATCGGCATGGTGTTCGGGCTGACCTTCTCGATCCTGCTGGTCGCGGCCTTTATCATCGGCGGTATGACCAGCCCGCTTTATTCGCTGCTGATCGCCTATACCAATGATTACCTCGAATATGACGACATGTCGGCGGCCTCAGGCGGGTTGATCTTTATCAACGGCCTGGGGGCGATTGCCGGACCCATTACCACGGGCTGGTTGATGGGGGCAGGCGTTGTCGGGGCACAGGGTTTTTTCCTGTTCATTGCGGCATTGATGTTCGCAATGGCGCTTTATGCGCTCTACCGCATGACACAGCGGGCTTACGTGCCGGTGGATGAAACCGGAACCATCGCTCCGATCTATCCAACTTCCTCGCCGGTTGCGCTGGAGGTCGCGCAGGAAGTTGCGATCGAGGCGGCGCAGGATGAGGCGGATACGCAGGAAACCGCCTGAACGCCGGATTTGTGACGGTGATGTTGCAATATGTTACTGTCGCAAATCTGTTAAACGGATTTAAATGACGTTACGTCCTGGGGAGGACAATTACGGAGTCAAGGGCATGGTTGGTCCTGAAGAAGTATTGAGTTTTTGGTTGGATGAGATCGGCCCAGATGGGTGGTATCTGCAGGATGAGGCGCTGGACGCCAAAATCCGGGAAAAGTTTTTCTCAACATGGCAGGCCGCATGCGAAGGCAAGTTTTCGCTGTGGTTGACCTATCCAAGCGGCGCGCTGGCCTACATCATTTTGATGGATCAGTTGCCGCGCAATATGTTCCGCGGCAGTGGAAAGGCCTTTGCATCAGATCGCGCTGCGCTGGCGGCGGCGAAAGCGGCAGTCGACAAGGGGTGGGACCTCAAGATCGACGAACCGGCCCGCCAGTTTTTCTATCTGCCGATGATGCATTCGGAAAACCTGTGTGATCAGGAACGCTGTGTGCGTCTGATGCTGGAAAGAATGCCCGAACATGGCGCCGGTAACCTGCTGCACGCACGTGCGCATCGTGAGGTGATCAGAACCTTCGGTCGTTTCCCGTATCGCAACGAAGCGTTAGAGCGCCCCACAACCGAGCACGAAGCGGTCTATGTCAGCAATGGCGGATATGGTGCAACGGTTAGGGCCTTGCAAGCCGCGCGCTAAGAGGCGGGCTGACAGCCACGCAACTCGATCAGCTTGTTCGTCGCGACCTCGGCCGAGGTCGTGATTGCGTGGTTTATCAAATCCTCGGGGCGTTCGGCCAGGCCTGCCATTCTTTGCTGCGTGTCCGACAGTTTTTCGGTCACATTGTCCAGTTTTTGCAGCGTGGAGTTAAGCGCTGCTCTGCTTGAGACATCTAGTGCGGTGTCTTGATCCCGAAGGGCAGACAGGTTTGCAGACAGCCCCGCAAGTTCCTGGCGAATGCCTTGCGCTTGCTCTTGCAGGGGTGCCACGACCTGAAGATTGTCAGCAAAACCGTTTTGAACATTCTCGACGGTCTGGGCCAGCTTCCATCCCAAAAACAAGCAAATCGCCAACAGGATCAACGTGGCATTCAGCAAGGCGAGAAGAAGGTCTTTGATGGTTTTGGCCATGGTATCCCCTTATAGAAATTGCGAAATCTCTGCGCTCGGAACTTCGGTGCAATCCGGTTCTAGCCTTTGACACCCACCGGGTATAGGCTGAAATCTGCACATGAAGGAAAAAATGACCCTGCGTCACATATGTCGCGGGTGCGAATGTTGATGCGGTAAAAAAAATAGTTTAACGGTAAACTAGTTTTTCAACCGACCTGGGCCGAGAGGTAAACATGGCTGCACAATCCTTTGATCTGATCGTAATCGGGGCAGGCCCCGGCGGGTATGTGGCCGCAATTCGGGCCGCACAACTGGGCCTGAAAACGGCCGTGGTCGAACGCGAACATCTTGGCGGCATCTGTCTGAACTGGGGTTGTATCCCGACCAAAGCGATGCTGCGCTCGTCCGAGGTGTTTCACCTGATGGAGCGCGCCAAGGATTTCGGTCTGAAGGCGGACAAGGTTGGTTATGATCTGGACGCGGTCGTCAAACGCTCGCGCGGGGTTGCGGCACAGCTTTCTGGCGGTATCGGACACCTGCTGAAAAAGAACAAAGTCACCGTGGTGATGGGTGAGGCGACGATCCCGGCCAAGGGCAAGGTCAGCGTCAAAACCGACAAAGGCACCGAAGAACTGACGGCAAAGAACATCGTTCTGGCCACGGGTGCGCGGGCGCGCGAATTGCCGGGTCTCGAGGCAGATGGTGATCTGGTCTGGACATACAAGCATGCGCTGCAGCCACCGCGGATGCCCAAAAAGCTGCTGGTCATCGGCTCGGGCGCCATCGGCATCGAATTTGCCAGCTTCTACAACACGCTCGGAGCGGATACGACCGTCGTCGAAGTAATGGATCGGGTTTTGCCCGTGGAAGACGCGGAAATCAGCGCCTTCGCCAAGAAAGCGTTCACCAAGCAGGGCATGACCATCATGGAGAAGGCGATGGTCAAGCAACTGGACCGCGCCAAGGGCAAGGTTACCGCGCATATCGAGGTCAAAGGCAAGGTCGAGAAACACGACTTTGACACCGTGATCTCGGCTGTGGGTATTGTCGGCAATGTCGAAAACCTCGGGCTTGAGGCGTTGGGTGTGAAGATCGATCGCACTCATGTGGTCACGGACGAGTTCTGCCGCACCGGGGTCGAAGGCCTATATGCCATCGGCGACATCGCCGGCGCGCCTTGGCTTGCGCACAAGGCGAGCCATGAAGGTGTCATGGTGGCCGAGTTGATCGCAGGCAAACACGCGCATCCGGTCAAACCCGAAAGCATCGCGGGCTGCACCTATTGCCATCCACAGGTCGCCTCGGTCGGTTATTCCGAAGCCAAAGCGAAAGAGCTTGGTTATGATATCAAGGTCGGCCGTTTTCCTTTTATCGGCAATGGCAAGGCGATTGCGTTGGGCGAACCTGAAGGCCTGATCAAAACCGTCTTTGACGCAAAAACCGGCGAATTGCTGGGTGCGCATATGATCGGTGCGGAAGTCACAGAGATGATCCAGGGCTATGTGGTGGGTCGCCAGTTGGAGACCACCGAAGAAGACCTGATGAACACGGTCTTCCCGCACCCGACTCTGTCAGAGATGATGCACGAAAGTGTCCTGGACGCCTATGGGCGCGTGATTCACATGTAAATCACAGGGGGCTCTGCCCCCGCCGCGGCAAGCCGCGACTCCCCCGGGATACTTATAGCCAGATGAAGCAGGGGATCCTTACTTCATCTGGCCAAAAAATATCCCGGAGCGCGAGGCAGAGCCTCGCTTAAGATGCTTGACTGCTCAGAGCATCCAGAATTCGGGCCCAGGACCGAATGCCTTTGTGGAAGCTCTTGACATCATATTTTTCGTTTGGTGAGTGAATGGCGTCATCGTCGTTTGCGTAACCCACCAGCATCGAATCCAACCCGAGAACAGTGTCGAAATAACCAACTACCGGGATCGAGCCGCCCATCCCTGTAAAGACCGCCTCGCGCTGCCATTCATCGGACAGCGCATTGCGCGCAGCCTCGAATTCCGGGCGATCGAGGTTCATGACCGAGGCCGGAGAACCTTCCAGATCATTGTCCCAGACCACTTTGGCGTCAGGGGACAGACGATCTTCGACGTGTTTGCGAATTTTGTTTCGAAGTGCATCCGGGTCCATATCGCCGACCAATCGGCAGGTGATTTTGCAATGCGCCTCGGACGGGATCACCGTTTTTGAACCGGCGCCGTTATAGCCGCCCCACAGCCCATTGACCTCAAGTGTCGGCCGGGCCCATTGCTGTTCGAGTGTCGAGTAGCCTTTTTCTCCATGTGGCTGGGTATAGCCGACAGATGTGAGATATTCGGTCTCATCAAACCCGCAGGTTTCCCATTGACGCAATTGATCCGCCGGGACTTGCTGAACCCCTTCGTAGAAGCCCTCGACCGCGACGCGACCGGTGTCCTCGTCATAGAATGAGGCAACCAGGCGTGACAATTCCCGCAGTGGGTTCAGGCCCGGCCCGCCATAGTGTCCGGAATGCAGATCAATGCGGGGGCCGATGATGGTGAACTCGTCCTTGAGCATGCCGCGGAGTTGCGACGCAATCGATGGTACGCCGCGCGAAACCATGGATGTGTCGCAGACCAGCGCAAGATCGGCCTGCAATTCCTGCTTGTTGGCTTCAAGGAACGGGACAAGGGAGGGCGAGCCGGACTCCTCTTCCCCTTCAAAGAAAAAGGTGATGCGGCAGGGCAGGGTGCCATGCACTGCTTTCCATGCGCGGCAGGCCTCAACAAATGTCATCAATTGACCTTTGTCATCCGATGCGCCGCGTCCCCGGATCACTTGCCCATGATCGGTATCTTCCAGCGCTGGGTCGAACGGATCGCGGTTCCACAAATCCAGCGGGTCCACCGGTTGCACATCGTAATGGCCATAGAACAGGACACGCGGCCCATCACCTTCTCCAACATGACCAACAACCATGGGGTGGCCGGGTGTCACGCGTTTTTCAGCGGCAACGCCGATGCTCTGAAGATCGGCCACCAGCCAGTCGGCGGCTGAATCAACGTGATCCTTGAACGCGGGATCGGTTGAGATCGACGGGATGCGCAGAAATTCCATCAACCGGTCGATTGAGGGTGTCAGGTCAGTGTCGATCCTGTTCAAGACGGCTTCGAGCGACATGAGGGTCTCCTGAAAATGTGGGGTTTGGCGCTGACCCTAACAGGGCTGCCCCGGGCGTCCAGTCTGATTCAATGGAAAGCACGGATGCCAAAGGATATCTTCGTATTCGAAATTGCCGTGACCTGCGTCGTTTCCTCGCGTCTGATAGACGTAAGTTTACTTGTCGGTGCCGGTCCAAACCTATATTTGATGCAAATCAATGATGCGTTTCCTTTGGGGTTGTAGGTGATTGGCCCATAAGGAACGCAAAGTCGCCGACACAGGACCGCCTGTAGACCGTGACACATAAAGTCGCCCGGCTGCCGCGAACAGAGGCCGGGCATTCAAGGAGGGTCCGGTGGACTATACTGCTCAGCTCGATTCAGCGATTGCCAAGCTGCATGACGAAGGACGTTACCGGACCTTTATCGATATTGAACGTCGCAAAGGGCATTTCCCGCACGCAGTTCGCACCTGTCCGGACGGGTCGCAGCAGAATATCACCGTCTGGTGCGGCAATGACTATTTGGGGATGGGTCAAAACCCGGTTGTGCTGAACGCCATGCACGAAGCGGTTGAGGCGGCAGGGGCCGGGTCGGGCGGGACACGCAACATCTCGGGCACCACCGTTTATCACAAGCGGCTGGAGGCCGAGCTGGCGGATTTGCACGGCAAGGAAGCCGCGCTGCTGTTCACCAGCGCCTATATTGCCAACGACGCGACCCTCAGCACATTGCCCAAGCTGTTTCCCGGCCTGATCATCTACTCGGACGCACTGAACCATGCATCGATGATCGAAGGCGTGCGCCGCAATGGCGGGGCCAAGCGGATATTCCGCCACAACGATGTGGCCCATCTGCGCGAATTGCTTGAAGCGGATGATCCTGCCGCACCCAAGCTGATCGCATTCGAATCGGTCTATTCCATGGATGGGGATTTTGGTCCGATCGAAGAGATTTGTGATCTGGCCGATGAATTCGGTGCGCTGACCTATATCGACGAAGTGCATGCGGTTGGCATGTATGGCCCGCGTGGCGGAGGCGTGACCGAGCGTGATAATCTGGCGCATCGCATCGATATCATCAACGGAACGCTGGCCAAGGCCTATGGTGTGATGGGCGGCTATATCGCGGCCAGCGCCAAGATGTGCGACGCGGTACGCTCTTATGCGCCGGGCTTTATCTTTACAACTTCACTGCCGCCTGCGGTTGCCGCGGGTGCAGCGGCTTCGGTTGCGTATCTCAAGACCGCGCCGGAACTGCGCGAGCAGCATCAAACGCAAGCCAGTATCCTCAAGCTGCGCCTGAAGGGGATGGGATTGCCGCTGATCGATCATGGCAGCCACATTGTTCCTGTGATTGTGGGCAACCCCGTCCACACCAAGAAATTGAGCGACATGCTGCTGGATGACTACGGAATCTACGTTCAGCCGATCAACTTCCCCACTGTTCCGCGCGGAACCGAGCGCCTTCGGTTTACGCCTTCTCCGGTTCATGGGCCTGACGAAATGAACCGCCTGGTTCAGGCGATGGACGAACTTTGGTCACATTGTGCGCTAAATCGCGCCGAACTTGCTGGATAACCTCACGCTAAAGTGTGCAACGCGTTTGCCGCGTGTTAAGCTTAGGTAACAAAAGTGACGGACGAATCGTAATGGGAACGATTCTCCGTTAGCGTGAAACACGCGGCAGGCAGAATGGGGCAGCAGGATGATTGGGCGCAGATCACAGCGCGATTCCGAAATAGACACGGACGTCAGACCGAAAGGGTTTGACGACTACGAAGTTAGTCTTGGCGATGTCATGCGCGGCGAACGCGCGACAATGGGCAAGTCACTTCTGGACGTGCAGCGTGAACTGCGGATCAAGGCCAACTACATCGCCGCCATAGAAAACGCCGATCCCGACGCTTTCGATACCCCTGGCTTTATTGCCGGATATGTCCGGTCTTATGCCCGCTATCTGGGTATGAATCCCGACGAAACCTTTGCCACTTTCTGCGAGGAAAGCGGGTTTGAGGTTGCGCATGGCATGTCGGCCGAGGCTTCGGTGGTCAAGAAAGTCTCGGGTGGGTTGCCGTCTCGCGGGCCTATGGGACGCGATCCATTCATTTCTCCGAACACACCTTATATTCCCGGTCGCGAATCCGTAGTCAGCCAGATTGAGCCGAGGGCTATTGGATCGACTCTGGTTCTGCTGGCGGTGATTGGTGGCATTGGTTATGGCGGCTGGTCGGTTCTGAACCGTATTCAGCAAGTCCAGGTCAGCCCGGTTGAACAGGCGCCTGTGGTGCTGACCGACCTTGACCCCCTGGATGCCGCCCGTGTTCAGCCGCAGAGTGACGAAGTGGCCAGCGCAGAAAACCCAAGTGTTGAGGCGCTGGACCGTCTGTATCGTCCGCAAGCGTTGGACGTTCCGGTTCTGGTCGCGCGTGATGCGCCGATCTCGACTCTCGATCCGCGCACCGTGGGCACATTCCGGCCGCCGGAACCGCCCAAGATCGAAGTGGCTGAGGTTCACACGGTGGTGCGTCCTGATCTGCCGCAGGTTGTCGAAAAGATTGATACAACCTTGAAGATTGTGGCGGTTGCCCCAGCTTGGATGCGTGTCACTGCCGTGGATGGCAGCGTAATTTTCGAAGGCACGCTGGGCACCGTCGAACAGGGCAACACGTTCGAGGTGCCGTTGACCGAGGAGCCACCGCAATTGCGTGCCGGCGCTTCGGGATCGGTTTATTTCTCGATGAACGGCGAACATTTCGGCCCTGTCGGCGCGCCGGGCACTGTGGCCAAGGGTGTTGTGTTGTCGAAAGATGCCGTGGCTGAAAACTTCTCGGTTGCCGATCTTGAAGCCGATCAGAACAGCGCGCTCAAGCAACTGGTTGCGGAATTGCAGACCCGGGCGACAGAAGAGCCCACCGAGTAATCGGGCCATTGCGGCACAGCATCTGCCGGACTATCTAAAGGCGCAACCAAGGCAGATGCGAGCCCGTTCCCATGTCTCTGAACCACGTGCGCCCATGGCGCGATATCTATCGCCGTAAATCCCGCCAGATCATGGTCGGAAACGTGCCCGTTGGAGGCGACGCGCCGATAGCCGTGCAGACCATGACCAACACGCTGACCACTGATGTGGCAGCAACGGTTGCGCAGGTGCAGGCGGCAGCCGAGGCAGGCGCGGATATCGTGCGGGTGTCGGTTCCGGATGAGGCCTCCTCGAAAGCGTTGAAAGAGATCGTGCGGGAAAGTCCTGTGCCGATCGTCGCGGATATCCACTTTCATTACCGACGCGGGATCGAGGCTGCCGAGGCTGGTGCCGCCTGCTTGCGTATCAACCCGGGAAACATCGGTGACGAAAAACGGGTGAAAGAAGTGATCGCCGCCGCGCGCGACCACGATTGCTCGATCCGTATCGGGGTTAACGCGGGGTCGCTGGAAAAGCATCTGCTTGAGAAATATGGCGAACCTTGCCCCGAGGCGATGGTCGAAAGCGGGTTGGAGCATATCCGTATTCTTGAGGATAACGACTTTCACAACTTCAAGATAAGTGTGAAAGCCAGCGATGTATTTCTGTCGGCCGCCGCTTATCAGGGCATTGCCGAGGCGACCGACGCGCCGATCCATCTGGGTATTACCGAGGCCGGGGGGCTGGTCAGCGGCACCATCAAATCCGCCATCGGTCTGGGTAACCTGCTGTGGATGGGCATCGGCGACACGATCCGCGTCAGCCTGTCCGCCGATCCGGTAGAAGAGGTGAAGGTCGGATTTGAAATCCTGAAATCCCTGGGCCTGCGACACCGCGGTGTAAACATCATCTCATGCCCCTCCTGTGCGCGGCAGGGGTTTGACGTGATCAAAACGGTCGAAGCACTTGAGCATCGGCTGGAGCACATCAAGACCCCCATGAGCTTGTCGATCATCGGCTGTGTCGTGAACGGCCCGGGCGAGGCGCTGATGACCGATGTCGGCTTTACTGGCGGCGGGGCCGGGTCTGGTATGGTGTATCTGGCAGGCAAGGCCAGCCACAAGATGTCGAATGATCAAATGATCGATCATATCGTGGAGCAGGTCGAGAAAAAGGCCGCCGAATTGGATGCGGCAGCTGAAGCTGCCGAATAATCCAGGAAAAACTGTCACGCTGCCTGAACACTGGGAAGCTTCTAAGACCGTATTTCACGTTTGAAGATTTTTTCGAACCCCGAGATTCGATGCCATATTGTTGCCCAAGTCTGAATGAAGAAAGCCTATATAATAAAAATACTTAAGGGCATTACTTAATGAAATTAACTTGCAGTATCGCGGTGCTTATGTGCGTCGTGTTGGCGGCGTGCAGCAGTGGCTCGGGCGAGTTAGACCGCTATCCAAGACAGGTGGTTGTTCCGGTGCCAGACAACGTCGCCCAGACGAAGCTGCGATACCTGTCCGCCGGTTTGGCACCGGGTCGTACTGGCGACGCTGTCGATAGTCTTATCGTCACCTTAACGGTTGGGGGTCAGGGAAAACCGCCCAAAGATAAACCGCAGGTCCTGGCTGATCCGATTCTGGCGGCTCGGGTCGCAGAATCGCTTTGGGACGGAAGCGACCCCAAAGCCGCAATGAGTGTCGCACAACAGGTCGCCCGTGCAACCTATTGCCGATCCGGTCCGATCACCGCCAATACACGTGTCCGGCGCATCACCAATCCGCAGGACATCAATGCAGTTCTGGCGGAAAGCCGCAGGCAGGGGCGCGATGTCATTCCCGCCGGGATCCGAGGAGAATCTGTGCCCGCTGTGCAATTCCGTTCGGATGGGACGAACAGATGGGTTGTTTGGCTGAAATGTAACGCACCCTTTCCATACTGAGGGTGCGTTTCAAAGTTAAATTTTGGGCGGGGGACGGCGGTTTCCGCTCCTCGCCGGAATTACCCCTGTTCGGCGCGCACACCGTCTGCAATCTGCAACATCTGGTCGGCGGTCAGATAACCGCGCAACATCTCGGTGCCCAGAACAAACGAAGGCGTGCCCGAGATACGCATCCGCTGCGCTAACTCGCGAGTTTGCGCGATCTCGGCGGTCACGTCGTCACTGTTCATGGCCGTCAGGATCGCGTCGCTGTCCAGTCCCAGCCCATCCGAGATACGGCGCAGGGTCACCTCGGACGGTTCGCCGCTGAATTCCAGCAGCGCGTCATGGACCTGTTTATAGGCATCATCCCCGGCCACTTGCTTTGTAGCAATGGCAAAGCGCGAAGAGATCACCGAGGCGTCGCCCAGAATCGGAAGTTCCTTGATGACCAACCGGATGTTGCCATCTTCGGCCAGCAGGTTAGCGACTTCGGGAACCGCACGGCGGCAATAGCCGCAGCGATAGTCCATGAACTCGACCAGAGTGATGTCGCCATCGGGGTTACCGCCCACCCAGCTATAGCCGTCGTTGAACAGATCGTCTGCATTGGCAGCCACCAGTTCTTTGTCAGCGGCGGCCTCGGCGGCGGCGTTGCGCTCTTCGAGGATGTTGACCGCCTCAATGATGACCTCGGGGTTTTCCAGCAGGTATTCGCGCACCTGCGCGCCAAACTCGGCCCGTTCTGCGTCGGTCATCGCGTTCAGGTCCAGTGCCTGTGTGGGACCTGCGATCAGGGAAAGCCCCAGAAGGGCGGGTGCAGCATGTCTGAGGATCATTTCCGTTTCCTTTTCTTTTTTGTCGCTCTTTCGGAAGCAATCAACACATCCTGTGCCCTTTGCCAACCCGGAGAGCCGACGGGAAGCCGCGCAACTGCGCGTTTTGCATGGATACCTGCATCAGCCATCTTGCCTTGCAAGGCATAACGTTCAGCGGTCACGGCAGACGCCATGCCATTATTACCAACTTGTGAATACGCGACACCCAGATCCCGCATCAGCCGCGCATTGCGATGATCGCGGGCGCGTGCTTGCTCAAGCATATCCAGTGCATCTTTGGTCTGGCCATCAATCAGCAGGGCCCGACCATAGCCCGCCAGGACCAGCGGATCGTTGGGTGCCATTTCGACCGCCTGACCATAAGCTGCAACGGCTTCTTTTATCTGCCGGTTTTCCAGCAGTATCTGCCCTTTGAGCTCATAGTAAAACGCATCATCCGGTCGCAGCGCCAATGCGCCGTCAATGGCGGCGCGCGCCTTGGCCAGATCGCGGTTCTGGTGATGGGCGGAGGCTTCGCGCATCAAACGAATGTCCTGAGCCGTTTCTTCTTTCGCACGCCGCATCGTCCAGGTCGGCGAGCGCAGGAAGGCCGAGAGCTTGCCCTTCACCCGCGAAAACCAATAGTCGGCATTCTGGTTGGGTTGTGCCTGATCTCCGAACTCGTCCATGAACGCCTCGGCGGCGCGCAGACGTTCGCGGCTGGTGGGGTGTGAGCGCATGTAGGGGTCTTGATTGGTCTCGCTCAGAAACTCCTGACCGGCAAATTTCCGGTGCAGCTTGACCATGCCGCTGGGCGAAATGCCTGCCCATCGCAAATAGCTGGCGGCGCTGCGATCGGCCGACGCCTCTTCGGCGCGCGTATGACCCAGAAAGCTGCGCAGGGCGGATGATGTGGTACCGGCAGCGATCCCGGCTGCCGCCTGGCCGCCTCCGGCTGCGGCGGTGATCAGTGCAAGCGCAGTGCCCAGCCGGGCGTTGCGTTCCGCTGCCCGCAGGTTTTCGACCCGCCGTGCGAGGTGACCGTTGGCGATGTGCGCGGCCTCGTGCGCGATCACGGCCTGCAGCATTTCGGGGCTGTCGACCGCGAGGATCAGACCATAGTTCACATAGATGGCGTTATAGTCCACGACGAAGGCGTTGAACGTACTGTCATTGACCACAATGATGCGCACCTGATTGGTGTTCAGACCCGCGGCGCGCAGGACCGGAAACGCCAGTTCGCGCAGACCGTGTTCGATATCGGCATCCCGGATCAGGCTTTGGGCCGCGCTTTGCGCAGCACTTGTGATCCATGTCGCTGCAATCAGCAACAGGGCCGGGATTGACGCCAGCCTGGATACACGCTCAAAAGCCATGAACGCAATGTGGGAGATGGGCATGCGAAACTCAACCCGGTCCGAGGTCGATCCCTTTATCGTGATGGATGTGATGGAGGCCGCGCGCCGCGCCGAAGAGGCCGGTCGCCACATCATTCACATGGAGGTTGGCCAGCCCGGCACCGGCGCGCCCAAAGGGGCGACCGAGGCGCTTGCGAAGGCAATGGATCAAGGCCCGCTGGGTTACACGGTCGCTCTGGGACTGCCTGCGTTGCGACAGCGTATCGCGCGACTTTATGGCGAATGGTACAATGTCGATCTGAACCCCGAGAGGGTGGTGATCACGCCGGGCTCATCCGGCGGTTTCCTGCTGACCTTCACGGCGCTGTTCGACAGCGGAGATCGTGTCGGGATTGGTGCGCCGGGATATCCGTCTTATCGACAAATTCTCAGGGCGCTGGGCCTGGTCCCGGTCGATCTGCCCACTGCGCCGGAAAACCGGTTACAGCCAGTGCCAGATGACTTTGCCGGGCTGGACTTGCAGGGTCTGATGGTGGCTTCACCTGCAAACCCCACAGGAACAATGCTTGATCACGCAGCGATGGGAGCGTTGATTGACGCGGCTCAGACGCAGGGGGCCTCGTTCATCAGTGATGAAATCTACCACGGTCTGGAATACGAGGCGAAAGCTGTCACCGCGCTGGAACTGACGAATGAGTGCTATGTGATCAACTCGTTCTCAAAGTATTTCTCGATGACCGGCTGGCGTGTCGGATGGATGGTGGTGCCCGAGGATCAGGTGCGCGTCGTCGAACGGATCGCTCAGAACATGTTCATCTGCGCCCCGCATGCCAGTCAGGTCGCCGCACTTGCAGCGATGGAGTGCGAGGATGAATTGCAGGCCAATCTGGACGTGTACCGACGCAACCGCGCGCTGATGCTGGAAGGGCTGCCAAAGGCCGGTTTCACCAATATCGCACCGCCGGACGGGGCCTTTTATGTTTATGCGGATGTGTCTGATCTGACCGATGACAGCCGTGCCTTCGCGGCCGAGATTCTGGACAAAGCCGGGGTCGCCGTGACTCCGGGGCTGGATTTTGACCCGCGGCGCGGCCATGGAACGTTGCGGTTTTCCTACGCCTGTGCAACCGCGGATATCGAAGAAGGTCTGCGTCGCCTGCATCGTTTTATGTCTGAGCGTGGCGCGATCCCGGAACAGGTGTAAGGCGTTCACAAAACTGCCTCGGTGCGATAGTCTGGCGGTCAAACGATCTCGGGAACACTTGAGGCCATGAGCAGGATTTTCTACGCCATCGCGCTGGTATTGGCGATGACCAGTGCTGCATTTGCGCATGATTTCAGCGCACTTGCGCGTATTTTGCCAGATGACAGCCGCATCCGCGATGACGGGCGTGCAGGGGTGGTTGTCGAACTGGGCCTGAGCCAGGGTGTGCCCTACCGCGTTTTCACGCTGCGCGACCCTTACCGCATGGTGCTGGATTTTCAGGAGGTCGACTGGACCGGTCTGACACGCGACACGTTCTTGCAAACCGATCGGATCAGTGGCGTGCAATACGGGGCTTACGTGCCCGGTTGGTCACGCATGGTGCTGGATCTTGGCGCGCCGCTGGCGGTCGAAACCGCCGATATGCGAGTGGATGAGGGCGACGGCTCGGCCAGGTTGATCTTGCACCTGAAAGGCACCGATTTCGATCAGTTCGCGGCCACTGCCGGGGCACCGCGTCAGCCGGGCTGGGACTTGCCACCGCCCGAGATTGTTGCGACGCGACGTGACGCGGACGGGTCACGCCCTTTGCGCGTTATGTTGGATCCCGGTCATGGCGGCATCGATCCGGGGGCCGAAATTGCGCAAATCAACGAAAAAACCCTGATGCTGACCTTCGCCCGCGAATTGCGTGAGCTGTTGTTGCGGACCGGTGGGTTCGACGTGGTTCTCACTCGATCCGACGACCACTTCGTATCCCTGGAACGGCGTATCGCTTTGGCCCATCGGGCCGGGGCGGATGTGTTCATCTCGCTGCACGCGGACTGGCTGTCGGAAGGCAGGGCGCACGGGGCAGCGGTGTATACACTGTCCGAGGATGCTTCGGATGTGGCTAGCCACAAACTGGCCGAGCGCCATGATCGCGGCGACCTGATTGCGGGGATCGACCTGAGCGGTACCGATGATCAGGTCGCTGATATCCTGTTGGACATGGCCCGTCAGGAGACCAGGCCGCGCACGGACGCTCTGGCGCAGGCGTTGTCGCAGGGCATGACGCAGCAGGGCGGGCCGATGAACAGCAAACCGGTGCGAACGGCGTCTTTTTCGGTTCTCAAGGCGGCAGACATACCGTCCGTCCTGATCGAACTTGGATTTCTGTCCAGTCCTCGCGACCTGAAAAACATTCAGAATCCGGATTGGCGCATGGGCATGGCGCGCGGCATTCGCGACGGGTTGCAACGCTGGCGTCAGGATGATGTGATCAATCGGTCCCTGATTGGCCAGTGACCCGACGGCGTAAACCGGCTAATATTGGCCATCGTGTTTTGACCCTGAACAGGGTCGCTCCTATATAGGCGGCACCGCGAGCAAAAGGCAGTAACGTGATCCGTTTCATTCTTTCGTTTTTCGGGGCGATCTTCAGCCTCGTAACCCTGGGTATCTTCATGGCCGCACTGGTGATCGGTGCGGTGTTCTGGATGTATGGGCGCGACCTGCCCAGCCATGAATCGCTGGCGCAGTACAAACCGCCGACGATCAGCCGGATTTATTCCGGCGAGGGTCAGTTGATCGATGAATTCGCGCAGGAACGCCGCCTGTTTACGCCTTCCGAAGAAATTCCCGATCTGGTGAAACAGGCGTTCATCTCGGCGGAAGACAAGAACTTCTATACGCATCAGGGTTATGATCCGCGCGGGATCGTTGCCGCAGGCGTCGAGGCGGTCCAATCCAAGGGCGCGAATGTCCGCGGCGCGTCCACGATTACCCAGCAGGTGATGAAGAACTTTCTGCTGTCCGGCGACCGTCAGGCCGAGCGAAAGATCAAGGAAATCATCCTGGCCACCCGTCTGGAAGATACGCTCGACAAGGAACAGATCCTTGAACTCTATATGAACGAGATCTTTCTGGGTCAGAACTCTTACGGCGTGACGGCAGCGGCGCAGACCTATTTCAACAAGACGCTGCAGGAACTGGCCCCGCATGAGGCTGCAACACTGGCGTCGATGCCAAAAGCCCCGTCAAACTATCACCCCGTGTTCGAGAAACAACGCCTGCTGGACCGCCGAAACTACGTTTTGCGTGAGATGAATCAGAACGGATATATCGACGCGTCAACCTATGAGACCGAGGTTGCCATGCCGCTGCGCTCGGTCCAGAACGGCGATTTTGAAAGTTTCCGCACAGCTTTGCCGCCTCGCGACTACTTCACCGACGAAATCCGCCGCCAGCTGAGCGAGGATTTCGGTGAGGGTGAGTTCTTTACCGGCGGGTTCACCGTACGCGCTTCGGTGGACGAGGAAATGCAGGTCGAGGCGGCCAAGGCCCTGCGCGTGGCATTGCAGAAATACGACCGCTCACGCGGTAAGTGGCGGGGCACCGGAGAGGTGATCGCCGATGAGACGCTGGCGGACGAAGCCAAGTGGCGCGAGGCCCTGTCGACGCTGGAAATCCCGCGTGATGTGGTACTGCCAACGCAATGGTATCCGGCTGTTGTGCTGAACGTGGCCGAGCAATCGCTGACGGTCGGAATCGAAGATGGCCCTGCCGACGGGACAGTTCCACGCTCGGATATCCAATGGATGCAGGGCAATTTCTTCGACAATTTCAAACGGGGCGATGTCATTCTGGTCATGGCGGGCGAAGACGGCCAATGGTCGGCCCGTCAGGTGCCCGAGGTACAGGGTGGCTTTGTCGCGATGGACGTGAACTCGGGCCGCGTGCTGGCGATGCAGGGTGGGTTTTCCTATCAGGATTCGGTGTTCAACCGTGCCACGCAGGCGCAGCGGCAGCCTGGGTCCAGCTTCAAGCCCTTCGTCTATGCCGCCGCTCTGGACAGTGGCTATAGCCCGGCGACAATCGTTGTGGACGCGCCCATTGAGGTGAACACACCGCAGGGGCTCTGGCGTCCCAAGAACTCGTCGAACAAGTTTTACGGCCCGACACCGCTGCGCACCGGAATTGAACAATCACGGAACCTGATGACCATTCGTCTGGCGCAGGAAGTGACCATGCCGGTGGTCGCAGGTTATGCCGAACGGTTCGGCGTCTATGACCGGATGGGCGCGTTCCTTGCGAACTCGCTGGGGTCCGAGGAGACGACGCTTTATAAGATGGTCGCGGCCTACGCGATGTTCGCCAACGGCGGTGAGCGGGTTGAGCCCACACTGGTCGACCGCATTCAGGACCGCTTTGGCAAAACCATCTATCGCCATGACGACCGCCAGTGTCTGGATTGTAACTCAAGCTGGTTGGAGCCTGACGAGGCTCCGACAATCGAGACAAACAGGTCTCAGGTCATGGACGCGATTACCGCCTATCAGCTGACCTCGATGATGAAAGGCGTTGTGGATCGCGGCACCGCATCCAGCTTTGTCAATTTGCCGGTGCCGACGGCGGGCAAGACGGGCACGACCAACGACTCGAAGGATGCGTGGTTCATCGGGTTTACATCCAACATCGTGGCCGGGTGTTACATCGGTTATGATCGCCCGCGCCCCATGGGACGTGGCGCCTATGGCGGCACCATGTGCGGCCCGGTCTTCCAGAGCTTTATGGAACACGCGACCGAGAAATACGGTGGCGGCCCGTTCGACGTGCCAGAGGGCGGACATTTCATCAAGATCGACCGCTTCAGCGGCGCGCGCCTGCCCGAAAGCGCGACCGGCGACTATGTGGTCGCCGAGTATTTCCGCGATGGCGTCGATGGCTTCATCGACCGCGTCTATGACGGCGGCTTTGCGATGGGCTCTGATCTGCCGTTGTTCGAAGAGGCCAGTTCGGGCCGTCAGGTAACCACCTCGACCGGGAACACGATCACGGTTGGCCCGAACGCCAGTCAGGGCGATCTGCAGGGCGGCGGGCTTTATTGACCCGCTGCCTCCAGCAACAGACGCAACAGATCGGCTTCGGGGTCGTGCCCGATTGTTCCACCAGCCCGCCAAAAGATTGAAAGCGCACATTTAGCGGCAGCCCATTTCGCAAGCCGGTCGCGCGATACGTTCAAAGCACCAGCATAGAGCGTCAGACATCGTTCGATCTGTTCCGGACGCCGGACCAGATCTGACATCCCCTTGGGGTGGCGCAGGGCATTGGCCAGCTCAAACGCGCGATCGCCCACATAACCTTTGGCGTCAATGACCTTAGGTCCGGTGTTTGTCAGGATCACATTGTCGGGGTGCAGATCTCCGTGCAGCGGAACGGGGTTTGTTTGGTTGTCGAGCATATGATGCGCAAGATCGCAGGCCATCTGCATATCGGCTTTCAACCCCACCGGACAATCCGACGAGAACGCGAAGGTGTAGAGGGGGCCAAAGATATCGCTCAGGGGTCGCCATGCCGGATGATCGGGAATTGGTGCTGAATGGAGCCGTTCTGCCGTTTCAGCAAAAAGGGACAGTGCCTGCATTATCTTGCCGTCGCGGGCCATGTCGCCGAGTGTCGGGCCGCTCAGCCATTCCATGAGGACCGCGTTTTCTGTCTCGGCCAGAATCCTGACGGCACCGGCACCGTTCCACATCCGAAGAATTCGAGTTCCGGCGGCTTCGTTTCCACGATCCTGGCGATTGTAGAGTTTGAGGGCCGCCATTTGCCCGTCCTGCGTCCGGACCTTCCACACGCGCGCATGGCCGGTTTCCGAGACCAGAATGGCCCCGCTCAGCCCCCATGCATCAAGGATATCCGCCAGAGCGGCAGGCATTCGCGTCTCCTTCATCTTGTGGTGGCCTGAACCTCTTGCTATCACGCAGGCCTGATTGAGCAAGTTGGGACGTAACCATGCGCGCGGAAACCCAGAATATCGTGGCGGACATCGAAAAGTCGCTGGAGCTGTTGTCGCAGCGCATGGACTATGAAACCGCGCCGCACCGGCTGGAAGAGTTCAACGCCCGGGTCGAAGACCCCAACCTGTGGGATAACCCGGAAAATGCCCAGAAACTGATGCGCGAGCGTCAGATGCTGGTGGATGCCATTGAAACCTACGAGTCGATCAAGACCGATCTGAGCGACAATATCGAGTTGATCGAACTGGGTGAAATGGAGGAAGACGAAGAAGTCGTCAAAGACGCCGAAGATGCGATTGCCAAACTCGGCGCGAAAGCGGCCAAGAAAGAGCTTGAGGCGTTGCTGGACGGTGAAGCGGATGGCAATGACACCTTCCTCGAGATCAACTCGGGCGCCGGAGGGACAGAAAGCTGTGACTGGGCCTCGATGCTGGCGCGGATGTATGTGCGTTGGGCCGAGAAGAAGGGCTATACGGTCGAACTGCAGTCCGAGACGGCTGGGGAAGAGGCTGGAATCAAATCCGCAGCTTACAAGATTTCCGGCCATAACGCCTATGGCTGGTTGAAATCGGAAAGTGGTGTGCACCGGCTGGTGCGCATCTCGCCCTTTGATTCCGCGGCCAAGCGGCACACCTCTTTCAGCTCGGTCTGGGTGTATCCCGTGGTCGATGACAATATCGAGATCGAAGTGAACCCGTCGGATATCCGGATCGATACCTACCGGTCGTCAGGTGCGGGTGGGCAGCACGTGAACACGACGGATTCGGCCGTGCGGATTACCCATATCCCGACCGGAATTGTTGTGACCAGTTCGGAAAAGTCGCAGCACCAGAACCGGGATATCGCCATGAAGGCGCTGAAATCGCGGCTTTACCAGCAAGAGTTGGACCGGCGGAACGCGGATATCAATGCGGCGCATGAGGCCAAAGGTGATGCGGGCTGGGGTAACCAGATCCGGTCCTACGTTCTGCAGCCTTACCAGATGGTCAAGGATCTGCGGACGAATTTCGAAACTTCTGACACCAAAGGGGTGTTGGACGGTGATCTCGACGGGTTCATGGCCGCAACGCTGGCCCTGGATGTGGCAGGCAAAAGCCGGTCCGAAGCGCAGGGCGATTAGGTCGGGCAGGGGGCGCTGCCCCCGCCGCGGCAAGCCGCGACTCCCCCGGGATATTTTTGGCCAGATGAAGCCGGGGCGGGTGCGCGGTCGGATGGGAAAAGATACATCTAAACAGTGGGTTTAAATGCCGGGACGGCTTGGCTAGGCTGGTTGGTAACCGCTGATGAGGACGCTCGAGCCATTGATGGACCTGACCCAGATTTCTGCCCAGACCCTGCTGGCTGATTTGGCCGATCGACGCGTGTCCTGTGCGGAGGTGATGCAGGCCACGCTGAATCGGATCGGACAGGTCAATCCTGATGTGAATGCCATTGTTGCGATGCGCGATGAGCAGTCGCTGTTGGCAGAGGCGCAGGCGCTGGATGCAGGACCCGTTCGGGGGCCCTTGCACGGTTTGCCGATGGCGGTCAAGGATCTGGTCAATGTGGCGGGTATCGTGTCGTCGCAGGGCTCGCCGTTGTTTCGGGATTTTGTGCCCGAGGTGGATGATCTTCCGGCGGCGCGCTTGCGGGCGGCGGGGGCGATTTTGATCGGCAAGACCAATTCGCCGGAGTTTGGATTGGGATCGCACACTTTCAACCGGGTCTATGGTGCGACCAGCAATCCCTATAATGCCGAACGGACCTGTGGCGGGTCGTCCGGGGGCGCCGCGGTCGCGTTGGCAACCGGAATGCTGGCCTTGGCGGACGGCTCGGACATGATGGGCAGTTTGCGCAACCCTGCCGCGTGGAACAATGTGTACGGTTTTCGGCCAAGCTGGGGCGTGGTTCCGTCAGAGCCTTCAGGCGATGGATTCCTGCATCAACTATCGACATTGGGTCCGATGGCGCGGTCACCGGCAGATCTGGGGATCTTACTGGATGTCACGGCCGGTCCGGATGCAAGGCTACCCAACAACAGCCCCTTTGAGAACGGCGGCCTGGTGCTGCCATCTGACCTGTCCGGTATGCGGATTGGGTGGCTGGGGGATTGGGGCGGCGCATTTCCGTATGAGGCGGGTATTTCGGATATCTGTCAGGATGCACTACGGGTCTTTGCCGAGCTTGGTGCCCATGTGGACGAAGTGGCCCCGCCGTTTGATGCCGATCTTATCTGGGAGAGTTGGATCACCTTGCGATCCTGGTCGATCGCGGCGGGGTTAGAGCCGATGTCCGAGCGAAAGGACGCGCTGAAAGACAGTGCTCAGTGGGAACTTGACCGGGGGTTGGCGATGAGCGCGATGGAGATACATCGCGCCAGTGTCATCCGGTCGGACTGGTTTCGTAAGGCAGTTCGGGTGTTTGAAGATTTTGATGCGCTGGTCCTGCCATCGGCTCAGGTCTGGCCATTTCGGATCGATATCCCCTATCCGACTGAAATCGCGGGCAGTCTGATGGACACTTACCATCGCTGGATGCAGGTGGTGACTCCGGTCAGCCTGCTGGGTCTTCCCTGTCTGGGCATGCCCGCCGGATTTGGGATCGATGGGTTGCCGATGGGGATTCAGCTGTTTGGACCGCGCGGGTCGGACGCGCGCTTGTTGTCAATGGGCGCGGCCTATCACGAAGCCACAACCTGGCCGCAACGGCGACCGGCATTTTAGACATCTTCGGGGAGGAGAGACCGAGAATGGAGAGACAGTTTGGTGTACCGACGTTGAGACCCGTGGACACCGCGATGCTGAAAGAAGCGCTGCGCCAGGCGGGGCGGGATTACCGGCGCGCGCCGCTTTTTGGCTTGATCTTTGCAGGGTTTTACGTGCTGGCCGGTTGGGTGATGGCATGGGTGACCATTCAGTCGGGCACGTCTTTCTGGCTGGTTCTGGCCGCGATCGGATTTCCGCTGATCGGACCATTTGCTGCGGTCGGACTGTATGAGGTGTCGCATCGGCTGGATCAGGGCGAGCCCTTGGATTCCGCAGCAATTTTTGGTGTCGTCGTCCAGCAAAGTCGCCGGCAATTGCCGTCTATCTGTGCCATCATAGTGGTCATGTTCCTGTTCTGGTTCTTTCTGGGCCACATGATCTTTGCCTTGTTCATGGGGCTGTCCACCATGACGAACGTGTCGTCTTCTCTCGAAGTGTTTCTGACGCCGAACGGGGTGACCATGTTGGCTGTGGGAACCGCAGTCGGCGCCGTGTTTGCGATCCTGCTTTACATGATCACGGTTCTGTCTATTCCCATGTTGCTGGATCGTGAACTGGACTTTGTCACCGCCATGATCGCCAGTTTCGCCTATGTCAGCGCCAACAAAAAGGTGATGCTGGGATGGGGGGCTTTCATTGCGGTTATTACTTTTCTGGCGATGATCCCCTGGTTCCTGGGGTTGTTTCTTGTCCTGCCTCTGCTGGGGCATGCCAGTTGGCATCTGTATCGTCAGATATCGGAACCGCCCGCAAGCGCTTAGAATTTGGAAGGTTATGGGTCGCCGGGCCAGCGATTATAGCCGGGGCTGAACCGTCAGGACTCCGACGTGGGCGCAGAGCTCGGCGGAAATCTGAGATGAAAATCGGAACCATCAGAGTAAAGTGCGCGGCGCGCAATGCGTAATGCTGTCGGCAGATCTGTGCCTATGTGGTGCAACTCAACATGCTGCGGTCTGACATCGCCGCCGGTTTCGGCAGACAGGTCGAAACCTTTCCCAACCCAGATACGCGCGTCGAGCCCTTTTTGCTCAGACACTACGATCATCCGGCCCTGTCGCGCGTCTTTTCGTGTGATCAACGCACACACATGGGTTTTCGTTCCAGCGACAAAACCCATGACTTTGCGGTGGTGTGGTGACGCGGACGCCGCAAGTGCGCGCGGCTCGTATCCCCGCACCAATGTGACACCGCCGATCTGTCGAACGAAAAGCAGGCGAGACCTGGATACCTCGTTAACAGTGGAATGTGCCTCCAGAAGCAGAAAGAAGCCGGTCGGCAGGGACGCTCGGTTCTGATGAGACATGAACCAGTTCAAAGCCTCGGCTGGATGATCCAGAGGAGGGTCAATTTCGTCCAGCGGTTTCAGCAAAATGCGCGCATCGACGTTGAAAAACCGGCAAATACGATCCAGTACGTCCGGCCGGGGAAAGCTCTCTCCTGCGAGATAGCGATTGAACTGGGTCCGATTGATTCCCAACTCACGGCACAATGCCGAGACAGAAGGATAATCTTGAGCAAGCCGGCGCAAGTTTGCGCCGAACATGGCGCGCAAGTCAGCGGGACTGCGAGTGGTTTCAGTCATGTCTGTCCCAGTTTGATCTTGGCATTCAAAAACATGACGTACACAGCCTGAGGGCTGCATTGTCGTTCTGCGAAATCGTTAAAAGACCCCTGCAAGCAATCCCCGAGGATCACTTGAGGCCGCAGGCTATACGTACTGCCAATAAAAGCAACATATTAAAGCAGTTATGTTTGTGTTTTATTTATATTATGCCTGCATTAGGTCTAATTGCACTGTTGCAAAGACACAGGCGGGCCGCGTTTCTGCGCGCGGGACAAAGGCTTTCATCTGGAATGAGATGAAAGCCCCTGATCTGTCAATCACCGCGCAACAAGGCGGCGACACCGGTGCGGGCCACTTCGATCAGGCCCAGCGGACGCATCAGATCCGCGAAGGCATCGATTTTATCCGGCGCGCCTGTGATCTCGAAAATGAATGAATTCAACGTGCTGTCGACCACGTTGGCGCGGAAGATATCGGCCAGCCGCAATGCTTCGACCCGCTTGTCGCCTTCACCAACGACCTTAATAATCGCCAGCTCCCGCTCGACCGCAGCGCCTTCGACTGTCAGGTCATGCACGTCGCGTACGGAAACGATCCGACCCAGCTGTGCCTTGATCTGTTCGATCACCTGCGGCGTACCCGTTGTCACGATGGTAATGCGGCTGAGGTGGCCGGTGTGATCAACCTCGGCCACGGTCAGGCTGTCGATGTTGTATCCGCGCCCCGAGAACAACCCGATTACACGGGCCAGAACACCCGGTTCGTTCTCGACCAGAACGGCGATGGTGTGCTGTTCCTGAACGTCCGAGAAGGTGGGGCGTAGATTATAGGCCGAATGGCGGGTAGAGCCTTTTTTGATGTGTAGAGCAGACATGTTGGATTACTCCGGATAGACAATATACATGGTGCGCCTCAAGTCAGAGGCTCGGTTGAGGCTGGTGTGCGCAATCGTCGAATGATCGCTGCACAACAAACAATGATCGCGGCTGACGCAACCGGGGCAAAGGCCGCGCGCATTTCAAACTGGTCAAAGTCGGTAAAGAACATGACCACGAATGCGGGGGTGATCCCGACCCACATGAAGCCCGCCAAAACCAGCCCTGCCGGGCTGGAGCCAAGCACACCTGCACGCAGCAAAAAGAGGGCGGCGGCCGCGATCAGTGTGGATTCATAAAACCACAAGTAGGGGCTTGCACAGATAATCCCAAGCAACAAAGTGGCGACGCGCAGATCAAAGCAGATTTTTGGGCTGCGCCAGGTCACGAACACAACCAATGCTGCCAAAACAGCCAACACCCATTGCATCGACAATGCCATTGCGTCGGGCAAACCCAGCCCTGCGAAAATCGAATAGGCGCTGATCATAAGATCATTGGCACTGCTGGCGCTTCTTACATATTCGACCTGTAAATCCAGCAGAGCGCGCAATTCAGACCAGTATTCGACGCCAACAACGAAAGTGGACAGCACCGTGATCGCAATTGTTGTGACGGCTGCAGAGAAAAATGTTGCCCAGGACCCCGATGCGATCAACGCGATTGGGATCAGAAGTCCAAGCTGGGGCTTCAATGTCAGCGCGCCGATCACGATACCTGCCCAAATCGGTTTACCGTCCCGAAGAAGAGCCAACGCGCCGATCAGGCCTGCAATCCACAAGACGCTGGTTTGTCCTGTGGTAAGATTGGGCATCATGGCAGGGGCCAGCGCGAACCCGAGCCAGACAGGAGTTACTCCGCCCGAAAAGGGGCGATATGCGGCCAAAGAGGCCAGCAAAGATATTGCGGTGAAGACCGCCCATGCCACTGAAAAGTGCAGGGCTCCCAAAGGTGTGAGGACAATCAGGAAACCTGCTGGATATATCCATGGCATCCAGTCTTCGTTGATGATCTGGTGCGTTTGCATGAGCTTGTCCATGTCAAGCGCGTCCAGGGGTGCTCCGGATATGGCAAGGCGCGAAGCTGCCCAAAACACCCTGAAATCTATGTTCAGGGCGATTTTTCCATCGCGGACGATTTCCAGATAGCTGGTATAATTCCAGATGATGCAGAACAGGATCAGAAGTGCAGGTACCAACGTTCCGGCTTGCCACGCGCGGCGACTTTCAAACATCGACAGGCGCGCATCGGCGTAGTCCTTTTCGGTACGTATGTCCGTATGCATCTGAGCGCCTTGTCGAATTGAAGTTAAGCTGACGTTTTGTCGGCCGGGTCTGAAAAAAGTCAGACGAGAACTGATCCCTTCGAGTCGATCACGCCCTGCGTTTCAGCCTCGCCCAACAGCATCTCGTTATGGGCCTTGCCTGACGGGATCATCGGGAAGCAGTTTTCATGTTTTTCGACCAGACAGTCGAAGATGACAGGACCGTCATAAGCGATCATCTCCATGATGGCGTCATCCAGATCGGCGGGGTCGGAACACAAGATGCCCTTGGCACCGAACGCTTCGGCCAGCTTGACGAAATCGGGCAGAGCCTCGGACCAGGAATGCGAATAGCGCTCGCCATGCAGCAATTCCTGCCACTGGCGCACCATGCCAAGACGTTCGTTGTTCAGGATGAATTGCTTGACGGGCAGACGGTACTGCGCGGCGGTGCCCATCTCTTGCATGTTCATCAACCACGAGGCTTCGCCAGCCACATTGATGACCAGCGCATCCGGGTGCGCCATCTGCACGCCGATCGAGGCCGGGAAGCCATAGCCCATAGTGCCCAGACCACCGGATGTCATCCAGCGATTGGGGTCCTCGAACCCCAGATACTGTGCGGCCCACATCTGGTGCTGACCGACCTCGGTCGTGATGTAGCGGTCGTGGGTTTTCGTCAGCTCTTCCAGACGTTGCAGCGCGTGCTGCGGTTTGATCGTCTTTTCACTGTTGGTGAAAGCCAGACAGTTGATCTTGCGCCACTCGGCGATCTGGTTTTGCCATTGCTGAACGTTGGCCGCATCTGTTTTGCGTCCGCGTGCTTTCCAGACCTTCAGAATGTCTTCCAGCACATGGGCTACGTCGCCCACAATCGGGATGTCCACGCGGATCACTTTGTTGATCGAAGATGGATCGATATCCACATGTGCCTTGATCGAATTTGGTGAAAACGCGTCGATCCGCCCGGTGATCCGGTCGTCAAAGCGGGCACCTATATTGATCATCAGGTCACAGTCATGCATGGCCATGTTGGCCTCGTAAAGGCCGTGCATGCCCAGCATTCCCAGCCAGTTCTTGCCCGAGGCCGGATAGGCGCCAAGACCCATCAGGGTCGAGGTGATCGGAAAACCGGTCGCGTCCACCAACTCGCGCAGCAACTGGCTGGCGGCGGGGCCAGAGTTGATGACGCCGCCACCAGTATAGAAGATCGGCTTTTTCGCGATCTCCATGGCGGCCACCAGTTCGGTGATCTCTTCCAGATCGCCTTTCAGAACCGGTTGGTAATGCGAGGTCGACGGCTTGGGCGCACTGTATTCACCGGACGCAAACTGCACATCCTTGGGGATGTCGACCAGAACCGGGCCCGGACGGCCCGATGTGGCGACATGGAACGCTTCATGGATGGTTCCGGCAAGCGAATCCGTGTCCTTGACCAGCCAGTTGTGCTTGGTGCAGGGGCGGGTGATGCCGATGGTGTCAGCCTCCTGAAAAGCGTCCGAGCCGATCATGAAGGTGGGCACCTGACCGGTCAGAACAATGATCGGGATCGAATCCATAAGCGCATCGGTCAGTCCAGTCACCGCGTTGGTCGCGCCCGGACCCGAGGTCACAAGCGCGACACCCGGCTTGCCGGTCGAGCGCGCATAACCTTCGGCGGCGTGCACGGCTCCCTGTTCATGACGCACCAGAATGTGGCGAATGTCGTTTTGCAGAAAGATTTCATCATAGATGGGTAGGACGGCGCCGCCGGGATATCCGAATACTGTGTCCACGCCCTGATCCTTGAGGGCCTGAACCACCATCTTTGCGCCGGTCATCTCACGTGTCATCTGCTTTGCTCCGTTCGCGACATGTGTCTTGCGTTGTGCCAAAAAAAAGCCCCCGAGTTTCTCGGAGGCGCATGGGTTCGATTATGGTTTACCGTTACCGGCCCATGCGCGTGGTTCCTACGATTACGACTAGCGTTCTCATCGCCAGAGGCTCCTTTTCTGCTGGACCGGACATTATGGGCGGGCGCGAGGGGCGTCAACAGGCAATTGTGCAAATTTTCTATCTCAGGCGATCTATTTCGCGACATTTTGTTGCGTCTGGCGCCGCCTACTCGGAATTTCCGCGAAATTGATGGGGGTTAACGGTGCTGAATCGGAAATATTCGTGGGTCAAATGCGTCAGGGCGATGTCCGAAACAGGCATGATGACCGGCGTGCTCTGCGTCAGGCTGTTCAGACAGAGGATGAGTGAACGAGGGTTGTCATGCTGCACGATCTGGTGGATTTGGGCCGGTATCCGATCGATTGCCCGGGCTCGCATGCCTATGACCGGCTGATCGAGGACCTGCGCCGTGATCTGGGTCAGGACGGCTGTGCGGTGCTGCCGGGCTTTGTTCATGAGGCAGGGCTGACACAGCTGTTGGCCGAGGCCGACGCGGTTGCGCCCAACGCCCATCGCTCGTTCAACCGGACCAATCCGTATTTTACCAAGGATGACCCGCGTTTTGGTATCGGGCACCCTTTGCGCCGGTTCTATGACCGCTCAAACGCCTTTGTTCCGGCTGACAACTTTGCCAAGGATGGCCCGCTGCGCCGGATATACGAATTCGAAGGCTTCATGCCGTTCATCCGCGCTGCCCTGAACGAGCCCGAAGACCGGTTCTTTCGCTATGATGATCCGCTGGCCGATGTGATCATCAATGTGGTGGAAGAGGGGCAGGGGTTTCCCTGGCATTTCGATACCAACAATTACACGGTCACGCTGGCGATCCAAAATGGCGAAGAAGGCGGGGCGTTTGAATACGCTGCCAATTTGCGAAGCGCAGATGATGAGAATTTTGCCGCCGTCACGTCGGTTCTGGATGGCAATATGGGGCGGGTGCGCAGGCTCGAGTTGCAACCGGGTGATCTGCAGATCTTCCGGGGCCGGTATTCCCTGCACCGTGTCGCGCCGGTTAGGGGCGCGCACAAGCGTTATGTGGGAATATTCTCGTTTGTCGAAGCACCGGGCATGTGTGGCAGTGTCGAGCGGACCCGGCAGTTATATGGCCGCGTGCTGCCGCAACATCATGCGCGCGATGGCAACAGGACGGATCGGTTGCTGGACTGAACTGTGATAGGCTGAACCAAACTGTGTCAGGAGGGGACATGCCGCACCTGTTGGGCCTCACGCCATTTGTTTTGTGTTCCTCGTTGGAACGGCAGATCGCGTTTTATTGCACGCGGCTTGGGTTTTCCTGCACGTTCCGGCAGGAGAACTACGCCTATCTCAGGCGTGATCCGGTGGCCATTCGTCTGCTGGAATGCCCGCCACGACCGGATGGCAAACCGCTGGGTGCCGATCAATCTTTCTATATCGACGTAGTGGATATTGTTGCCTTGTATGACAGCCTTCGTCCGGGGTTGGAGGATTTGCCGGACGGGCGTATACGCGCCCCGTTTGATCAGCCCTATCAGCAGCGCGAGTTCCACGTGATCGATGAGGATGGAACGCTGATCTTCTTTGGCGAGGATATTCGGAGCAAAAGCTGACCCAAGCCGCTCCCGCCCGGTGTAGACACGCCTGCGGCGCGTCTTCGCCGGTTGGGCCCGGCAGCGCGTGCCGCGCTGCGGTCAGAGGCCGGAACCGGTGCCCTGCAGAACCCCATGCTCCAGCGCATAGCGGGTCAGACCGGCGGTTGAGGAAATGCCAAGCTTGCGTTTGATATTCTTGCGGTGCGTTTCGACTGTTCGGACCGAGATATCCAGTGTCTGGGCGACCTCTTTGTTTGATTTACCCTGCGCAAGCTCCAGCAGAATGGTCTGTTCCCGCCCGGTCAATGCCTCGCGCGTGTTGCCGTCCTTGGGTTCCAGCGAGCCGCTGGCCCCGGTGCAAAGATAACGCTCGCCCCGCATCACCGCGTCGATCGCCTGTTTGATCTCATCGGTGGGCACATCCTTGAGGATATACCCGCGCGCGCCATGGCTGAGGGCGGTCGAGATATACTCGGGGCTGTCATGCATTGACAGGATCAGAACCCGCGTGTCGGGCGCGCGCTCCAGAATGATTTCGGTCGCGCTCAGCCCGTTCAGGCCCGGCATGTTGAGGTCCATCAACACGACATCCGGCCGCAGCGCATCGGCCTGATCCACCGCCTCCTGTCCGCTTGAGAGTGTGCCGACCACTTCGATTTCGTCATAGCTTTCCAGAAGTGACTGGATGCCTTCGGCCACCATCGGGTGGTCATCGACGATCAGTACGCGTACCGGTTCTGTCATCATGAACCTGCCTTTCGGGTTGGGGTTGCGTCATCCTGAGGCGACAGCAGATGGCTCAGCGGCAGGGTCACTTCGATCACCGTGCCACTGCGTGTGCCGCGGGATGACAGGATGCGCAGGGTTCCGTCAAGCCGGTCCACACGTTCCTGAATGTTACGCAGACCGATCCCGGTGCCGGCTGAGCCCGGTTCATTCCGCAACCCGCGTCCGTTGTCGGTGATGCGCATGGTGGCGCCTTTCTTGTGTCCTCTCAGGTCGATGGTCACTTGGGTCGCGCCGGAATGGCGTTCGATATTGGTCAACGCTTCCTGCGCGATGCGGTAGAGGGCGATCTTGCTGTCCTGGTCCAGCCGGTTGCGGAATACCACGGTCGAAAACTCGGTTTCAACACCGGTGCGTTCCCGGAAATCATCGGTCAGCGCTTTCAAGGCGGGTCCCAGGCCCAGATCATCCAGAACCCCGGGCCTCAGGTCTCGGCTGATCCGGCGCACTTCGGTGATCGCGGTGCCTAGATTGTCGATGCCTTTCTGCAAAGGTTCACGTGCCCCGTCTTCATCCCCCTTGATCAGCCGACGGCGCGCATTGTCCAGCGCATAGCGGACGCCCACCAATATCTGACTGATGCCGTCATGCAGTTCGCGCGCCACCCGGCCACGCTCTTCTTCTTGGGTGTCGAATACTCTTTGCGTCAGTTCCTTGAGCTTGGCATCCGCCAGACGGCGTTCGCGAATATTGAGCAACATGCCCGAGGCAAACACGATCAGTACGGCGGCCAGAACGATACCGCCAATATACATGAAAGTGCGCCGAACCCGGGTTTCGACCTCGGCGCGGGCATTGGCCACGGTCGCCACGATGTCGTCGATGAACACGCCGGTGCCCACGACCCAACGCCAATCCTGCAGGCCGACCACATAAGCGATCATCTGCGCCTCTTCTCCGCTTGACGGTTTCTGCCACATGAAATTGTGCCAGCCCGCACCCTGACGGGCCAGACGGATAAACTCGTCGACCACAGGGGTGCCGTCGCTGTCGGTCAGGCCTTCCCAGTTTCGGTTGATGAATTCGGTCTGGCGTGGGCTGACCAGGTTGTTGCCGTCATAATCGTAGACAAAGAAAAACCCGTCCTTCCCATAGATCATCGCCGACAGGATCTGGGTGACCAGACTTTTTGCCTCGGCGTCATCGGGCGCGGCGCGTCCGTATATGTAGGCAAAACCGTTGCGGGCCTGCGTAACATAATTGCGCAGCTCGGCCCTTTTTGCCTCGATCAAGCGTTGTTCAAGTGCCTGGATTTCGCGTTCGGCTGTCGCGCGGGATTCGTAGGTGACAAGTGCGGCAATGGCGGCCACCGCGACAATCAGCGGAATCGCAGCCACAAGCGACAGCTTCTGTCCGTAAGTCAACCTGATTAGGTTTCGAACTCCTCCCATAGCCGAATCGATACGCAAGCTGCGTGGAAATTGCAAAAACATTGGGCCAAACCGGGTGATCTGGCCCCGGATCGGTGCCAACTGGGATCACATTGAGCCTTGAGAGGGCATTGAGTGCGCAAAAAAGGGCGCGTCTACGCAGTTGTAGGTATTCACATTCCCATGCCCCTGATTAGGCTGCGCACACTGACAACGACTGACCCGGTATGTGCCGGGTATTGAATATGCAGGGGAGGAACACTCATATGGATCGTCGTTCATTTCTGAAAACATCTGCTCTGGGCGGCTCGGCAGCTGCGGCCACCACGCTGGCGGCACCGGCTTATGCGCAGGGCAATCGCACCCTGACCATGGTGACATCTTGGGGTCGCGGTCTGGCTGGTGTGTTTGACAGCGCGCAGCGTTGTGCCGACAGCATCAACGCCATGTCCGATGGCAGCCTGACGGTTGACATCAAGGCGGCAGGTGAACTGGTTGGCGCGTTTGAGGTGTTTGACGCGGTATCGTCCGGTCAGGCGGACATGTACCACGCGGCGGACTATTACTTTGTCGGTCAGCACCCGGGCTATGCATTCTTCACGGCCGTGCCGTTTGGCATGACCGCGCAGGAACTGGTGAACTGGTACTACCATGCCGGTGGTATGGAGCTGCATGACGAGCTGGGCGAAATCTTCGGCCTGAAATCCTTCCTGGCCGGTAACACCGGTGCACAGGCAGGTGGCTGGTACTCGAAAGAGATTAACAGCCCCGAAGACTTCAACGGCCTGAAATTCCGTATGCCGGGTCTGGGCGGCAAGGCGCTGGGCAAACTGGGCGCATCGGTGCAGAACATCCCGGGCTCGGAAGTGTATCAGGCGCTGTCGTCCGGCGCGATTGACGGCACCGAGTGGATCGGTCCCTGGGCCGACGAAAAAGCCGGTTTCCAGGAAATCACCAAGACCTACTACACCGCTGGCTTCCACGAGCCGGGCGCAGGTCTGTCGCTGGCCACCAACCGCGACGTGTTTGATGAACTGACACCAGCACAGCAGAAGATCATCGAGATCGCCGCCGCCGAAGCGCACCAGTGGAATCTGGCGCAATTCCTGGCCAATAACGGTGCCGCTCTGCAGCGCCTGCAGGCTGGTGGTGTGAAGGTTCTGGAATTCCCCGACAGCGTCTGGGATGCCTTCGGTCAGGCCAGCCAGGAAGTGCTGGACGAGAACATGGGCGACGAACTGTTCAAGAAAATCCACGACAGCGCAATGTCCTCGATGGCCGCATCTTCGGCGTGGCAGAACCTGTCGTCGGGTGCCTACACCACGCAGCGTGACCGCGTACGCGGCTAAGCTGACTTGCAACAAACAGACCGGTTTCCCCGCTTGTGCGGGGAGGCCTTTCCCGTTGCGCAAAAGCGGTTCGGACTGACCGCGTTCAACAAAAGTGCAACCGAGACGACCTGGGGACAACATGCAGGACGATAACGGTATCTCGTTTTTCGGCGCCCTGTGGAATGGACTGATCTGGTTCATTCAGAACATTGCCGAAGCCTTCTATAACTTTGGATACGCGATCACGCATCCGCAACTCTGGCTGGACTGGTCAGACAAACAAGCCATCATGCGCTTTGTCTATTACGGCGGGTCGATCGAGTTTTTTTTCGTGATCTTCGCAGTCTTTCTGGTGGTGACAGCCGTTGGCCTTTACCGCAACAGCTTCATGTGGGGCGTGGTGCGGGTGCTGGAAGGCTTTGCCAATACCACAGGCCGCTTCTTTGCATGGGCAGGCTTGCTGATGGTGATTCAGCAGATCGTCATTGTCTTTATGCAGCGGGTTTTCGCGCGACCGGATATGAGCTTTGGCTTTGGTATCCCGTTTCAGATGGATATCAGCTGGTTTGCGGAAGAACTGAAACTCTACAATGCCATGGTTGTTTGCCTGTGCTGTACCTACACCTTTGTGCAGGGCGGCCATGTCCGCGTTGATCTGGTCTATGCGGGCATCAGTCACCGCGCCAAACGTGTGGTCGACATGTGCGGGGCCGTGTTGTTCATGATGCCGATGGCGGTGCTGACATGGATGTATGGCTGGTATTTCATGTGGCGGCACCTGATCGTGCCGAAACCTTCGGCCAGCGACACACTGGACCGGCTGGTAGCCAAATCCCGTGCCCTGCGCTGGAATGTTGAAACCATCGGCTTCAGCCCCAACGGGTTCAACGCCTACTTCCTGTTCAAAATTCTGCTGGTCGCCTTTGCGGGCATGGTCTTCCTGCACGCGGTCGCCTTCCTGTACCGGTCGTATCTGGAATTTGTGGAAGGGCCGGAGAGTGTCGGGAAATACCTCGACAAGGACAGCCTTGGCGAAGGTGAAGAAGCCTATGAAGGCGCGCATTAGGGACGGAGACCCAGACTATGCTATTCGGACTTGATGGCGTCGAGATCGGCCTCATAATTGTATTCTTCTGCCTTTTCGGAGGCATCCTGTCCGGTTTTCCGGTGGCCTTCGCCATCGGCGGGGCCGGGATCATTTCCTTCGGGATCATCGCCGCGCTGGACAGCGCCGGGCTGCTGATCCACCAGGCCATCGATACCGGCTCGCAAGCCTATCGGGATCTGGTGAATTCGGGGGTCAAACCGGACTCGGTGTCCGTGTTCCGATACCCGGACCTGCCACGTATCGCTGAGCCGGTCTTCGTTCAGGGTTGGGAAACGGCGCTGGACCGCAATGTGTCCTTCATCGTGAACCGGATGAACGAGCGTGTTCTGGCCGGGCAGTCCATCGAGACCCTGCTGGCCGTTCTGATGTTCGTTCTGATGGGTATCACGCTGGAACGCTCGAAGATCGCAAACGACCTGCTGACCACGATGGCGCGTGTCTTTGGCCCGCTGCCCGGCGGTCTGGCGGTGTCGATTGTGGTTGTGGGCGCGTTCCTTGCCGCCTCGACCGGGATCGTTGGCGCGACCGTGGTAACCATGGGCCTGTTGGCCCTGCCGACCATGTTGCGGAACAATTACTCGCCGGAACTGGCGACCGGTGTGATCGCGGCCTCGGGAACGCTGGGGCAGATCATCCCGCCATCGATTGTGATCGTTCTGCTGGGGACACTGGCCGGTGATCTTTACTCTACTGCGCAAGAAACCCGCGCCGTCGAGGCAGGCTGTACCGACGCGCTGACCTATCTGGGTGAACCTGCAGTGGTTTCGGTGGGGACGCTGTTCCAGGCGGCGCTGCTGCCAGGCATTATGCTGGCGCTTCTCTATGCACTCTATGCCTTTGGCTATGCGATGCTGAACCCGGATAAGGCGCCGGCTGTTGAGATGGCTGGCGGCAGCGGAGAGCCGATCACCCGCTCGGAAGGGCTGATCTGGTTCCTGGGCGCACCAATTGCCCTGATTGCAGGCGCGTTGTTGCTGGGCAGTGCCGGTGTCATCGGCAGTCAAAGTACAACGGTTTCGGCCTTCTCGGATATCGGAGAAGGGGCGTCGCTGCGCACCAACGTGTCGGAAGAGTGCCAGGCGTCGATGATCGAGCTACATGGCCAGTCGGCCTGGGATCAGGCGGTGGCCGAGCAGGAGGCGCTGGATGCCGCCGGTGGCGCCGCAGAGTCGCAGCGTCTGACTGAGGAAGAGCTGCTTGCCGCACGCGAAGCCAAGATTGCGGCCGCCGCGCCAATTGGCAACGGTGTTGCCGTGATCGTGGTGCTGCTGGGCCTGACGCTGGTGCTGGGCCGTGGGATCGCCCCGTCGAAATCACCGCAGCCCTTGATCCTAGGGGCCATCGGACTGTTGCTGATGCTGCTGGCCGATGTGTTGCTGATTGCGCCCACGACATCGTCTGGCGCAACCTTCCTGCTGCTGGCCTTGCCATTTGCTCTGGCGATCTACGGCTGTAAGGAAGCGGCGATCCGATGTTCCTCGAATGACCTGATCCGGGTGGTCTTCCCGCCCCTGGTTCTGATCATCGCGGTTCTGGGCTCGATTCTGGGTGGCATCACCAACCCGACTCCTGCGGCGGCGCTGGGTGCAGGCGGGGCCATCATGCTGGCGGCCTATCGCAAGCTGCAGGATCAGGGAAAATCCGGCATGGTGATCATCTGGTCGACCTTTGCCATCATCATCTGTTTGTTGTTGGGGGTGAACTTTGACCTTCGGATCAATCAGGGCGGTGTGTCGGTTGAAAGCTGGATCGCCTTCGTCTTCGCATATTCGACATATCTATATGCGCTGTTCGGCCTGTTGTTCGGGTGCTGGGTGCTGTTTGCGGGCGGTGTTCTGACACCGGTTGTCCGTGAAACCGCCAAGGTGACGTCGATGGTGTTCACCATCCTGATCGGGTCCCAGTTGCTGAACCTTGTGGTGATCTCGTTCGGCGGAGAGCACTACATTCAGCAATTCCTCAAGAGCTTCGACAACGAGTTCACGGTCTTCCTGATCGTGATGCTGGTGCTGTTTGTTCTGGGTTTCGTGCTGGATTTCCTCGAGATCATTTACATCGTGATCCCGATTGTGGGGCCGGTGATCTATGGTGGGTCATTCGATCCCAAATGGGTCACGATCATGGTTGCGGTGAACCTGCAGACCTCGTTCCTGACGCCACCGTTCGGGTTCGCGCTGTTCTATTTGCGCGGGGTGGCGCCCAAAGAGGTGACGACAGGGCATATTTATCGCGGGATCATTCCGTTTGTGATCATTCAGGTGGTCGGGATCGCGATCTTGTGGTCATTCCCGTCCATCGTGACCATTGTGCCGGATCTGATCCCGAATTGAGCCGGAAAACGGAAAGAGCACGATAAAAAGGGGGCCGTCGGCCCCCTTTGTTATGGAAGGGGCCAGCCCCTTCTTGGCCGTTGGCCAATTCAACCCCGGGATATTTTTTGGCCAGATGAAGAAGCGGATCAGAGGCAATTGCAAGGGTGCCCTAGTGCACCGGCGCAGCGGAGGGTGTCGCGATGAGTTCAGGACTGTCCGGGATCGTGAGATGGGGTCGATGCGGATTGCCGGGCGCGTCAGCCTTTGGTGGGGTGCCGGTCGGGCAGCTGGATATTTGCCACTTGCTCGGCAATCGGTGGCGACGAGAGCGGGTGGTGCGAGGTGTCGGTGAATGCTTCAGGGTTGGCAATTTTGCGCCACTCGCCGCCCAGATAGGCCTGCAGGCCCGAGAACTTGGCCTTGTAGCCCATCTTGGGGCTGCCCGGGACCCAATAGCCCAGATATACATAAGGTAGCCCCGCCTCGCGCGCGATCTCGATATGGTCGAGGATCATGTAGGTGCCCAGCGATTTTTGTTGAAACGCGGGTTCGAAGAACGAGTAGACCATGCTGAGCCCGTCATCCAGAACATCCGTGAGGCTGACAGCGATCAGTTCGTCCGTTTCGGGGTGGGCATATTCAACCACGCGGCTGCGGATCGGAGTTTCCTCGATCATCGCGGCGAATTCGAACACATCCATATCGGCCATGCCACCATCGGCGTGGCGGGCATCAAGATAGCGTCGGAACAGATCGAATTGTTCATCCGTTGCCCAGGGCGAGGTGGCGCGGCGTTTCAGGTAGGAATTGCGTTTCGTGGCGCGTTTCTGGCTTTTGCTGGGACGAAAGGCCGAGATGTCGATCCGGGCGGACAGGCAGGCGGCGCAATCGGTGCACGAGGGGCGATACAGCACGTTCTGAGATCGACGAAACCCTTGCTGCGAAAGACAATTGTTCAGCCCGTCCGCACCTTCGCCTTGCAGTGCGGTAAACAGCTTACGTTCCATTCTGCCCTCAAGGTAAGGGCAGGGCTGGGGAGCCGTCACATAGAATTGTGGCGCAATTGGCAGCGTGTGTCGCATGAAGGGTCCGCGTTTCCTCGGGCCGGATGATAGCAACCGTTCCCGGGTCCGCCAAGCCCTTCACGCAGGTGATTTTCAGGCGCGTTGGTTGATCATGACCGTGCCAAGAAACGTGTCGGTCAGACCCTGACACCGGGCGCTGGTCATCATCATGATGACCGAGATGATCTGAAGGATCGGAAAGGCCATGCTGACGAAGTATCCGGCGGTATGGGCAACCGCCTTGCCGGTATCCATCCGTTCGCCAAATGCGTCGCGCAGTTCGATCCCCATGAAGCGCATTCCCAGCGTCGCTGACCCGTTCGAGATGGTGACGACGCGGTAAATGAAGCTGAGCACGGCATAGATCAGGGCCAGAAAGAACAGGCCCAGCCCGGCTGTAAACAGGATGGCCACCGTACACAGCAGCGAGATGAAAGCGATATCAAACAGCCATGCGAAGAAACGCTTGGTGGCGACGGATTGGTAGAATTCCGGCTGGCTGTCGGGATCAGGCAGGTTGGTCATGTCTTGGTCCGGTTATTGGTCAAAGGCACCCTGTCCCGAAGATCGGGACAGGGCAAGGCTGGATCAAGCAGGTTGTGCACCGTTTTCGGTGTCATCGCGATTGTCGCGGGCGCGTTCGTCCATGAATTCATCGAACTCGGCCTTGTCCTTGGCTTCGCGCAGACGGTGCAGGAAGGCCTCGAACTCCTTCTGCTCGCGCTCCAGCCGGGCCAGCGTATCGGCCTTGTAGGCGTCAAAGGCGCTGTTGCCGGAAGGTTTCATCGCGCTCATGTGACTGTTCCAGGACGTACGGCGGCTGCAGGATTTGCTGAACATGCGTTTGCTCCAGATCATATAGGCCAGAAGGGCCAGGCCAACGGGCCAGAAGAAGATGAAACCAAGAACCATAGCGGCGATCCAGGCCCCTTTGCCCTTGGCGTCCATCCAGGTTTCAGCGCGGTGCAGCCATCCCGGATTTTGAGGGACGGCGGTTTCAGACAATGCGGTCATTTTGATCTCCGGGTTGATGTAAATCTTATTCACATTGTCTAGATGGGGAGCCCGGCTGGCGATGCAAGAGGTGAATGTGAAAAAGATTTACATTTATGTGCGGTGGCGGTTGATTGGTTGACCTCGGTTCGGATCAGGCGCAGGTTCCGGCTATGAACAATACCGAGACTACATCCCCTCCGTCGCTTGCTGAAATTCTGGATCTCGAGAAACAGGTGTGGGCGGCTTTGGTCGAAGGGGACGCCGCTGCGGACCGGGCGTTGCTGAGCCCTGATTTCCTGGGTGTCTATCCCAGCGGGTTCGCCAACCGGGATGATCACGTGGGTCAGTTTGCCGACGCCCCGACCATGGCGCGGTTCGACCTCAGCGACGAAAGGTTGCGCGTTCTGGCACCGGACATTGTGCTTCTGTCTTATCGTGCAGATTATCAGCGCCCTGGCGCGGACAAAGGGGAGGCCATGCTGATCACCTCGCTATGGGAACGGCGCAATGGCGTCTGGATCAACAGTTTCAGCCAGGATACCCCGTTGGAGGACCAATGACCGGGCCAATCGCTATCCGGCGTATGCCGCATCCGTTTGATCCGTCGCTGGGCGAAGAGACCAGACAGCAGGTCGATGTGGGGCCGGATCACGGTGACCTCATTGCGGGTGCTGCAGGGTCGAGCCCCTACCTGAAAAGTCTGATCGAGCGCGAAAGAATGTGGCTGCCGGAGGCTTTACAGGACCCGGATCAGGCGCTGGCACAGGTGATGGCAACAGCGCAGGAATTGCCCCGGGATCAGTTGAAACCGGGATTGCGTCAGGCCAAGCGGCAGGTGGCCTTGTTGACGGCCCTGGCCGATCTGGCAGGGGCTTGGCCTTTGGAGAAAGTCACGTCGGCGCTGACGGATTTCGGCGCTTTAGCCGCTGATGTGGCCGCCAGGGCCGAGATCGAGGCCCTGATCCGGCGCGGTAAACTGCCGGGTATGACCGAGCAAGACGCCGAAACGGCCGCCGGTATGATCATTCTGGCGATGGGGAAGATGGGTGCGCATGAGCTGAACTACAGCTCGGATATCGATCTGATCGTGCTGTTTGACGAGACCCGATTCGACCCTGATGACTTTTATGAGGCGCGTCAGGGGATGGTGCGGGCGACGCGGAATTTCTGTGCCACGCTCAGCGAAAAGACGGCAGACGGGTATGTGTTTCGCACGGATCTGCGTCTGCGGCCCGACCCTGCTGTCACCCCGGTCTGCATCGCGGCTGAGGCTGCCGAGCGGTATTATGAAAGCCTCGGTCGCACGTGGGAGCGAGCCGCCTATATCAAGGCGCGGCCCTGTGCCGGAGATGTCGCGGCAGGCCAGCGCTTTTTGGATACGTTGCGCCCCTTCGTCTGGCGGCGGCACCTGGACTTCGCTGCCATTCAGGACGCGCATGACATGCGCCTGCGCATTCGCGAGAACAAGGGAACGGGTGGGGCCCTGACCATTCCGGGGCACGACATGAAACTGGGGCAGGGCGGTATCCGCGAAATCGAGTTTTTTACCCAGACCCGACAGTTGATTGCCGGGGGGCGCGACCCCGATCTGCGTGTACGCGGGACGGTGCCGGGGCTGGCGGCTTTGGCCGAAAAGGGATGGGTTCCCGAGGACGTGGCCGAGAAGCTGACCGATCACTATCGCGCGCATCGCGAAGTTGAGCACCGCATTCAGATGGTCCACGATGCCCAGACCCACAAAGTGCCGCAGTCGCCGGACGGTATTGAACGGGTGGCATGCCTGATGGGCATCGACAGCACCGAATTGGCCGCGGACCTGACCCGCCGCCTGACCGAGGTACATGATCTTACAGAGGGGTTTTTTGCGCCCGGTGCCGCAGCCTCCGTGCCATCGCCCGAGATTTCCTTTGATAAGGGCGTCATGGCGCGTTGGAGGACCTATCCGGCGCTGCGTTCGCAACGCGGGGCCCGGATATTCGAGCGGCTGAAGCCTGAATTGCTGACGCGCCTCGCCAAGACCGCGAAACCGGATGAGGCGCTGCTGGCGCTTGACGGGTTCCTTTCCGGCCTGCCCGCCGGGGTGCAGCTGTTTTCTCTGTTCGAGGCCAATCCGCACCTGATCGATTTGCTGGTCGACATCGTGGGAACCTCGCATGCGCTGGCGGCGCACCTGTCGCGCAATGCCTCGGTGTTTGATGCGGTGATCGGAGGCAGTTTCTTCGATGACTGGCCGGGAAAAGACGCCTTGCAGGCTGATCTGGAACAGGCGCTGCAGCAAGAGGCGGACTATGAAAGCCAGTTGGACCTGGCCCGGCGGTGGTGCAAGGAATGGCACTTCCGCGTTGGCGTTCACCATCTGCGTGGCCTGATCGCCGGAACCCAGGCGGGCCAGCAATATGCCGATCTGGCCAGTGCGGTCATCGCCGCCATTCTGCCCTGTGTCGAGGCGCAGTTTGCAGCCAAGCACGGACCTGCTCCGGGGCGCGGAGCTGCGGTGCTGGGCATGGGATCGCTGGGGGCAGGGCGGATCAACTCGCAATCGGATCTGGATATGATCGTGATCTACGATCCGTTGGATCAGGATATGTCCGACGGTCCGCGCCCGTTGGCCACCCGCACCTATTATGCGCGGTTTACGCAGGCTTTGATCACGGCGCTTTCGGCCCCGATGTCTCAGGGGCGGCTGTATGAGGTAGACATGCGCCTGCGCCCCTCGGGCAATCAGGGGCCGGTGGCCACCAGTTGGGCCAGCTTTACCAACTATCAGCAGAATGAGGCTTGGGTGTGGGAACATCTGGCCCTGACCCGCGCACATGTGGTGGCCGGTGACGCGGCCCTTGCAGATGATATCGAGGCGTTCCGCACCGCGCTTCTCGCGCATCCCAGGGATCGTGCGCAGGTGTTGCACGACGTGGCCGAAATGCGCGCGCGTCTGGCCGCCGCGAAATCGCCCGCTGGTATCTGGGATGCCAAAACCGGAGCCGGGCGCATGATGGATATCGAGCTGATGGCCGAGACCGGAGCCCTGCTGGCCGGACTGGCGCAACGCGATGTGCATACCGGTCTGGACGGTGCTGTCGCAGCTGGCCTGTTCGATGTCGCGCAGGCGCAAACGCTGAAAGACTGCTACGATCTATGCTGGTCGGTACAATGCGCGGCCCGGCTGCTGTCGGGCAAAGTGATTGAGGCCGACAAGATCGGTGAGGGTGGCGCGGCTTTTCTGTGTCGGGCCACCGGGTTCGAACAGGTCGAACAGCTTCAGGCCGCGCTGCAGGAAAGTTACGACACTGCCGCCGCGCTGATCGGCACAGTGATTGCAGAGGATGACAATGGCGCGCAGTGACGATCCCAACGACCACAAGGGCCTGATCCGCGAGGCCTATAACATCGACGGCATCTCGTTGCCCGAATGCCGGAGCATCTTTCTGGACTGGGCGCTGAGCCTTCCGGCTGATCGGGATCAAAGGCAGGCACTGTCGGACCTACATGCGCTGTATTCGGCACAGGCGGCAGATCACCCGATGACACAGGTGCTGGCCGAAGGTCTGCAGGCGGCGCAGGCTCCAAAACGGCGCGGCGGCTGGCGCGCGCGTCAACGCTAGGGCTTTCCCCCATGTGCATTCGCCACTAAGAGGGCGCTATGACCCAACCCGACCGCCCCCGTATCCGATTGAAACCCAAAGCCAATGCGCGCGGTCTGCGCCACGGCTTCCCTTGGGTTTACGCCAATGACATCGTGGCCGACCGACGCACCCGAAAAATTCCGGCAGGGGCTCTGGCGATTCTTGAAGATGACAAGCGCGCGCCCATCGCTCTGGTGGCGGTGAACCCGGCCTCGAAAATCATGTGTCGCGTGCTGGATCGCGACCTGACCGCCGAGTTGACTCTCGACTGGTTCGAAACCCGCTTGCGCCGCGCGCTGGATATGCGCGCTCGCGTCTTCGACGCGCCTTACTATCGCCTGATCCATGCCGAGGCCGACGGGTTGCCCGGTGTCATCATTGACCGTTTCGGCGATACCTGCGTGATTCAACCCAATGCCGCCTGGGCCGAGACGTATCTGCAAACCCTGACAGATGCGCTCATCTCGGTCACCGGGGTCACGACGGTTCTGAAAAACGCCTCAGGCCGGACCCGTGGTCTGGAAGGCTTGGACAATGTCAACCAAACGCTGCGCGGAATTGCACCCAAGGCACCGGTTTCGGTGCCGATGAACGGCGCGACTTATATGGCGGATCTGACAGGCGGACAAAAAACCGGCCTGTTTTATGATCAACGCCCAAACCATGCCTTCGCCGCGCAGCTGGTTACACCGGGCGCACGAGTTCTGGACGTGTTCAGTCATGTCGGCGGCTTCGGTCTGGCCATGCTTGCAGGCGGTGCGGATCAGGCGGTGTCGGTCGATGGATCCGCGGCCGCGCTTGCCCTGGCCGCACAAGGGGCGCAGGCGTCGGGCGTCGCTGATCGCTTTGAAATCCGCCAGGGTGATGCGTTTGACACGCTGACAGCGCTGGGCGAGGAACAGGCACAGTTCGACGTGGTCATCTGCGACCCACCCGCCTTCGCGCCCTCGAAACAAGCGCTGGACGCTGGACTGCGCGCCTATGAACGCATTGCCCGCCTGTCCGCGCCGCTGGTTAAACCGGGTGGCTATCTCGGTTTATGTTCCTGCTCTCACGCGGCCGATCTTGGCCGGTTCCGGGATGCATCTTCGCGCGGGATGGGCCGGGCCGGGCGGCAGGCACAGCTGATCCATACGGGCTTTGCCGGACCTGATCACCCACAATTGCCGCAACTGGCCGAAAGCGGCTATCTCAAAGCCGTGTTCTATCGCCTGTGAAAGCGGTCCTCGATACCTGCGTCATCTACCCGACGGTGATGCGCGAGATGCTTCTGGGTGCCGCTAAACTCGGACATTTCCAACCGATCTGGTCTACTCGAATTCTAGAAGAATGGGCCCGCGCCGCCCGCAAACTGGGACCAACGGGCGAAGAACAGGCGCGTGCGGAAATCGCCCTGAGCCAGACCAACTGGCCACAGGCCGAACACCCTCCGGCACCGGGCCTCGAACACCGCCTCTGGCTGCCGGACGCAGCCGACATACATGTCCTCGCCACGGCCATTTCTTCTTCCGCCGACATGATCGTGACGCTCAATGCAAAGGATTTTCCCAAAAACATACTGGCTGAAGAGGGGCTCAGCCGCCGCGATCCCGACGCCTTGTTGTACGGCTTCTGGCAAGCCGATCCCCATGGTCTCAGCGAAATGGCGAACCGCGTTCTCACCGAAGCCAACCGGCTTTCCGGCGATCAGTGGACCTTGCGCACCCTGATGAAAAAAGCGCGCCTGCCGCGTCTCGGTAAAGCCCTGTCAACCTGAGCTCCACCTCCCGATCTTCATCTTTTCAAAAATACTCCGGGGAGCGCGAGGGGCTGGCCCCTCGCTGCACGAACGCTAGCCTTCTGCCCCCCACCGCTTTTCCAAAACCTCCAGCGCCGCTATCCGCTCATCGGTTTTGGGGTGACTCATCAACCAGGCCGGCGTGACCCCCGCCCGCTGCTGTGTCAGATCTTCCAGCTTGTGAAACAGGGATTTCTGCGGTCCGATCCCGATCCCGGCCTTGGTCAGCAAAGCGGCGGCATATTCATCCGCCTCATATTCATCTCCGCGCGACAAGCGCGAGGCCAGCAGATGCGTCAGCATATTCGCAATCCACGCCCCCACAAAGGGAATGAACCGGTTCAACAGCATCATCAACGCCGCCCGCAGCGCGTTTTGGCCGGAAAAATCAATCATCCGCCGCCGCGCATGTCCCAGCGCGACGTGGCCCAACTCGTGGGCAATCACGCTGGCCATCTCCTCGGCCGATACTTCTCCGTTGCGAAACTTGCGGTAAAACCCGCGTGTGATGAAAATCCGCCCGTCCGGCGCGGCCAATCCGTTCACCGGGTCGATTTCGTAGATGTAAACCGGTACCCGTTCGATCCCCAATGCCGCAGCCAGCCTGTCGGTCATACGCTTCAGCGCCGGGTCGGCCAACTCCGTCGATTTCGCATCCAGATCCCGATGCGTGCGCCAGACGGAAATCCGGTACATCACAATGGCATAACCAACAGCCAGCAGGATCGGTGTCAAACGCAGCATGAACTGGATATGGGGGTCTTTGCCAAAGAGAGCAAATCAAAATCGGTTTTTGGGTTTCGCTTCCCAGAAAATTGCCAGCTCAAGCGGTAGAGCGTTGCCATTCGACGCAGGCTGTTACGATCTGTCCCTGAAAAACGACCTCAGCCGCGCTCAGCTGCAGTGTCCCGTCCAGGAATCTTACCTGACGACGCTGTTCTGTCCCGACCCAGTTCGGAAAAGAAGCCTGCGTGACGCGATGTATCACGTGATCGCCGTAATACTCATATGGTCCTGCATAGGTGAACTGTGACTTGAAGGCCGCTGAATCCTCGGCTTCTGTTCCGCCAAATGGGTCGCTTTCTTTGAACAACCGCCGGTCTGCCGCCATAAGGTGCACAAATACAAACCCATCCGGAGAGTAGTTGATGTAACCGCTTGCGTTCGGCCCCAAGGGATAGAGGCGTTGGCCGGATTCGGTCTCGTTATACCAATCCATCAACGACCAGGTCCCGGTCAGCGGTGTCGTCCCTTTCATCGGGTCATCTTTCCATGAATTGCGCTTGGTGGCGGCGCGTTGCCCATGTCTGTTCGGTGGGGCGCGGTCAGACAATCGGGATTGCGTGGCCGGTCAGTTTTTGAGGGCATACCTGTCTGCTTCTTCAAACACATCGATCACACGCGTGCCCGCCTTGATCTTGCCGCCATGCTCGATTCCGGTCGGAATGGAATAGCTGTCGCCTGGGCGAAATACTTTGGTCGAACCATCGATGGTCAGTTCGATCTCGCCTTCGATCACAGTTCCCCATTGCGCGCCGTGTGCATGTGCAGGAAGTTCCATATCCTTATGAAAAGTGAAGAATGCAACCAACCCTGCCTCGGATTTGATCACTGCCGTGGTGACGACGTCCTCTGGGAACGGCACGTCGAGTCCTGGAAAGTCTGTGATGAATTTGGGGAAAGACATAAGGTTATCCTGAAAGGTGGGTCGGAAAATCTGGACACTACCTTGGCAGCGCAGGATTTCAAATGCAATTGTCGTGGTCTTTTTCTTTGAGCCAAGTAAGCGGTCTATCGCGTCAGCTCGCGCATGCCCTGTTCCAGCCCGGCCAGAGTCATCGGCACCATACGGTCCTCGAAAATCTCGCGGATCATGCCGACCGAGTGGGTATACTCCCAATACTTCTCGGGCACCGGGTTGATCCACAGATTTGACGACCACTGTTCGCGGGCACGTTGCAGCCAGACCTGCCCGGTCTCGGGGTTCCAGTGTTCGCTGGCACCGCCGGGATAGGCGATCTCATAGGGGCTCATCGACGCGTCGCCGACAAAAATGCATTTGTAGTCGGGCCCATAGGTGCGCAACACCTCATGGGTGGAGGTTTGCTTGTCCCAGCGGCGGCGATTGTCTCGCCAGACGCCCTCATACAGGCAGTTGTGAAAGTAGTAATATTCCAGATGCTTGAACTCGGTCCGCGCGGCCGAGAAAAGCTCTTCCACCACTTTGATATGCGGGTCCATCGAGCCGCCGACGTCCAAAAACAAAAGCACCTTGACCGCGTTGTGTCGCTCGGGGCGGGTTTTGACGTCCAGATAACCATGCTCGGCCGTGGCGCGGATGGTGCCATCCAGATCCAGCTCTTCCGCGGCGCCCTCGCGCGCCCAGCGGCGCAGGCGTTTCAGGGCAACTTTGATGTTGCGGGTGCCCAACTCAACCGTATCATCCAGGTTCTTGAATTCGCGCTTGTCCCAGACCTTGACCGCGCGCTGGTGGCGGCTTTCTTTCTGGCCGATGCGCACGCCCTCGGGATTGTACCCATAGGCCCCGAACGGAGAGGTGCCGGCGGTGCCGATCCACTTGTTGCCGCCCTGATGGCGGCCTTGTTGATCCTTCAGCCGCTCACGCAGCTTTTCCATCAGTTTGTCAAACCCGCCAAGGGCCTCAATCTCGGCCTTCTCTTCGTCGCTCAAGTGTTTCTCGGCCATTTTCTGCAGCCATTCGGCCGGGATATCGACGGCCTCGAGCACCTGATCGAAACTGATATCCTCCAGCCCTTTGAAGCTGGCGGCAAAGGCGCGGTCAAACTTGTCGATATTGCGCTCGTCTTTCACCATCGACACGCGGGCAAGGTAGTAGAACGCTTCGATATCATAGGTGGCCAGACCCTTCTTCATGCCCTCCAGAAAAGTCAGATATTCGCGTAAGGATACGGGAACACCAGCTTTGCGGAGGTTTTCGAAAAAGGGCAGAAACATCGCTCAGATCACCAGACGGACAAGGACCAGCGACAAGATCAGCCCCACAAGCGCAAAGGCAATGCCATAGCCGGCGGCATATTGGGCAATATCCGCGCCGCTTCCGTTACGTTTGCGCGCCGTCAGGCCCCCCAGGATCGCGCCCAGAACCGCCATTCCCACAACCACCAGCATGTGTCGTTATCCACCCGTGTTGACAGAGGTCGCCTGCGCCACGCTTTGTGTCACAGACCGCACCACCAGATCCGAGCCAAAGCCGTAGCGTGCCCATCCGATACTGTCCAGCCTGACGGCGCGTGCCTGGTTGATCCGACCTGCCTGACGCAGCGCCTCGGATTTCAGCAACAGCAAGGTCGCGAGTTGCGCGGCGTTTTCGGCACGGGTCATGACGTCGATTGCCTGGTTAAGCTCGGGCAGGGCGTCTTCGCCGCGCCCATTGGCCAGCGCAAAGGCGGCTGTTTGTGCGGTGACGTGCGCCTGCTGTACTTCGGTGCCGGGGGTGGCTTTCATGTATTGCTGCGCCAGCGCAAACTGTTGCTGTGCGGCATCCGGATCATCGAACTGGGTCATCCGGCCCAGCAGATAATGCGGGTAAGCGCGTCGATGGTCCGTCCAGCCCTGTTGCTGCCCGATCCGCGCGGCCTTTTGGGCGGCTCGAACCCGGCGCGGCGAGGGGCCACCTGCGCCAACCGCGTTCTGGATTGCATCGACCCATTCACGCGGAGTGTCGGACAGCGGTTGAGCCGCTAAAGCCTCTCCGCGGGGGTTCAGGCGTTTGAGAACCCCGGGCAGCACGGCCTCGACCTGTGTTTGGGTCATGCCGTTGCGGAGTTCAGGCGCATAGGCTGCACGCAGGATCAGCATGTCAAACCCGGTCAGCACGGTGTGGAAATTGTCGTCGTTGAACACCGAATCCGGCAGGTGGTACAGGTCGTTCAGCGGCCCGAGCGCTTGCGCCAGTTCTTCATGCAGGCAATCGCGCACTTCTTGCGGGCTGACGTCGTAGGGAATGAATATCCCGATCCGCTCGCGGCTGCGCAACTCGGTCCAGTTGCTTTTGCTTTTCCGGCGGTCACGGCGATATTCTTCCAGACTGGACGCGTTGGGCACCACGAAACAGGCCGCCTGTGGCAGGATGCGGCGGATTTGTTTCTGGCTGATAGCCTCGATGGTGATGTTGGCCGGACCGTCCGAGATCTGGCGAATGTCGATCCGGGCTTCTCGTTGGATGCGTGTCAGCAGCCGGGTCAGGTCGGTTTGCATCGATGGTGCAGGGGTGCCGGTCAGCCTGACGGTGACCGGGCCTTCAAATCGCGTGAAAACGGGCAGGGGGGCACCGCTTTCCAGCGCGAAGTGCAACGACACGAAATCTGCGGCGATGTTCTGGTTAGACCGCGCCGGAGGGCTGGGCCGCGCCAGACCAAAGGATTTGGTCGGCGGCAACGACGCCTCGACCACTTTGATGCGTGTCGGCAACTCGATCGTTTCGATCGAAGTACAGGCCGACAGCAATGTCAGCAGAAGCGCGACCCCGAGCCGTCTCATGGGCGCTGATACTTGATGAAGGGTGTCAAGGTTCCGATCCGGTCGTATAGCTTTCGGGCCGTCTGGTTGAAATCCTGCGTCAGCCAATAAACTGTTGGCGCATCTTGTCGGTCAGCCTCGTCATAAACCGCTTGAATCAAGGCACGTCCCACGCCTGTACCGCGCGCCTCTGGCCGGGCAAACAAGTCCTGCAGATAGCAAACCCGTTCAACCTTCCAGGCATGGCGATGAAACAGGTAATGGGTCAGACCCAGCAAGCGGCCTTCGGCTTCGGCCACGAAACAGGAGAAGTCCTGCGGGTCGTCGCCAAGAAGCCGCGCGAACGTGCTTTCATAGATGGCGTCCGGTACTTCGGTCTCATAAAACGCCAGATAATCGCGCCACATCTCGGACCATTGTGCACGGTCTTCGGGCCGTAGCGCGCGGATGACGGGGGCGTCGGGCAATTGGGGGTCCTGCTCTGAGTATTATGTGGTGTACGACCGGATTGTGGCCATGTTTGAAACAATGCTGACACCCGGCATGACAGAAGGCAAGCCGAGATCGGTTGATCGCCAAGAAAATATGGCGGTTTAACGCTTACTGCGCGCCATGAAGGCAAGACGTTCGAACAGGTGCACATCCTGTTCATTCTTCAAAAGGGCGCCATGCAGCTTGGGCAGCGCATTTGCGCCGTCGCGTTTGAGGTCTTCCGAGGTCAAATCCTCGGCCAACAACAGTTTCAGCCAATCCAGAACTTCCGAGGTCGAAGGCTTTTTCTTCAATCCCTGGGTGTCGCGGATTTCATAGAACTGCGTCAACGCGGTGGTCAGCAGGGCATCCTTGATGCCGGGGTGATGCACCTCGACGATGCGGCGCATCGTGGTCTCGTCCGGAAACCGGATATAGTGAAAGAAACAGCGCCGCAGAAAGGCGTCGGGCAGTTCCTTTTCGTTGTTCGAGGTGATGATGACGATGGGGCGGTGCTTGGCCCGGATCGTCTCGCCTGTCTCGTAGACGTGGAACTCCATCTTATCGAGCTCCTGCAGCAGGTCGTTGGGAAACTCGATATCGGCCTTGTCGATCTCGTCGATCAGCAGAACGACCTTTTCGTCGGCGTCAAAGGCCTGCCACAGTTTGCCCTTGCGGATGTAGTTCGAGACGTCATGGACCCGCTCGTCCCCCAACTGGCTGTCGCGCAGGCGGCTGACGGCATCGTATTCGTACAGACCCTGTTGCGCGCGGGTGGTGGATTTGACGTTCCATTCGATCATCGTCAAACCCAACGCACTGGCCACCTGTTTGGCCAGTTCGGTCTTGCCGGTGCCGGGCTCGCCCTTGACCAGCAGAGGCCGTTCCAGTGTGACGGCGGCGTTCACCGCAATGGTCAGATCATCTGTTGCAACATAATCTGCTGTGCTTTGGAAACGTGCGGTCATTGGCCTCTCATCTCATGGCGCCGTGTGTGCTTATCGGGTTACAGAGCGGCAGAGATTTTTACAAGACAGGCCGCTGCGTCGCCTGACGCGAATTTGCGCAATGACTCCAATGCCTTTGGTTGATTCGGGCGCTAACATTCAGTGCGACACTTTAGAAATTGCCCAGAAATCGCCCGTTAATCTTCACAGAAAAACAAGGTTTTGTTGTTTGATGTCTCATATTTAGACATCACATGATAAGGCGACGGCGACGCTCAGTTTGCATAGTGACATTCCCGACGCCGTCAGCTAAACGCTCCGCAGAAGGGATTGCCGCATGTCAGGTGAACAAAACGCACTCGGCGTTGCAGGCCGCACCGAGGGAGCAAAAATGAAGCAGGAAGTATTTCTGCCCGAAGATTATCGTCCAGCCGAAGACGAACCATTTATGAACGACAGGCAGCTTGAGTATTTTCGTCGTAAGCTGCTGGACTGGAAAACCGAACTTTTGGCAGGCAGCCGCGATACGATCGAGGGGCTGCAGGACAACACCCGTAACATTCCGGACGTTGCCGACCGCGCAAGCGAGGAAACGGATCGCGCGCTGGAATTGCGCACCCGGGATCGTCAGCGAAAGCTGGTGGCCAAGATCGACTCGGCCCTGCGGCGGATCGATGAGGGCGAGTATGGCTATTGCGAGATGACGGGCGATCCGATCTCGCTGAGGCGGCTGGACGCGCGTCCCATCGCCACCATGACGCTTGAGGCACAGGAACGCCACGAACGTCGGGAAAAGGTCCACCGCGACGATTGATCGCTGGCCATCAGAACACACATTCAACGCCGGGGTCTTCCACTCCGGCGTTTTTGCGTTAAGCCAGAGCCATGAATATCGACGGGTTGAGATTTGCCGTAATCGGCGGTGGCATTGGTGGGCTGGCGGCGGCTCTGGCATTGCGGCAACGCGGGGCCGAGGTGACGGTGTTCGAACAGGCACCTGAACTGGCCGAGGTTGGCGCGGGATTGCAGATCAGCGCAAATGGTATGGCAGTTCTTCGCGCGCTTGGCGTTGCGGGGGCCGAACCCGAAGCGGCGGTAAAATCCGGCGGCACAATACTGCGCGACTATCGCGCTGGTCGGCTGATAGGTGAAATCCCACCCCCTGCCGCCGGTCCGACCTTTTACTACCACCGGGCCGACCTGTTGGGCTTGCTGCACAAGGCGGCACTGCGGGCCGGGGTGGACCTGCGGTTAAGAGCCCGTGTCAAGGACGTTATCAAACACCCGGCCGAGGCCGAGGTCGTTCTTGATGATGGTGCCCGCTTCTGCGCGCAATGCGCTATCGCCGCCGATGGCGGACGAAGCGTAATCCGCTCCGAGCTGAACGGGCCGGGCGCGCCTGAATTCACCCATCAGGTCGCCTGGCGCGCTACGATCCCTTGGAACCGCAGTGACAAAACCGCCCACGCGGTTCTGACCATGGGGCCTGGGCGACATGTGGTGACCTACCCGCTGCGCGATCACACTCTGATGAATGTGGTGGCGGTCGAGGAACGCTCGGACTGGCGCGAAGAAGGTTGGCGGCGGCAAGGGGATCCGGTCGACCTGCAGCAACGGTTTTCCGATTTCGGAGGTCTTGTTGGGGACATTCTCGGACAAGTGCAGCAGGTGCATCTGTGGGCGCTGTTTCTGCGTCCTGTCGCGCGGCATTGGCAAAACGGGCGCCTGGCGCTGCTGGGGGACGCGGCGCACCCGACCTTGCCCTTTATGGCCCAGGGCGCGTGTTTAGCGCTCGAGGACGCGTGGGTTCTGACCCGCGCTTTCGAAGCCCAATCCGGCGTCACCCAAGCCCTTGCGGCCTATGAAGCAACCCGCCGATCCCGCGCGCAGCAAGTGGTCTTGGCCGCAGGCGCAAATGCGCGCAATTTTCATCTGCGTGGACCAATGCGTTTGGCGGCGCAGGCTGCTTTGATGGCCATTGGTCCCAGGCTGGCACGGCGATATGATTGGGTTTATGGTTACGACCCGACGGTCTGAGCCATTAAAGATCGAGGTCAACCCAAACCGGAACATGATCCGAGGGCTTTTCGTGCCCACGAATTTCCGAGTCAATTTGGCAATCGCGCATCAGATCAGCGGCCTGCGGCGTCAGAAGGAAGTGGTCAATGCGAATTCCGTCATTCTTGTTCCAGGCTCCGGCCTGATAGTCCCAAAATGAATAGTGACCTGGCCCTTGGGTGCGCGCCCGAAACGCTTCGGTGAACCCGAGATTCAGGATCTTTCGGAATGCTGCCCGGCTTTCTGGACGAAACAGCGCGTCCTCTCGCCACGCATTCGGCCGGGCAGCATCCTCGGCTTGCGGGATGATGTTGTAGTCCCCTGCCATCAAAGCCGGTCCCTCGGCGGCCATCAGGTCCTGCGCCCGATGATAAAGCCGCTCCATCCAGGCGAGCTTATAGTCATATTTCGGCCCCGGGACGGGATTGCCATTGGGAAGATACAATCCACAAATCCGAAGCGCCTGCGTTCCGACAACGGTGGCTTCAATCCAGCGGGCCTGTTCGTCGTCAGTGTCACCGGGCAAGCCGCGCGAGACATCTTCAAGCGGCAGCTTTGACAGGATCGCGACACCGTTGAAGCTTTTTTGACCATGGGTTTCTACATTATACCCGCGCGCCTCAAAAATCTCGCTGGGGAAGTTCTCGTCCACTGATTTGATTTCTTGTAACAGAACTACATCCGGTTGCGCGTCATCCAGCCATCGGGGCAGGGCTTCGGCCCGCGCTTTGATGCCGTTGATATTGAAAGTGGCGATTTTCATGCGCGATCCTCCGATGCTTGCGGCAACCTATCGCGCAGAAACGCCCCAGCGGCAAGTGGCCGGCCTGGGTTGCGAGGCACTGCCTCGCGCTCCGGGATATTTTTAGCCAGATGAAGCAACGGATTCTTAACCAGTCTGTATGTAATGTGTTCAGGCGGTACAGGCGGGGACGCCGATGACCGCGCCAGGTGAAGTTCTCTGGCCTTCGGGTCAGAGAGCGGATCCCTCTTCATCTGGCTGAAAATATCCTGGGGGTGTGGGGGCAAAACCCCCGCATGCATTCACATCGAAAACGATGTGCCACAGCCGCAGGATGAGGTGGCGTTCGGGTTTTCGATCACAAAGCGTGCGCCGATCAGTTCCTGCGTGAAGTCGATCACCGCATTTTCCAGAAACGGCAGCGAAATCGCGTCGACAATCACCTTTTCGCCTTTGCCCTCAAGCACAATGTCGTCTTCTTTGGGAGTGTCCAGTGCGATTTCATATTGAAAACCGGAACATCCGCCGCCTTCCACGGCAACACGCAGGGCTTGACCCTGATCCGCTGCGCCGATTTCGGCCAGACGATCAAAGGCGCGTTCGGTAACTGTTGGAGGCAGATTCATGCCGGGCTCCAAAGGTTTATTTCCTCTATTGGCTACAATATATGAAACCCGACGACAGGCGACAAGGATAAGACCTTTGAACAGAGCGGGTTTTGCCTCCGATCCGGAGCACGCACGCGGGCGGTTGGTCCCGGAAGAAGAGAGCAGCTTTCGGTCATGTTTTCAGCGCGACCGCGACAGGATTATCCATGCCAGCGCGTTTCGGCGGCTCAAGCACAAAACGCAGGTGTTTGTTGAGCATGAGGGTGACAGCTATCGCACGCGTCTGACCCACTCCATCGAAGTTGCTCAGGTGGCGCGGACGATCGCGGGTGCGCTGGGTCTGAACCCAGAACTGACCGAGGCGGTGGCGCTGGCGCATGATCTGGGGCACACGCCGTTCGGGCATACGGGCGAAGATGCGCTGCATGCCTTGATGGAGCCTTATGGCGGTTTCGATCACAATGCGCAGGCCATACGCATCGTGACCAAGCTGGAACGTCATTATGCCGAGTTCGATGGCTGCAACCTGACCTGGGAATGCCTGGAGGGTATCGCCAAGCACAATGGCCCCGTGGTCGGCGCATTGCCCTGGGCGTTGGCCGCGTGCAATCAGAGCTTTGATCTGGAGCTTCATACCCATGCCAGCGCCGAGGCACAGGTGGCCGCGCTGTCGGACGATATAGCCTATAACAATCATGATTTGTTCGACGGGCTGCGCGCAGGGTTGTTCAGCGACGCGGACATTCAGCAATTGCCGATCATTGATGCCTGTTTTGCCGCAGTGGATGCGAAGTATCCGGGGCTCGACCGGTATCGCAGGCGGCATGAGGCACTGCGGCGCGTCTTTGGCGTGATGGTTTCGGATGTCATCGACACCTCACGCGATCTGATCGCCGATTCAGGCGCGCGGTCGGTCGAGGAGATCAGGCATCTGGGCTATCCTGTTATTCGGTTCTCGGACGGGCTTTGGGCGCAGCTCAAACAAATCCGCGCCTTTCTGTTCTCACGTATGTACCGCGCGCCCAGCGTGATGAAGGTGCGCGCCGAGGTCAGCAAGGTGGTCGAGGACCTGTTTCCGATTTACCTGAGCGACCCGAAACAGATGCCCGGGCATTGGCACGGCGATATCGAAGCCGCACCCGATGAGACAGCATTGGCGCGGATCGTGTCAGACTATATCGCGGGCATGACGGACAGGTTTGCGCTGCAGGATCATGCTCGGCTGACCGGCGATCACTCGATCGCGATATAGGCAATCGCCCAGACCTGTTGCCCGGCCTGTGTCTGGGCGAGATCTGCGTCCTCGGTGGGGGGGAAAACGATCATCGTGGGGCCATAGCCACCGATGCCCATCGGCGCGCCATCCGCGTGGGTGGCGACGATGGGTTGGTGGGTCTCGATGCTCTGCCACGGGATCTCGGCCTGATAGCCGTCCAGCGCCATGGGCAGGGCCGATTTGCCTTCGGCCCCGGCCATGGCCATCACCGAAGACAGCAACGGGCCCGAGAAAGCATAGTCGCGTTGCTTGTCGGGTGGGCCGTATGGAATGGTGATCTCGATCTGTGGCAGGCCGTCGAGCATGGCAGCGTCAAAGCCCGCAGCGCCGTCATGCGTGACTTCGAGATAGCCCAGCAACCCGCCATCATCCGCCCCGCGTGCGGGCAGGTTGGTTTCACCAACAGCACCGCCCAGCGTCAGGATGACATGGCCTTCGGGGGTGGACATTTCGGCCCAGACGGGCAGGGCGGTGCTGAGAAGCAGGGCAAGGGGCAGGGCGCGGCGCATGGGCGGTCTCCGGTTGGTACGGTTTGGCCCGAGACTATCCGGACTGCGCGCCAAACCAAGCGCAAATATTAGGCGTCCATTGACCTTGGCGCTTTGCGTGGTAAACCGCCGGGCAAGCAAAAGGACATTCGAAATGAACCTGTTTTCCGAGATCCGCGCTCTGGTACTGGACGCGCTGGCGCAGATGCAATCCGAAGGCGCGTTGCCAGAGGGGCTGAGCTTTGACAACGTGGCGGTCGAGCCGCCGCGCGATGCCGCGCATGGCGACATGGCGACCAATGCGGCGATGGTGCTGGCGAAGCCGGCGAAGATGAAGCCGCGCGATATTGCCGACGTGCTGGCCGGGAAACTGGCGGCGGATGAGCGTATCACCAGTGCCGAGGTTGCCGGGCCGGGATTCCTGAACCTGCGTCTTGCGCCGTCTGTCTGGCAGGGTGTTCTGGCAGCGGTGCTTGAAGCGGGCACCGACTATGGCCGCTCGACCATGGGTCATGGGCAGAAGGTCAACGTGGAATATGTTTCGGCCAACCCCACCGGCCCGCTGCATGTGGGCCATACGCGGGGGGCGGTGTTCGGCGATGCCTTGGCAAGCCTCTTGGCCTATTCGGGCCATGACGTGACCCGCGAGTATTACATCAACGATGGCGGCGCGCAGGTGGATGTGCTGGCACGCTCGGCCTATGAACGGTATCGCGAGGCCAATGGCCTCAGCCCCGAGATTGCCGAGGGCCTTTATCCCGGTGACTACCTGATCCCGATTGGCGAGGCGCTGAAAGAGAAATATGGTGACAGCCTGATCGACAAGCCAGAGAGCGAATGGCTGGAAGATCTGCGCAGCTTCGCCACCGACGCGATGATGGACCTGATCCGCGCCGACCTGAAGGCGCTGGGTGTCGAGATGGACGTGTTCTTCTCGGAAAAATCGCTTTACGGCACTGGCCGGATTGAGGCTGCGCTGCAGTCCCTGACCGACAAGGGCCTGATCTATGAAGGCGTGCTGGAGCCGCCCAAAGGTAAGAAGCCCGAAGATTGGGAACCGCGCGAGCAGACCTTGTTCAAATCGACCGAACATGGCGATGACGTGGACCGCCCGGTGAAGAAATCGGATGGCTCATGGACCTATTTCGCACCGGATATCGCCTATCACTATGACAAGGTGACCCGTGGCTTTGACGCGCTGATCGACGTGTTTGGGGCGGATCATGGCGGTTACGTCAAGCGGATGAAAGCCGCCGTTTCGGCCCTGTCCGATGGCAAGGTGCCGCTGGATATCAAGCTGACCCAGTTGGTGAAGCTTTGGAAGAATGGTGAGCCGTTCAAGATGTCCAAGCGGGCCGGGAACTTTGTTACCCTGCGCGATGTGGTTGATCAGGTTGGCCCTGATGTGACCCGTTTCGTCATGCTGACCCGCAAGAACGACGCGCCTTTGGACTTCGATTTCGACAAGGTGCTGGAACAAAGCCGCGAGAACCCCGTGTTCTACGTTCAATACGCCCATGCCCGCGTTATGAGTGTGCTGCGCCGTGCTGCCGAGGCCGGGATTGCGGCTGATGACGCAGCGCTCGTGGCGGCCGATCTGAGCAAGAACGACCATGCCTCGGAACTGACCGTCGCCAAGAAACTGGCCGAATGGCCACGTCTGGTCGAGGTCGCCGCCCGCACGAACGAGCCGCACCGCGTTGCCTTCTATCTCTATGAATTGGCAGGGGATTTCCACGCGCTCTGGAACAAGGGCAATGATGAAACCCAGCTTCGGTTCATTCAGGATGGCGATGTTGCCACAAGCCAGTCGAAAATCGCACTGGCCCGGGCTGTTTCTGTTGTGATTTCAGCGGGCCTGGGTATTCTTGGCGTTACCCCGGCGCAGGAGATGCGATAATCAATATCGCCCGAACCGCCGGTACGAGGTAGGCAAGAAATGACCCGCGCGCCACGTTTTAAGGCGCAATCGGGCGGTGAGGCGGATATGGCACGTTACGATTACTCGGGGCAAATGCGTCCCGAGCAGATGCATTACACGAATCAACCCGATCCTCAGGATGGGTACGACTATTCCGGTGATACGCAGCACTATGAGACGGCTCCGCGCGGGGCAGGTCTGGGACGTATTGTCAACGCGCTGGGCGCCGTTGCGTCGCTGGCGCTGGTCGCGGGCATCGGTGTTTGGGGATACAAGCTGGTCGTTCGAGATGTCAGCGGCGTGCCGGTCGTTCGAGCGGTCGAAGGCCCGATGCGCATACAGCCGGAAAGCCCCGGCGGCACTCCGGCGGACCATCAGGGACTGGCAGTGAACGCGGTGGCTGCGGTTGGTTCGGCGGCCCCTCCGGCGGATCGCCTGATCCTGGCACCGCGTCCGGTCTCTCTGGCCGACGAAGATACGCCGATCGAAAACCTCAAGCCGACGCCTGCAGTGCATAAGGTTGAGGAGGAAATCTCAACACAGGATGCGGCAAAGCTGCGTCAAGGGATCGTTGATGCTCTGGTGGCCGAGCTGGCCACCGAGGCGGACAAACCGGACGAAGGACAGGCTCCGGGCGTCCAGCTTGCGGCGCTGACGACTCTCGACGATGAACCCGCGATTGATCCCGCTGATCTGGCGGCGCAATTGCCCGATCCCAAAATCGCTGCGCTGCCCGGGGTACGTCGGTCGCTGCGTCCGATTGTCCGCCCGGCGCGCAAGACGCCCAGCGGCGTCACACCAAACAGCCAAACCGAAGACGCAATCAATGCCGCCGTCAAAGCCGCTGTGGGTCTGGATGTTGACCCGGACGCGCTGCCCAAGGGCACCCGTATGGCGCAGCTTGGAGCGTTTGAAAGCCCCGAGGTCGCGCGCGGCGAATGGGATCGTTTGAACAGCAGATTTGGCGATTATATGAATGGAAAACAGCGCGTTATTCAGAAAACCTCAAGCGGTGGACGAACCTTCTACCGTCTGCGCGTGCTTGGGTTTGATGATCTGAGTGAATCCCGCCAGTTCTGTGCTGCGCTGGTGGCCCAGGATGCCGATTGCATTCCGGTTTCCGTGCGGTGACATTCGGCGCTGCGATCACCGATGCCGAAGGCCTGCGCCTGACGTCAGACGAAAAACACCTGTTCCGCGAGATGAACCCGTTCGGGTTCATTCTGTTTGCCCGCAATATCGAAAGCGCGGATCAGGTACGGGCCCTCTGCGATGATTTCCGCGAATCTGTCGGGCGCAACTGCCCGATCACCATTGATCAGGAAGGTGGCCGCGTTCAACGCCTACGCGCCCCTTTGGCGCGGGAATGGATGCCACCGCTGGATCACGTCGCGCGGGCCGGGGATCAGGCCGAACGGGCCATGTATTTGCGCTATCGCTTGATCGCCTTGGAATTGTTTGAGCTGGGCATCGACAGCAATTGCGCGCCGATGGTCGATCTGGCTCGCGAGGATACCCACCCCTTCCTGAAGAACCGATGCTATGGTTTTGATTCAAAAACGATTTCTGGTTTGGGACGCGCGGTTGCTGATGCGCATCTGGATGGCGGAGTCCTGCCTGTTCTCAAACATATGCCCGGCCATGGTCTGTCAACGTTGGACAGCCATTACGACCTGCCGCATGTGGATCTGACACAAGACTCGCTAGAGCAGGAAGACTTCGCGCCGTTCCGGGCACTGAATGACCTGCCGATGGGGATGACGGCCCATCTGGTTTATGACAGAATCGACCCTCAACCTGCTACGATCTCAGTCAAAATGATTGGTCTGATCCGGGATAAGATCGGCTTTGATGGTTTGATCATGACCGATGACATTTCGATGAAAGCGCTGTCCGGTGCACCGGAACAGATCGGCCGGCAGGCGCTTGATGCTGGGTGCGATGTGGTTCTGCATTGCAATGGTTCGTTTGAAGCGCGCAAACGAGTGTTGGACGCCGCCGGTGAAATGACGGCACAGGCGCAAAAACGCGCGGAGAAGGCGCTTTCGATGCGCCGTAAGCCAGCGGAACTTGACATCCCAGCCGCCGAGGCGGAACTATCTGCCCTAATGGGCGGGCAGGTATATGCAGGATAACCTTTTCAGCGAAGACCCGGTCTCGGTTGCTGACCGTCTTGCCGCCGAGGCACTGATCGTTGACGTCGACGGGTTCGAAGGCCCGTTGGACGTGCTGCTCACCTTGTCACGGACTCAAAAGGTCGATTTGCGTAAGATCTCGGTTCTTGCGCTGGCGCAGCAATATCTGACTTTTGTGGAAAAAGCCCGGCAGTTACGGATTGAACTGGCGGCGGATTATCTGGTGATGGCCGCATGGCTGGCCTTCCTGAAATCCCGCCTGCTGTTGCCGCCAGACCCGGATGACGAAGGCCCCTCGGGCGAGGAACTGGCGGCGCATCTGGCGTTCCAGCTTGAGCGTCTGCAAGCGATGCGTGACGCCGCCGCGCGACTGATGGCCCGGGATCAGCTGGGGCGCGACTTTTTCAAACGCGGACAGGGCGAGGACGTGACCCGCCTGCGGACGGTGACCTATTCCGCCACCCTGCTGGACCTGATGCAGGGCTATGCCCGCATCCGGACACGTGACGAATTCCGCCCCTTTGTAATGGATCGCGACGCTGTCTTTACCATGGAACAGGCGTTGGAACGGATGCGGCCTCTGATCGGATTTGCGGGCACCTGGACGGATATGGAAACCTATTTGCCCGATGGCTGGGACGCCGACCCGGTGCGCAGGCGGTCGGCGACGGCGGCAACTTTCGCGGCCTCGCTGGAGCTGGTGAAAGAAGGACATATGGAGATCAAGCAAAGCGACACCTTTGCCCCGATCCATCTGCGAAAAAGGACTGAAACCCGTGACTGACGCCAACCAGGACGAAGGCACCGGCACCCTGTTCGAAGCGCCCCCGATGGCCGAACAGGAACGGATGGTCGAAGCGGTTCTGTTCGCCAGCGCCGAGCCGGTGTTGATCGCTGATCTTGAGGCGCGGATGCCACATGGCAGCGACGCGGCGCAAGCTGTTGAAATGCTGCAAAAACGCTATGAGGGGCGGGGCGTCCGCGTGGTTCGGGTGGGCGAGGCCTGGGCCATTCGCACTGCGCCCGATCTGGGATTCCTGATGCAGAAGGAAACAGTCGAGACCCGAAAGCTCAGCCGCGCGGCAATCGAGACACTGGCCATCGTAGCCTATCATCAACCCTGCACGCGGGCCGAGATCGAAGAGATTCGCGGCGTGTCCGTTTCACGCGGCACAATTGATCAGTTGCTGGATATGGAATGGATCAGGTTGGGGCGTCGCCGCATGACACCGGGTCGGCCGGTCACCTTTGTGGTCACACCGCAGTTTCTGGACCATTTCGGATTGGAAAATGCCCGCGATCTACCGGGGCTGAAAGAGTTGCGCGCTGCCGGGCTATTGGAAAACCGCCCACCGCCCGGAGCTGTGCCGCTGAGCGATGGGCAGGACGAGGAAGACGAGGATCAGACCGAACTGTTCGAGGAAGAGTGATCACGCCGCCCTTTTATGGCCGCATGAGACCTCTATGTTGAGGGTCAGGAAACGGAGACGAGCAATGAATGCCAATCGACTGATCGATATGATCGTGCGTCAGGTCATGCGTCGCCTTGTCAATAAAGGCGTTGACAAGGGCTTTGACATGGCGGGCCGAATGGGGCGCAAACCGGGGCAGGACGCCGGCGACCCGAACGCTGGCAGTCATGTTCGGCAGGATGCGCAGCGGCAGCGGCAGAATATGAAACAGGCGCAGCGGATGAGCCGTCAGATGCGCCGGTTCATGAAATTTTAACCAACCGGTTTGAAATGTTTGGACAGTTTCAACCCCTGTCCCTGATAGTTCGAGGCGATGCCCGCACCATATAACTGCGTCGGCATCTCGGCCATTCTTTCGTAAACCAGCCGCCCGACGACCTGTCCATGCTCCAGCACAAACGGGGCTTCGTGGCAGCGCACTTCCAGCACCCCGCGTGACCCGGCGCCTCCGGCGGCGGCATGGCCGAAACCGGGGTCAAAAAAACCTGCATAATGCACGCGGAACTCTCCGACCATGGCGAGATAGGGGGCCATTTCTGCCGCATACATGGGCGGGATGTGCACCGCTTCGCGGCTGACCAGAATGTAGAACGCACCGGGGTCCAGAATGATGCGACCCTCGGTGGTGTGCACCTCTTCCCAGTATTCCTGCGGGTCGTATTCGCCGATCCGGTCCAGATCGATGACGCCGGTATGGGGTTTGGCACGGTAGCCAACCAGATCGGTGTCGGGCAGCTGCAAATCAACTGAAAATCCCAAACCGTCTTGAATGACGGCAGCTCCGTCCACCAGCGGCGAGTCATTGTGCAGCGCCGTCAGTTCCGCGTCGCTCAGCACTGCCTGACCTTGACGGAATCGGATCTGGTTCAGACGCATCCCCGGACGCACCAGCACCGAGAACGAGCGCGGACAAATCTCGGCATAAAGCGGACCGCTATAGCCTGCGGGCACGCGGTCAAACTCGGTGCCGCCATCGGTGATCGTGCGCGTCAACAGGTCCAGCCGCCCGGTCGAACTTTTGGCGTTGGCGACGGCGCTGACGTCATCGGGCAGGGCCAGCGATTCCATCAGCGGCACCAGATACACGCAGCCCTTTTCCAGTACGGCGCCGTTTGTGATGTCGATGCGGTGCATCTCAAACTCTGTCAGACGGTCTGCCACGGATCGGGTTTCGCCAGCCAGAAATGAGGCGCGGACCCGATAAGCCACTGTTCCCAAACGCAGATCAAGACTGGCGGGTTGGATTTGCGCAGGTAGAATGTCAGGGCTGCCAATAATTTCGGCGCGCGCAATCATCCCTTCGATCTGCTGGTTCGGGCATACGCCTGTCATTCCGATCCCCCCTGATGCCAGAGCGGGATCTGGCCTGTCTGCCTTAAACGTCGGTGTGATTTGGTCGGGCTAGCAGGACTCGAACCTGCGACCTTCCGTCCCCCAGACGGACGCGCTACCAGGCTGCGCCATAGCCCGACGTTGGAGTGTTCATAAAGACTTTCCCGGCAGGGGCAAGAGGAAATCATCGCCTTTTGTTTTATCCCGCCGACCGGGTTTCGATTCGGTTCAGGACCGCCCGCAGCTCTTGCGCGACGGGCGCGATCTGGCGCAGCAAATTGTCGTCGAAATCGACCTTGCTCCAGGCCCGAGAAGCGATGCCGCCCAACAAAGGGGCTTCATCCAGATTGACTGACGTGGGTTGGGTAGAGACCGGCGCAGGCTGGGCAGCAACTGGCGCGTCCAGATCCATATCCATCTGTTGGCTGGCCGCTGGCTGCGCCGTGAAGGGCACCACGATATTGTCTGCCGCATCCTCGACAACTTGTGTCGGCGCGTCATCATTCAACGAAGGCGACAGCGCGGCGACATGGGCCACACCCTTTTCCCGCAAGATACGCTGAACGCCTTTGATGGTGATGCCGTCCTCGTGCAACAATTTCTTGATCCCACCCAGCAGGCGCATGTCGTTGGGGCGGTAGTATCGCCGCCCTCCGGCGCGTTTGACGGGTTTGACCTGCGTGAACCGGCTTTCCCAGAATCGCAGCACATGAGCTTGAACACCAAGCCAATCCGCAACTTCACTGATGGTGCGAAAGGCGTCGGGGGATTTGCTCATGTCTTTCTGGTCCCGAGCTTACTTGCGGTTTCCTGCGGCGACGCGATCCTTCATCAGGTGCGACGGACGGAAGGTCAGAACACGGCGGGGCTGAATCGGAACCTCTTCGCCGGTCTTGGGGTTGCGACCGATGCGGGCTGTCTTGTCTCGAACGCTGAATGTGCCAAAAGACGAAATCTTAACCTGCTCGCCACGCACCAGCGCGTCGGACATATGGTTCAGAACGCTTTCGACCAATAGCGCGCTTTCATTGCGTGACAGGCCAACCTCACGAAAGACGGCCTCGCTCAGATCCATTCGGGTCAGTGTTTTGTCGCCCATGCTATTTTTCCCCTGTTGATGGTCGAGCATAGGGGCAGGGCAAATTCGCTGTCAATATCAATGAATTGCAGGTCGGTGTGTAAGCCGAATTGTGCCAGTTACCACCGCAGGAGGACCGAACCCCATGCCAAACCACCCCCGATTGCTTCGGTGATCAGAAGATCACCCTGTTTAAACTGCCCGCGTTGCTTGGCGACCGATAGGGCCAGTGGGATGGACGCGGCCGAGGTATTGCCGTGGTCCTGCAGGGTGACGACAACATGGTCCATGGGAACCCCGAGTTTCTTGGCAGTGCCCTGAATAATGCGGATATTGGCCTGATGTGGCACGATCCAATCCACATCATCATGCGTCAAACCCGCTTTTTCCAAGCTGGCCTCGGCAGTTGACGTCAGACGTTCAACCGCCTGACGGAACAGTTGATTGCCCTTCATTCGTAGATAGCCGGTGGTCTGAGTCGAAACACCGCCGTCGACATAGAGCATGTCTTTGTAGCGACCATCAGAGTTCAGATCGGTCGCCAGAATGCCACGATCCTCGGATGTGCCCGCGCCGTCCTGCCGTTCCAGTATCAACGCGCCTGCGCCATCGCCGAACAGCACGCAGGTTGAGCGGTCGGTCCAATCCATGATTCGCGAAAAGGTCTCGGCCCCGATCACCAGAACACGCTTGACCTGATCGGACAGGATCAGCGCGTTGGCATTGGTCAGCGCATAGACGAAGCCGGCGCAGACCGCCTGAACATCAAAGGCGAACCCTTTGGTCATGCCAAGGCGCGACTGAACCATGGTGGCGGCGGAAGGGAAGGTCAGATCAGCGGTCGAGGTCGCCAGAACGATGGCGTCGATATCATCCGCAGTCAGCCCGGCATCCGCCAGTGCAGCCTCGGCGGCCTTTGTGGCCATGTCCGACGTGGTCTCGTCTTCGGCGGCGATATGGCGGCGCTCGATACCGGAACGGGTCCGGATCCACTCATCCGTCGTATCCAGCGTCTTTTCAAACTCGGAATTCGGAACAATGCGCTCGGGCAAATAGTGTCCGACACCAACTACAACTGAACGGCCTGCCATTTTCGGGGTACTGCCTTTTTTGTTATTCTCCCGCCGTCGGCGGTGCATGCGCGGCATCTTGTGCAAGCTCGGCTGTTGATGCAACCCGTGCCGCCAATTTTTCGGCGAAACCGGACTGCGCCAGCGTAAAGGCCAGTTTGACAGCAGCCGACACACCGGTCGAATCCGCGCCACCATGCGATTTGACGACCGTTCCGTTGAGGCCAAGGAAGACCCCGCCATTCACACGACGCGGGTCGATGCGCTTTTTCAGGCGGTTGAGCGAGGTGATCGCAAGGATCGACGCCAATCGTGACAGGGGGGAATACTTGAACGCCTCGCGCAGCAGGTCTCCGATCAGGCTGGCAGTGCCTTCGCCTGTCTTGATGGCGACATTTCCCGTAAACCCATCTGTTACAATGACATCTGCTTTGTCGCCGGGAATGTCGCTGCCTTCGACAAAGCCGACAAAGTCAAAGCTGGCTTGATCGGCGAAATCCGCGATCAGGGTGTGCGCTTCCTTGAGCTCGGCGCGGCCCTTGTGTTCCTCGGTGCCCACGTTCAGCAAGCCGATCCGCGGGCGTTCCAGAGCCATGCCGTTACGTGCGTAAGAGGCCCCCATCAGCGCGTATTGCAACAGGTCCTTGGCGTCGGCGCGCACATCCGCGCCCACGTCAAGCATCACGTTGAACCCCTGCGGGTTGCGCGAAGGCCACAGTATCGCGATGGCCGGACGGTTGACGCCTGGCAGTTTGCGCAGGCGCATCATCGACAGAGCCATCAGCGCACCGGTATTGCCACAGGACACAGCCCCGTGCGCCTCACCCTGGCGCACCGATTCCAGCGTCGACCACATCGAGGTCTGCTTGCCGTTGCGTACAACCTGACTGGGCTTGTCCTCCATCGTGACCACATCCGGGCAATCACGAAAAACGACGCGCCCGTTCAGGACACGCCGTTTGGCGACAAGTTTGCGCAGCATTTCTTCAGGCCCGTGCAGGACAAATCCGATATCGGGATTTATGTCTGCTGACTTGGCAATGCCCGCCACAACAGCAGCGGGCCCCGAATCTCCGCCCATAGCGTCAACCGAGATAGTGATCCGTCCGGTTTGCGAGGGCTGTTCCGTCATGCCTTGGCCTGCGCTTCGAAAGGCTTAGGCCGCGTCTTCGTCCAAGTCGATTTCGTCGGCCTGAGCGACGACTTCGCGGTCATCATAGTGGCCGCAGGACGCGCAGACGTGGTGCGGGCGTTTCAGTTCACCGCAGTTTGCGCATTCGTTCGGGTTTGCAGCAACCAGAGCGTCGTGCGCGCGGCGATTGTTGCGGCGCGACTTGGAAACTTTGTTCTGTTGGACGGCCATGGTCTCAACCTTTGTCTAATTGGGGTCAGCAGATTCGCCGCCGACCGGGTTACATTCTTTGTTTTTCTCGTGGTTTGACGCGCGTTTAGGGGACGAGCCCCGCAATGTCCAACCCAAATTCCGATGAGCGCGCGAAAATACTGCGATTCTCGTCATGTTCAAGCGATTTTTCTGAGGGCGTGCTATGACAGGAATTCCAGCTCCTGTCACTCGTCTTTTTTCATTGCATCACGCAAACTGGCCAACCCGGCAAAGGGTTTGACGTCCTCGTCCGTCAGCGCCTGTTTGCCCGGTTCCGTATAGTCGGACTGCTCCAGCGCGGCGCCGTCTTTTCGTGGATATTGGGGCAGGGCCAGTGACAGGGCCTCGATCATCACCTCAGATGGATCGATTTCCGCCCCCAGCGGTTCCGACTCGTCACCCTCGGGGATTTCGAACTCTTCTTCGTCCGGATCGGACCAGTCCGCCAGATAGGTCCGGGCCACTGCAACATTGATCCGGGTGGTGACCGGTTCCAGTGTCACGACGCAGGGCTGAATCACCGTGGCACCCAGTTTTCCGGCCAAAACCCAGTCGCGTTTTCCCTGCGCGCGAACGTCTCCGGTAAAGCTGACCTTACGTAGCCCCAACAGGCCCAACGCGTCCTTGATGGCGCCTATAGCCGTTGCATCGGGGCGCAATTCAAAGGCGGTTGGCGCGTTTTGCGGCAGGTCAGCGACCCGCAGGGCTGTCTGGTTGGTCATTCGTGACCCTTTCCTGTGTTGAACCGGGGCTGCGGTTTGATGTAATCGGATAGGGTCCGCAAGGGGCCAAGGCAAGAGGGTGCGAATGGTGATGGGTGTGAACAGGTTGAAACCGGCGTCAAGAACGCTTGCCCTTGCGGTCTGTCTGGCGGTTATCGGCGCATGTTCGCCGGTGTTCAAGAATCACGGATATATCCCGACGCCCGAAGAACTGGCCGAGATTCAGGTGGGTGTAGACACCCGAGAAAGCGTGGTCGAGGCGGTCGGCGCGCCCAGCTCGTCAGGTGTGGTCCGTGATTCCGGGTTTTATTATGTCCGGTCGCGGATTCGCCGATCCGGCCCGAGAAAGCCAAAAGTCGTGTCCCGCGAACTGGTGGCGATCAGTTTCGATCAGGGCGGAGTGGTCCGGAATATCGAACGTTTCGGGCTTGAGGATGGGATTGTGATCCCGCTGGAACGGCGGGTGACAGAATCCTCGGTGCAAAACACCGGTTTCCTGCGCCAGCTTCTGGGGAATATTGGCAACTTCAATCCGGGCAATCTTCCGGGTGTATCGAACTGAGACCCGGCAACAGCTTGCGGTGGTCACCTGTTCGTCACATGTATTGTGACAAAGATCGTGTGACCGGGAACGGCTCGGCACTGCCGGAGGATGCGCCCATGGCGACAGGGTTTGGACAAGACCGGTACCGGGCGCGTACGGCCTGTTCACCCGGGGATATCGTTGCGGCGCAGCGTCTGCGAACGCTGGCGTTTGGAACTGCAGAAAGGGACCGTGACGCGTTCGATCCGGTGTGCACGCATATTCTGGTTGAAGACGCCCGCGCCGGGGGGCGGCTTGTGTGCTGCTTTCGAATGCTGAGAATGAATCAGGGCGCAGAGATCGGTCGCAGTTATTCCGCACAGTTTTACGATCTTTCCGCACTTGAGGGATTTGAGGGGCGCTTGGTGGAAATGGGCCGGTTTTGCGTGCACCCGGCATATAACGATCCCGATATCCTGCGCGTCGCCTGGGGGGCGATGACGGCATATGTGGATCGCAATGATGTGCAGATGTTGTTTGGCTGTGCGTCGTTTGCGGGAACGGAAACGACCGAGTATCTGGACGCGTTCGCCATGCTCAAACATCGGCATCTGGCCCCGAAACGCTGGCTGCCGCGGGTCAAGGCTCCGGATGTGTTTCGGTTTGCGGCGCGGTTGCGTCGACGGCCGGATGCGAAAAAGGCGATGCTGAGAATGCCGCCTTTGTTGCGCAGCTATCTGATGATGGGCGGTTGGGTTAGCGACCATGCGGTTGTGGACCGACACATGAACACGCTGCATGTGTTCACCGGGCTGGAGGTGCAGGCGATTCCCCCGGCACGGAAACGGTTGCTGCGGGCTTTGGCCGGGTGAATTGAGTATTTGGGAAAAGGTGAAACAGGGGCGTTGACGCCTTGCGCCCACCGGTTTAGCTGGCGGGCATGGCGAGAATTCCTTTGTTGCAGATGTCCGGCATATCCCTGACTTTCGGGGGCGATCCGGTGTTTTCGGGGCTGGATCTGGTGGTGCAGCCGGGCGACCGCGTGGCGCTGGTCGGGCGGAACGGATCGGGCAAATCGACACTGATGAAGGTGATGGCGGGGCTGGTCGAGGCGGATCGCGGCGACATCGTTATCCCTCCCGGTAAATCCGTGGGTTACATGGAGCAGGACCCGGAGATGGCCGGGTTCTCTACTTTGGGCGACTACGCATCCAGCGGCCTGGATCCAGGCGAGCTGTATAAAGTCGAGCGGGCGGGTGAGGGTCTGAAATTCGATCCGTCGCGTCCGGTTGAAACGGCTTCGGGCGGCGAGCGGCGTCGCGCGGCTTTGGCCAAGCTGATGGCCGAAGCGCCGGATTTGATGTTGTTGGACGAGCCGACCAACCATCTGGATATTGAAGCGATTGCATGGTTGGAGCGTGAATTGGGCGCAACGCGGGCGGTCTATGTTCTGATCTCGCATGACCGGGCGTTTTTGCGGGCGCTGACGCGGGCAACCTTGTGGATTGATCGCGGCGTGGTGCGTCGGCAGGAGCAGGGATTCGACGCATTCGAGAGTTGGCGTGACAAGATTTGGGAAGAAGAGGATCAGCAGCGGCACAAGCTGAACCGTCTGATCAAGTCCGAGGCGAAGTGGGCGGTCGAAGGCATCAGCGCGCGGCGCAAGCGCAATCAGGGTCGTGTACGGGCGCTGCAGGCGTTGCGGGCCGAGAAGGCGGCGCAGATCAAACGCCAGGGCTCGGCCGCGATGACGCTGGAGGCGGGACCAAAATCCGGGCGCAAGGTGATCGAGGCCCGCGGCCTGTCGAAAGCCTTCGGAGTGCAGCAGATTGTGCGCAATTTCGACCTTCTGGTTCAGCGCGGGGACCGCGTGGCCTTTGTCGGGCCGAACGGGGTTGGCAAGACCACATTGCTGAAGATGTTGCTGGGGCAGGAAGGCGCGGATGAAGGGTCGGTCACGCTGGGCACCAATCTCGAGATCGCCGTTTTTGATCAGTCGCGCGCGCAGTTGGATCCGGAGATGACCCTGTGGGACAGCCTGACCGGTGACCCCGAGATGCGGGTATCCGGCAAGGCTGATCAGGTGATGGTTGGCGGGCAGCCCAAGCATGTTGTTGGCTATCTCAAGGAGTTTCTGTTCGACGACGCACAGGCCAGAGCGGCCGTCAAGTCGCTGTCCGGTGGGGAGAAAGCGCGGTTGTTGCTGGCCAAGCTGATGGCGAAAAGCTCGAACTTGCTGGTGCTGGACGAACCCACCAACGATCTGGATGTGGAAACGCTGGATTTGCTGCAGGAGCTTCTGGACGATTACGACGGCACGGTTTTGTTGGTCAGTCACGACCGGGATTTTCTGGACCGCGTCGCCACCACGACCATCGCGATGGAGGGAAATGGCCGCGCCACCGTGTATGCGGGCGGGTGGTCGGATTATATTGCCCAACGCGGCGAGGTTGCGGGCAAGAAGGTTGAGAAATCAAAGGTTTCAAAGCCCAAGGTCAAGCAGGAAAGCGCGCAGAAACACGGGTTGTCCTTTTCGGAAAAGCATCGCCTGGACAAACTGCCAGCCGAGATTGCGCGCCTAGAAGCCGAGATCGGCAAGCTTGAGGAATTGATGTCCGACCCCGAATTGTTCACGCGTGAGCCTGTGAAATTCCAAAAGGCGACCGAAGCTTTGGTCGAGCGGCAGGCAAAGCTCTCGGCCGCCGAGGAGGAGTGGCTGATGCTGGAAGAGAAGGCCGACGGCGCTTAGAAACGGGGGCTATGGCGTCGCCAGTGCGCGCGCCGGGTTGCCCACAACCGTTTCGCCCGCGGGGACATCTTTGGTCACGACGCTGCCCGCGCCGATGATGGCGCGGTCGCCGATTGTGACGTCGGGCATGATGATCGCGCCGCCGCCAATCCAGACATTTGCGCCAATGGTGACCGGTCGGGCGATCTCGAGTCCCTGTGCCCGCTCGACCGGGTCTTTGGCATGCTGGGCGCAATAGATTTGAACATGCGGCCCGAACATTGTGCCGTCGCCGATGCGAACGGCGGCGGTGTCCAGAACCACGCAACCCGCGTTGAAATAGATGCGGTCTCCAAGGTGGATGTTCCGACCATAGGCGCAGTGGAAGGGCGCCTCGACAAAGCAATCCTCACCAACTGTGCCAAGCAGAGACCGAAGCGCCGGAGACAGTCTGCCGCGACGATCCGGATCGCAGCTATTGTGATCATGAACAGCGCGCCGCGCCTGGGCGCGTAATGATTCAAGCTCATCGTCCAGACAGCAATACCACTGTCCCGCTTCCATCTTCTCCCGCTCGGTCATGTGCCGTGCTTAGCGCATCCGCAAGGCCCCGTCGATGCGAATGACTTCGCCGTTCAGGTAACCCATCTCGACGATGAACCCGGCCAGCCGCCCGTATTCACGCGGATCGCCCAGACGCGGTGGGTTGGGAACATCGGCGGCGAGCTGCTGCTGCACCTCTTCCGGCAGACCTGCCAGCATCGGGGTCATGAATATCCCGGGTGCGATGGCCATCACCCGGATTCCGGTTGAGGCCAGATCACGTGCCATCGGCAGCGTCATGCCGACCACGCCCCCTTTGGAGGCCGCATAGGCCGATTGACCCTTTTGCCCGTCAAATGCCGCAATAGAGGCGGTGTTGATGATCACGCCGCGCGCGCCATCCGGCTCCGGGGCGTTCTTTGCCATTTCGACCGCCGCAAGGCGCGAGACGTTGAAAGTACCGATAAGATTGATGTCGATGGTCCGCTGGAAGGCCTCTAGCGGGTGCGGACCTTCGCGCCCAACGGTCTTGGCGCCAATGGCAATGCCCGCGCAGTTTACAGCGGCGGTGATCTTGCCCATCTGTTCCATTGCCAAGGAAATGGCCGCGGCGACAGAGCTTTCATCCGTTACGTCGGTGAGGGCAAAATGCCCGCCGATCTCTGAGGCAACCTGCTGGCCGCGCTCGGCATCCCGGTCCAAGAGAGTGACCTGCGCGCCATTGTCTGCGAAATGGCGGGCAGTAGCCTCGCCCAGTCCCGATGCGCCCCCGGTGACGATCGCTGCGGTGGTGGATAGTTGCATGATCGGTTCCTCCCCAGATATGAACACTCGTTCATTAAACGGATCGATGGGGATCTGTCCACTTTTTTGATGGTTTTGACCGGCTGCGAACTCTCGGGCTGAGAGATCACATCAACGTGGGCATTTTGTGAATGAACAATCTGCAGAGTGCGCGTGTTTAAGTTTCAGGAGGTACCGATATGGTTATGTTAACGAATGCGAAGCGGACACTGGGCGCGATTGTTGCGGCACCTGTCCTGGGGGTAATGATGACCGGCAGCGTGGTTGCTGCGCCAGAGGTCTGTGACGGACGAACGGCGCGGGCGTTGGCCAATGCCGGGGATTATGCGGGGTTGTGCGATTGTGCGCAGGTCACCCCGAGCTTTTTGAAGAGGCTGCAGAGGCGATCGGACTTTGAAGCAGTTTTGGGTTTCACCGGGGCGCAATGCCCGGGACTTGCCTCGCTGTTGACCGATTTGCCGACAGCAACTGTGTCTGGTGCCGTAACCTTCCGCGGCGAAGATCAAAGCTCCGATGCGAGCGCACCTGACGACGAAGACGATGATGATGTCGGTGGCGGCGAAGACGGCGAAGGCGAAACCGGCGGCGGCGGAGAAGAAGGTGAAGGTGAAACCGGCGGGGAAACCGGCGGCGAAGAAGGTGAAGGCGAAACCGGCGGTGAAACCGGTGGCGGCGGCGGAGAAGGTGAAGGCGAAACCGGCGGTGAAACCGGCGGCGGCGGCGAAGAAGGCGAAGGCGAAACCGGTGGCGGTGAAGAAGGTGAAGGCGAAACCGGTGGCGGTGAAGAAGGTGAAGGAGAAACGGGCGGTCTGAATGATGGGCAAGCCCGCGCGGCAGAAGCCCGGGCACGAGCCGAAGCCGCCCGTGAGAATGCCAATGCCGCGGTCGAGGCTGCAAGAGCCCGAGCAGAAGCCGCAAGATCGGGAAGCAAAGCCAAGGGAAAGAGCAGAAGCAAAGGCAAGAGTAAGAGTAAGGGGAAGAGTAAAGGCAAAGGGAAAGGGAAAGGCGGAAAGGGCAAGTCCAAACGCTGAGTCAGCCGCGTAACTCTTTGGAGTATGTGGAAACGGCCACCCGTCTGGGTGGCCGTTTTTGTTACTTTTGATCCAAAAGTGTGAGGTTAACCCAGCTGCACCAGAGCGTGCCGTTTTTTGCCTGCGCTCAGCTTGATTGGCGAGGACAAAGCGCCCGCGTCGATCATCATCCCTGCATCGGTCAAGGGCGCGTCGTCCAGCCGTGCGCCGTTTTCGGCGATCAGGCGCTTGGCCTCTTTGCCGGATTTCGCCAGACCTGATTTCACGATGATCTGCACGATCGAGGCGGGCAGGTCTTCGGCGTTCAGCGTCAGAGTTGGAAGGTCTCCGCCCACGCCGCCTTTCTCGAACACCTCGCGCGCGGTGGCCTCGGCGGTCGCGGCAGCCTCGGCCCCATGCAGCAGGGTGGTGACTTCGTTTGCGAGACGGATTTTGGCCTCGTTGATCTCGGATCCCTGCAGCGCGGCCATGCGGTCGCATTCGTCAACCGGCAACTCGGTGAAGATTTTCAGGAACCGGCCCACATCCGCATCGGTGGTGTTGCGCCAGAACTGCCAGAACTCATAGGCCGACAGCATGTCGCCGTTCAGCCAGACGGCGCCGCCTTGGGATTTGCCCATCTTGCGGCCATCGCTGGTGGTCAGCAGCGGCGTGGTCAGGCCATAGATTTCCTGATCCAGCACGCGGCGGGTCAGGTCGATGCCGTTGACGATGTTGCCCCACTGGTCCGAGCCGCCCATCTGCAGAACGCAGCCATAGCGGCGGTTCAGCTCTAGGAAGTCATAGGCCTGCAGGATCATGTAGTTGAATTCGAGGAAGCTGAGCGACTGCTCGCGGTCCAGACGCGATTTCACGGATTCGAAGGACAGCATCCGGTTGACCGAGAAATGCCGCCCGATATCGCGCAGGAAATCGAGGTAGTTGAGGCTGTCCAGCCATTCAGCATTGTTCAACATCAGCGCGCCGGTGTCGCTGTCATCATAGGACAGGTACTTGGCGAACACCTTCTGCATTCCGGCGATATTGGCGTCGATTTGTTCGGGCCCCAGCAGGGGGCGCTCATCCGAGCGGAACGAAGGGTCACCCACCTTGGTGGTGCCGCCGCCCATCAGGGTGATCGGTTTATGGCCGGTCTTTTGCAGCCAGCGCAGCACCATGATGTTCATCAGGTGGCCCACATGCAGCGACTGCGCGGTGGCGTCATAACCGATATAGGCCGTCCGCACCCCGCTGATCAGCGCCTCATCAAGGCCCTGATAATCGGTGCAATCGGCGAGGAAGCCGCGCTCGATCATCGTGGCGATGAAATCCGATTTGGGGTGGTAGGTCATGGCGTGCCCTTTGGGTTGATATTGCGGGGCACTGTATAGGCGGCGCGATGGGTAAGGAAAAGATGCGTTTTTGTCCGTCGGTCCCTGACGCGCCTATGATGCTTCGGAAGGAGCCGGTTGACCCAAAGGAGGCAGGCGAAAAGCAAAGATCATGGCGGCTATGTTGAGGATGGCAAGGATGAAAATCGGGGTGATCGGATCGTGCAGATGCGCCAGTGCTCCAAGGGCTGCGGCGAATACAATGCCGACGAGACCCGCACTTACGTCCCCGAGGGCCACGAGGTATGGGCGTTCAGTCTTCTTGGTCATCTCAATGACATACAGATAGCGACCCAGGATGACGCCATTGCCGCCCAATGACAGAAGCAGGATCACCAGCGCATATAGCCAGACATTGGTGGCATAGCCCATCAGGGTGAAGCCGATCGCCAGAACCGCCGAGAAAGCAGAGGTCACACAGCCCAGCCACATCACGGGCTTGACCGAGATGCGATCGCTGAGCCGCCCCCAGATGATCGAGCCCAACACTGTTCCGGCACTGGCGGCGATCACGAAATAGCTCAGGGAATGCTTGGTGCCGGTGTGGAAGGTGGCAGCGTGGATCGTATAAAACGGCATCGCCAGTTCGACCGAGACAAACATCAGCCGCGCGGTCAGGAACCTGCGATACCAAGGATATCCCATCCCGGTGTAAAAGCCGGTTGTCAGTTCCGCTATGGGTTTTGGTCTGGCGGTCGGGGCAGGGGGTGCGGTGCGCTCTTCTTCGAATATGCGAACACCGGCGAAACTGATCCCGGCGGCGAACATCGCGATCACGCCGCACCACATGACAACGATATGGCGTTGCATCGGCTGGTCCGAGGCCAGCAGGTCCTTGGTTGTCCAGACCACGAAGATGGCCAGAATTCCAGACACCGTAGCCTGCGCAAAGACCATCCGGTTGCGCTTGGTCTCGGGGACGGACACGCCGTAGATTTGACTGGTCCCCAGGCTGGCAATGCCCTGACACAGGCCCATAATGATGGCGGTTGTCAGAAAAAGCACAACCACCATCAGTTGCGGCAGATTGGTTGCGAACAGGGCGACGATGGCCAGAATTGTACCGGTCAAGATGTTCGGCACATAAACCGCCAGCTTGGCCCGGGTAATGCGATTGACGAAGGGTGACACAAAAATTTCGGCGATCAGGCGCGCGGCGGTCACAAAGGGCAACAGCAATCCGGCGATGAAACTGGGTGCACCTAGCGCGAGATACAGGAACGGCAAAACGAGGCGTGGATTGACCAACTGCCCACCGATCGTTGCAAGCGCGCCGGACCAGAAAATCAGCTGGTAGTTGCGACCGTCGCCCGACGTGTTCGAATTCCTGGGTGCTTTTTGGGTCTGCTCAGCGACCATGCGGTATTTTATCCTGTGTGGTCACATGTTCGGTTGGAGTTTTGGTTTCATGGCAGTTCGGCTTTGGCGGCATGTTTGCCCAGATACCGTTTTCGCGCAACGGTTTCCCGCCGCGCCAGGTTTTGCCATCTTGCAACACTTGGCGCTTGGTTACAGGGCGCGAAACCCGATTGGCGGGTCGGGCCTTGCGCAGTCTCGGGTTCTCGGGTCAGTTTGAACGTGTTTCACTGTATGGTTGTGCAGCCAGCGCAGGTCACATCCACATCGGACGTGCTAAACGGGAGAGACAGGCTTGAGACGGACCATCAGAGACAGCGAAGTACTCAGAGCTTTGGGAACCATGTCGGGCACGTCGCTGGACGGGGTGGATGCGGCAGTGGTGGAAACCGATGGCCGGTCCATTTTTGGGTTTGGTGATACTCAGTACAGGCCTTACTCGGACGCAGAAAAAACCGCGCTGCGCCAAGCCTTGGGTCTGTGGCACGGCGGTCCGGTGGATGAAGCGGCGGAGCTTGTAACTCATGCCCATGCGGATGTGTTGTCAGAGTTTGAAGATGTAGATCTGATCGGCTTTCATGGGCAGACGCTGGCCCATGATCCGCACGGGAAAGGGACGTTGCAGGTTGGGGATGGAGTCGGCCTGTCGCAGGCCCTGGGGCTTCCGGTGGTCTGGGATTTCCGCAGCGATGATGTGGCGCTTGGCGGAGAGGGTGCCCCGCTGGCCCCGTTTTTCCACTTCGCCTGCGCCAAATGGTTCGGCGCCAAAGAACCGTTGTGTTTTCTCAATCTGGGTGGAGTGGGAAACCTGACCTATGTGGACCCCTCGTTTGAAGGGCCAGAGGCGGACGGGGCCGTACTGGCCTTTGACACCGGCCCGGCCAACGCGCCGATTGATGATCTGGTTCAGGCCCGTTTGGGGCTGCCGATGGACCGGGACGGTGCGCTGGCGCGCGAGGGTAGTGTCGAGACCGGCGCGCTGGAGCTGTTTCTGGCCGAGCCATTCTTTGCACGCATGCCGCCGAAGTCGCTGGACAGAAATGATTTCTCGGAGATGATCGGGCTTGTGAAAGAGCTCGGAGATGCAGATGCCGTCGCAACCCTGACAGGGATGTGTGCCGCCGGGGTGCTGCAGGGGATGGAACATTGCCCCAAACCCCCGATCTGCGTTCTGGTCACCGGTGGAGGGCGTCACAACCCGGTCTTGATGGAAATGTTAAGGGTGTCTTTGGAATGTCCGGTCCAGCCGGTTGAGGCAGTGGGTTTGAATGGCGACATGTTGGAAGCGCAGGCTTTTGCCTATCTCGCGGTTCGCGTCGCGCGGGGAATGCCGACCTCCTGTCCCGGGACAACCGGGGTCAAGGCTCTGGTCGGGGGGGGCATCGTGTCAACGCCAACACAGAGTGCGATGGCGCAGGTTTAAGGGGGCGCTGCCCCCGTCGCGGCAAACCGCGACTCCCCCGGAGTATTTTCCAAAAGATGAAGTTGTGACTTTGGGGCCGGGGGCGGCGTTTGCCTATTGGTCGCGGGGGATGTCAAAGCCCGGTTCGGCCAGATCGAAGCCGTCGAATTCGAACCCTGGGGAGACTGCGCAACTGACCAGTGTATAGGTGCCGGTGGACCGGGCTGCCTGCCAGTGGTCTTTGGGAACGATCAGTTGCGGGGCGCCGTGCTTGAGGTCCGGGGTCAGCACGTGATCTTTGGCGGGGCCGGTTTCATCGGGGCTGAGCGACAGGACCAGAGGGGCACCGGCATGGAACAGCCAGATTTCCGTGGCATCCACCCGGTGCCAATGGCTGCTTTGACCTTCCGTCAGCAGGAAATAGATACAGGTGCCCGTGGCGCGACCTTCATTGTCGGCGCGCCAGGTTTCGCGGAACCATCCGCCCTCGGGGTGGGGCTGCAGGTTCAGATGTGTGATGATCTCTTGTGCGGTCATGAGGCTTTCCTGTGTTTCGGCGATTATGCACGGGAGCGCGTTTTGGGCTATGGTATTTGCGTCGAACAGGAATAAGTAACCCGCATGACCCTGACGATCCCATTCGATAACAGCTATGCCCGGCTGCCCAACAGTTTTTATGCCCGACAGGCGCCAGTGCCGGTGCGGGCCCCCCGGCTGATTGCGTTCAATTCGGAGCTTGCGCGAATTTTACGCGTCTCTCCGGGCGATATTGAGGATATGGCCGAGGCGTTTTCCGGCAACGCGTTGCCCGCCGGGGCCGAGCCCCTTGCACAGCTTTATTCCGGCCATCAATTCGGATCTTACAATCCGCAGCTTGGGGATGGGCGCGCGGTTCTGCTGGGCGAGACCGTGGGCACTGACGGGTTGCGCCGCGATATACAATTGAAAGGGTCGGGGCCGACGCCATTTTCGCGACAGGGCGACGGGCGTGCATGGTTGGGGCCTGTATTGCGCGAATATGTCGTATCCGAAGCGATGCACGCGCTTGGCATTCCCACCACCCGCGCGCTGGCGGCGGTTGAGACTGGCGAGGTCGTACTGCGCGAGGGGCCGATGCCCGGTGCCGTTCTGACCCGTGTGGCCCGGAGCCATCTGCGGGTTGGCACGTTCCAGGTGTTTGCTGCCCGCGGGCAGTTGGACAGTTTGCGCCGTCTGACAGATTATACCGTTCAACGCCATTACCCGGATGCTGACGGCCCGATGGGCCTGTTGCGGGCGGTGGTCGGGGCGCAATCCCAGCTGGTTGCTGCGTGGATGAGTGTGGGCTTTATCCACGGCGTCATGAACACCGACAATTGCTCGATCGCGGGCGAGACCATTGATTATGGGCCCTGTGCTTTCATGGACGGCTATCATCCGAATACCGTTTTCAGTTCCATCGACCGGACCGGGCGGTATGCTTATTCCAATCAGCCCGACATCGCGGTGTGGAATGCGGCCCAGCTGGCGACGGCGCTGATCCAGCAGATGGATGACAAGGACGCTGCGGTAGAGGAAGCGACCGAGATCGTGCACGCCATGCCTGATCTGTTGCAGCAGTGCTGGCTTGAGCGTTTCCGGGCCAAGATCGGGCTGGCGACAGCGGAAGCGGGGGATGCCGAGATGATCTCGGAACTTCTGGTCCGGATGGCGCAGAATCAGGCGGATTTCACCAATACTTTCCGTACACTGGGTTCTGATGCGGCGCGGGATCAGTTTGTGGACCCCACCGCCTATGATCAATGGGCCGAAGGATGGGTGGCGCGCAGGCGGCGCGAGGGGGCAGCAGCCGATCTTGCTGTGGTCAACCCGGCTTTTATCCCGCGTAACCACCGGATCGAGCAGATGATACAGGCGGCGGTACAGGGCGATTATGGACCCTTTGTTCGGTTGAGTGAGGTTCTGGCAGAGCCGTACGCAGATCAGCCGGATGCTGCAGAATATGCGCGACCTCCAGCAGAGACCGAAGTGGTTCACGCGACATTTTGTGGTACATAGCGCGCTTGGTGCGATCCGGTTCGTGTACTCGACGCGTGCCGATTCCGACTATTTTCGCACGATCTCCAGCACCGCCGCGCTGACGATCAGGGTCGCGCCGATAAGTTCGCGCAGCCCGAAGGGTTCTCCTGACAAGGCCGCGGCTGAGGCGAGGCCAACGACGACCTCGCTCATCAGTAAGATACCGACCCGTCCCGGTGATAGCTGCGTTGCGGGCCAGATGGTCATGTAGACCATCGGCAATGTGTAAAGCGCCGAGAGCAGAACAAATGTCAGAACCCGGGCCTGATCGTCGAGCGCGATGGATGGCAACACCTCGCCGCGCAGAAAGACAAGGCTGAACAGCGACAGGATCAATGCGCCTGCGACGAAGGCAAAGACTTGGCCGGACACGGAAACGCTGCTGGTTTTATAAAGGCCCAAAGTGCCAATCGCCCAGCAGAAGCCCGAGGCAAGTGCCAGCCAATCGCCGATATTCTGCGGCCATGGCACCAGCCCGGTTTCGCCGAGGACGACAAATAATCCTGCCAGACCGGAAATCAGGCCCGCAAGACGTTGCCTGCTGAGACGTTCGCCCAAAAACAGGACGCCCAGCAGCGTGCCCCAGATCGGTGTCAGGTAGAAAAGAAGGATCGAACGGACAACGTCGGTATAAACCAGACTGATCGAATAAAGGCTGAACGCCGCCCCGGTGAACATCCCGCTCAGTATCAGATTGCGCCATTGCGCGGCCAGCATCTGACGTTTTCGCCAGATCAGAGGCGTCAGCGCAAGTGTTGCGACGCTGTACATCGCGATGCCCGGCCAAGGTCCGGTCAGCCCGAGATCCAGCAGGAAGCGCACCGGAATCCAGTACAGACCCCACATCATGCCACCGATCACCAGAACAACACCGGCGCGCATATGGGTGCCTGGCTGTACTTCGTTCGAAATCACGGCTGAACCTCGCGCGTTGGTCCGTTGGTGGCTTTCTCATCGGGATAAAGCCACTCGGTGTCCGGGATCAACCATCTCGGCCAAGTATTGATCAGTTTTCAGGCGGCGCGCGGGGGTGAGTCCGCTTCTGTCACATCATCGAGATGAAAGGGTTGCGCCCGGCGTTCAGAATGGCACTTTGTGGACAGTCGTCTGATCGGGGTCTCATGCAAACTCATCCAACCCTGCGCATTGCCAGTTACAACATCCAGAAATGCGTCGGGCTGGACTTTCGACGCCAGCCCCAGAGGATCATGCAGGTGATCGACGGTATGCAGGCCGATATCGTGGTGCTGCAAGAGGCCGACAAGCGCCTGCCGCCGCGCCCTGCCGCGCTGCCGCATTTCATGCTGGACGAAGCCGGATGGCAGGTGGTTGATCTGGGCGGCGCGGGCAGTCTGGGTTGGCATGGCAATGCCGTAATCTGGCGCGGCGATGCGATCCGGGAACGGCGCAAAGGGCATCACGAACTTCCGGGTCTGGAACCGCGCGGTGCTGTTCGGGTAGAATTTGACACGCCCATCGGACCGCTGCGGGTCATGGGGATGCATCTGGGCTTGTTGCCAGCGTCCCGCCGCCAGCAGATCACGCATATCCGGCGTTGCGACGCGGACCTTGACCAGATGCCCACGGTCTGGGCCGGGGATTTCAACGAATGGTCGCGCCAACCCGTTCTGGATCATCTGGCGCCTGACATGCGCTTTCTGCCGCCCGTTCCCAGTTTCCCGGCTGCTCAGCCGCTGGGCGCGCTGGATCGGATCGCGCTGGGCGCCGGGCTGGAGGCGGTTGTGCACGGTGTGCATGACGCGCGACCGGCGCATATCGCATCAGACCATCTGCCCATTTGGGCCGACCTGCGGCGTGTAGCCCATGAGGCGTTTCCCCGGTAGCGCGCGCCGCGCAGACATATTAAGACAGAGAACCGAATAAGCCCCGAGGGTCACCATGTCCGATACGATCATCTCTCGCTGCGAAGCAAAAGGCCTGCGTATGACAGGCCAGCGCAGGACCATTGCGCAAGTTCTGCAGCAAAGCGCGGATCACCCGGACGTAGAGGAGCTGTATGCGCGGGCTTCGAAAGTAGATTCGGGCATCTCTATCGCGACAGTCTATCGCACGGTGAAACTGTTCGAAGAGGCCGGGATTCTAGAGCGCCTGGAATTTGGCGACGGCCGTTCGCGGTATGAAGATGCCGAGCGTGATCATCATGATCACCTGATCGACGTGCAGTCTGGCGAGGTGATCGAGTTTGTGGATCCCGAAATCGAAGCCCTGCAGGAGAAGATTGCCGCCAAGCTGGGCTACAAGCTCAAAGGGCATCGCCTTGAATTATACGGCGTTCCGCTGGATAAAGACTGACCGCCTGGGACAGGACAGGTTCGCGTCTGGGGCTTTGTTCTGTTTGTATCTGACGGATCGTCGCAGTTTGGCGCAAACAGTGCCATGAGGCTCCGTTAGCGATAACATCCATGGTTTACTTTTTGTGATGGGCTGCTATGACGCGTGCAACCGAATGCAGCCACAGGGACGGCCTCATGAGCACGATCATCGACATCCACGCACGCGAAATTCTGGACAGCCGGGGCAATCCGACGGTCGAGGTTGACGTGATTTTGGAAGACGGCACCATGGGCCGCGCGGCGGTACCCTCGGGCGCATCAACCGGCGCCTATGAGGCGGTGGAAAAGCGCGACGGTGACAAAGCGCGCTACATGGGCAAGGGCGTACTTGAGGCTGTTGCTGCCGTGAACGGCGAGATTGCCGAGGAACTGGTGGGCTTTGACGCGACTGAACAGGTCGCCATCGATCAGGCCATGATCGAACTGGACGGGACCGAAAACAAAGGCCGTCTGGGCGCGAACGCCATTCTGGGTGTCTCACTGGCGACCGCGAAGGCAGCGGCGGATTTCACCACGCAGCCTTTGTATCGCTATGTCGGCGGCACCTCGGCCCGCATCCTGCCGGTTCCGATGATGAACATCATCAACGGCGGCGAGCACGCGGACAACCCGATCGACATTCAGGAATTCATGATCATGCCGGTCTCGGCCAGCAATATCCGCGATGCGGTGCGCATGGGGTCCGAGGTGTTCCATACGCTGAAGAAAGAGCTGTCTGCCGCTGGTCTGGCCACCGGTGTGGGCGATGAGGGTGGCTTTGCCCCGAACATCGCCTCGACCCGCGAGGCATTGGATTTCATTCTGAAATCCATCGAAAAGGCGGGCTATCGCCCTGGCGAAGAAATCCATCTGGCATTGGATTGCGCGGCGACCGAATATTACAAGGACGGCAAATACGTTCTGTCGGGCGAGGGCAAAACCCTGACCTCCGAGGAAAACGCGGCCTATCTGGCGGCGCTGGTCAATGACTATCCGATCATTTCCATCGAAGACGGCATGTCCGAGGATGACTGGGACGGTTGGAAAGCCCTGACCGACGCCATTGGTAACGAAGTGCAACTGGTCGGTGACGACCTGTTCGTGACCAACCCCGAACGGCTGGCTGAAGGGATCGACCGTGGTTGCGCCAACTCGATGCTGGTCAAGGTCAACCAGATCGGCTCGCTGACCGAAACCCTGCGCGCCGTCGATATGGCCCATCGCGCAGGCTATACCAACGTCATGTCCCACCGCTCGGGCGAGACCGAGGACGCCACGATTGCCGATCTGGCCGTGGCAACCAATTGCGGACAGATCAAAACCGGCTCGCTTGCGCGATCGGACCGGTTGGCCAAATACAACCAGCTGATCCGCATCGAGGAATCTCTGGGTGAGGTCGCAGAATATGCCGGGGCGTCGATCCTGAAGCGCTAAACCAGTCCAGACAAAGACTTTGACCGGTCCCTGCCACAGGGGCCGGTTTTTTGTTGCATCGGGGCCCTACATGTTTTCTTCCACGACAATGCTGGCATAAGTTGTGCGGGTAGATTGGAGAATACGCATCTTGCTTAACAAACAACTCCTGATGGCCTGCCTCCTGAACATGCTGTCGCTGCCTGCTTGGGCTGAGTACAAGCTGACCGATGGCTCGACGGTTTCGCCGCTTGAGATGTTTCAGGAATGCGACGTCTGCCCCGAGATGATCGTTTTGCCTCTGGGCGATTTCATCATGGGCGGTCCTCCCGGTGAGTCGAAGCTGAATGTCCACTTGGAAGTCGGAAACATTCGCCTTGTCACGCCAGATGATCCTTACATTGCCTATCAAGAAGGACCGTTACACAAAGTCACAATCGACGTGCCGATCGCCATGGGCCGCAACGAAATTACCTACGATGAATGGATGACGTGCGTGGCAGATGGCGGGTGCGGTGGATATGTGCCGCAAGACTATGTGCTTCGAAGAAACGCGCCCCGTGCCAAGATCACCGGAAAACACCCGGTCATCACTGTGTCATACCTTGATGCCGTTTCTTACACGAAATGGCTCAACACAAAAGTTGGTGCGGATGTTTATCGTCTGCCAACCGAAGCTGAGTGGGAGTATGCCGCGCGCGCTGGCACCCAAACGCCCTTTGCGCAAGGGGAGGAAGTCACAACCGACCAAGTGAATTTCCTCGGACGCGCGACTGAAAAAATGCTGGGAGAAAAACGCCCCGAGTTAGCGTCGCGTGGGAAACCGGTTCCCGTGGATGAGCTTGATGCAGCGAATGCGTGGGGGCTTCGGCACATGTCCGGTAACGTTGCGGAGGAAACCATGTCGTGCTGGACAGACAGGCACACAGATTGGGCGTATTCCAGCATCTACCTGCAGCAAGCTCTCAACACAAAGTGTCAAAGCACTGTGACGCGAGGAGGTGCTTATCCAGCGGCGATGGACCACGCGCGGGTCGCGGCAAGGGGAAGTGGGTTTACTGATACTCGATCCCGTGTAGCAGGGTTTTGCGTGCTGAGGCAGTTGAACATTCTCCAGGTTGTTAAGTAGGCTGACCAAAGATGTTCACGGGTTTTTATATTAACTGACAAGGGGATACTTATGATCGCCGTCAAATACGTACTTGGCTGCACAGCCCTTTTGTTTCTGCCGCAGATTGCCTTGGCCGAGCAGCCCCCCGAAGCTGTATGCCAGAAAATGGTCGAAACCGATCCCAGCGGCGACATCACGATGGAAGAGTGCCTGTGTACATATAACGTGGCTGATACGGTTCTGGATGATGACATCAAGACCCTGTTGTTCCGGTCCTGGTTCACAGGTGAAAATGTCACCGATCAGTTAAAGGCCCTGCCACAGCCAAAGCGCGTGCCGCGGCAGTTCAAAACCATGGAGCAGACAATGCGAAAGAACTGCACCTGACGGGCGCGCAGCCCCAAGTTCGGCCCAAAAAGCCGAAAAAAGTTAACAAAAGTTGAATTTTGTGTGAACTTGTTCCTACAGGCAACGCCGGTTTCCTCTTACTCTGATCCCATAGCAGAGAGGAGAACGTTATGTCTGTTTCCAGATTTGTACTCGTAATTTCAATGCTTTCTGCCGGTCTTCTGGCCGCATGCTCCGAGCCTGGCACCTATCCGGTAACGGGCATGGAAGTATCTCAGAATGACCCTGTCAAAGAGATGTATAATCCGGGCCTGATTTTCCGCGGAGAATCACGCTAGAGCCTTTTGCTCATCAATGCGTATTGGTCGCGCAGCCTGAACCCTGAACGCAGATAGAGTTTTTGCGCGGCCTCATTGTTACGATCTACTTCCAGATGCAGCGCCGTCAGCCCGGCTCCGGCCAGGGCTTTGGGTAGATCGTGCAGAACCTCGGTTGCGATGCCACGGCCGCGTACGGCAGGGCGGATATAGATCTCGTCAACAAAGGCATCCATGCCGCCGAATTCGACGGACCAGCCGAAGGTCAGGATGATGTAACCCAACGGCGCACGTCCGGGGCCGATCAGGTAGATGCAACCATGCGGTATCCCCTCCAGCAAGGGGGCCAGAGCGTTACGACGCACATCATCATCCTGCGTAATCCCTTCTTCCGAATGAAATGCAGCGACCAGCATCATCAGACGGTCCAGGTCTTCGGGGCGGGCAAGGCGAAGGGCGGCGCTCATAGCAGTGCCAGCCGTTCGGTGAGAAGGGCAAAGAAGCCGTCGGCGTCCAGATCCCCCATGAAGGTCGCGTTGGGTGCGCGATCGGTGACGCCCCACCAATCGGCGACGGTCATCCCCATGGTCAGCTCGGACTGGGTCTCGATCTCGACATTCACGAAGCGGCCCGAGAACAGGTCTGGCCTGATCAGATAGGCGGTGACGCAGGGATCGTGCAGCGGTGCGCCTTCCGAGCCGTATTTGTTCTTGTCGAACCGTTCGAAGAAATCAGTCATCTGAGCCACGGCGATACCGACCCGGTTGCCAAGCGCGCGGAAGGCGTCGTTGCGGGGTTTGGTCACCAGCGCTTTATGGGTGACATCCAGCGACATGACGACGACAGGCCTGCCGGATTTAAATACGATATCAGCGGCTTCGGGGTCGACGTGGATGTTGAACTCCGCCGTGGGTGTGATGTTGCCAACTTCGAAATAGGCGCCGCCCATCAGGACGATCTCCTGCACCCGGTCTACAATGTCGGGGGCCTTTTGGAAGGCGGTGGCAATGTTGGTCAGCGGCCCCAGCGGGCAGAGGGTCACGGTCCCGGGCGCATGCGCGCGCAGGGTGTCGATGATGAAATCAACCGCGTGACCTGTGGTCAGTTGCATCTGAGGGTCCGGCAGGTCGGGGCCGTCCAGCCCGGTTTTGCCATGCACATGCTCGGCCGTGACAAGGGGGCGGTTCAGTGGGCGGTCACATCCGGCATAAACGGGGATCTCGGTGCGGCCGGCCAATTCGCAGACAGTCCTGGCATTTTTGGCGGTCAGTTCCAGTGGCACGTTTCCGGCGACGGCGGTGATGCCCAGAACTTCGATCTCTTCAGGGCTGGCAAGCGCCAGCAGAATGGCGACGGCGTCGTCCTGACCGGGGTCGGTGTCGATGATGATCTTGCGGGGGGGCATGGTCGTCTCCGGGGGTGGTGAAGGTCGGACACTCGCAAGTGTGGCGACGCTTGTCTACCCGTTTTAGTTGTCCGCAACGATATCCACCGGCGGGAGTTTGCCGTTAGCGCGGTGTTCCTCAAGCTTCACCTCATCCCACAGCGCGTCCATCTCGGCCAGATCGCTTTGGTTGGGGGTTTTGCCGCGTTCTGCCAGCCGGGCTTCGACCTTCTCAAAACGGCGGGTGAACTTGGCGTTGGTGCGCCGCAGGGCAGCCTCGGGTTCGATGCCCAGATGGCGGCCGAGGTTGACCATGACGAACAGGAGGTCCCCGAATTCGTCCTCAAGCGCGTCGGCATCCTTGGCATTGCGGGCTTCTTCCAACTCGGCGGCTTCTTCGGTGATCTTGGCCAGCACATGGCTGGCGTCGGGCCAGTCGAACCCCACGCGTGCGGCGCGTTTCTGCAGCTTGTGGGCGCGCAGCAGGGCGGGCAGGTTGGCGGCCACGCCGTCCAGCGCACCTTTCTGTTCTTTGCCTGCGCGCTCAGCCGCTTTGATGGTTTCCCAATCGCGGGTTTGCTGGTCGGCGGACTTGTCGCGGGACTCGTCGCCGAACACATGCGGGTGGCGGGCAACCATCTTGTCGGACATGGTGCGGACCACGTCCTGAAAAGTGAAATGCCCAGCTTCTTCAGCCATTTGCGCGTGGAAGACCGATTGGAACAGCAGGTCGCCGAGTTCGCCTTTCAACTCGTCATAGGCCTCGCGTTCGATGGCGTCTGCGACCTCATAGGCTTCTTCGATCGTGTAGGGGGCGATGGTAGCAAAATCCTGTTCGATGTCCCATGGGCAGCCGGTTTGCGGGTCACGCAGGCGGCGCATGATTTCCAGCAGGCGTTCAATGCCTGCGTCCGTATCGTGGATCAGAGGATTTTCGGCCATTGCGAACCCTTTCGTTCCGGTGTCAGATGCCATCCATCCCGCAGTCCCGATCAGGAGTCCACCCCAGATGCCCGTCGTCAACCGAATTGCCGATTACGCCGCCGATATGGCCGCATGGCGCCAGCACCTGCATACGATCCCCGAGTTGGAGTTCGAATGCTATGAGACCGCCGCTTTTGTGGCAGAGCGTCTGCGTGAGTTCGGAGTGGATGAACTGCACGAGGGTATCGCCAAGACCGGCATGGTTGCGATCATCAACGGGCAGGCGGACGGGCCTACGATTGGCCTGCGCGCCGATATGGATGCGCTGCCGATCACCGAGGAGACGGGGGTGCCTTATGCCTCAACCAACCCGGGCAAGATGCACGCCTGCGGGCATGACGGACACACGACGATGCTGCTGGGGGCAGCGCGCTATCTGGCCGAGACGCGGAATTTCGCGGGCCGCGTGGCGCTGATCTTTCAGCCTGCCGAGGAAGAAGGCGGCGGCGCAGGCGTGATGGTCGAAGAAGGGATCATGGAGCGGTTCGATATCTCTGAAGTCTACGGCATCCACAACGATCCGGGGAATCCAGAGGGCGCGTTTTACACCACCCCGGGGCCGATCATGGCGGCGGTGGATACGTTCGAGATTCATATTCAGGGGGTTGGTGGACACGGGGCCATGCCGCATCAGACCAAAGACCCGGTGATGGCGGCCTGCGGCATTGCGCAGGCGATCCAGACGATTGTCAGCCGCAACCATTATGCGGTTGAGGATCTGGTGGTCTCGGTCACGCAGATCCACGCCGGGACGGTGAACAACGTGATCCCCGATACCGCTTTTCTGAACGGCACCGTGCGCACCTTTGATCCTTCGGTGCAGAAGATGGTGATCGAGCGGATGGAGCAGATCGTGGCGGGGCAGGCGGCCTCTTACGGGGTTGAGGCCCGGCTGGATTATCAGGTCGGTTATCCGGCCACGATCAATGACGCGGACAAGGCCGCATTCGCTGCAGAGGTGGCACGAGAGGTCTCGGGGCCGGAGCGTGTGGTCGACGATATGGGCCGCGATATGGGGGCCGAGGATTTCTCGTACATGCTGCAGGCTCGACCCGGGGCGTATCTGTTTATGGGGCAGGGTGAGGGCGCGGGGCTGCACCACCCGAAATACAACTTCAACGACGAGGTCGCCCCCATCGGTGCGTCGTTTTTCGCGCGGATTGTTGAAACCGCACAACCGCTTGGGTGAAAGACATGGCACTGGAAGACGCAAAGAACCAGGTGGATGAGGCATTCACAAACCCTGATCTCAAGGGATTATCCTACGAAAACACCTTTGGCGGCGCGACCTCATTCCTGCGGCGGCTTTATACCAAGGACCTGAACGGCGTGGATATCGCGGTGACTGGCGTGCCCTTCGATCAGGCGGTGACAAATCGCCCCGGCACACGGTTGGGTCCGCGCGCCATCCGCGAGGCCAGTGCCCTGCAATCGCCCGATGCGCCCTATGGCTGGCCGTTTGATGCGCTCAGCGAACTGGCCATCGTGGATTATGGCGACATGGCTTATGACTATGCCAATATCCCGGCTTTTCCCGACACGCTGACCGATCACATCCGGACCATTCTGAAGGCTGATGTCGCCTCGGTCACGCTGGGCGGGGATCACTATATCAGCTTCCCGATCCTCAAGGCCTATGCCGAGAAATACGGGCCGATGTCTTTGCTGCAATTCGATGCGCATACGGACACATGGGCCGATGATGATATGTCCCGCGTGGATCACGGGACGATGTTCTACAAGGCGGTGAAGTCGGGGATCGTGGACCCGAAACGTTCGGTTCAGGTGGGGATACGGACGACGAATGAGGACACGCTGGGCGTCAACATTATCGACGCGCGCGAGGTCTACGAATCCGGCCCCGCCGCCGTGGCACACAAGATCAAAGAGATCATGGGGGACAGCCCCGTGTACCTGAGCTTCGACATCGACGGTCTGGACCCTGCCTTTGCCCCCGGCACCGGAACGCCGGTCTGGGGCGGGCTGAGTTCCATTCAGGCGCAGATCATCCTGCGCGACATTGCCGGGATCAACATCAAGGGCGGCGACGTGGTCGAGGTGTCTCCCCCCTATGACACCTCCGGCGCGACGGCGATTGCGGGGGCCCATGTTGCGACCCAGATCATTTGCCTGTTGGGCTGGAACAAGCTGAGGCCTTAACCTTTGGTTAGGCATAATTCCGGTATCTGCTGGATGAGGCACCAGATCGGAGAGAACACATGACCCAATACAACCAACCGATTGGCGGCAACGATCTGGCGCGGTTCTCGGGGCCGAATACGTTCATGCGGCTGCCGCAGGCGGCCTCGCTGGACGGGTTGGATGTGGCGGTGCTGGGCATTCCGATGGATATCGGCACCTCATGGCGGTCGGGCACGCGGTTCGGACCCAAGCAGATCCGCAGCGAAAGCGCGATGATCCGGCCTTATAACATGGCCAATGGAGCGGCTCCGTTCGATAATCTGCAGATTGCCGATATCGGTGATCTTGCGATCAACACCTTCTCGCTGGCAGACAGCCTGAAGATCATCAAGGACAGCTATGACGGTATTCTGGCGCAGGATGTGATCCCGGTGGCGATGGGCGGCGATCATTCAATCACCCTGCCGATCCTGCGGGCAATTGCCGAGAAACATGGCCCGATGGCGCTGGTTCATGTGGACGCCCATGCCGACGTCAATGATGAGATGTTCGGCGAGAAGGAAACCCACGGCACCGTTTTCCGTCGCGCCTATGAGGAAAAGCTGATCGTCGCCGACAAGACCTTCCAGATCGGTATTCGCGGCTCGGGCTATGCCGCCAGCGACTTTTCCGAAGCGCAAGGCTGGGGTTTCCAGCAATTCCCGGCCTGGGAGTTGTGGCAGCAGAACCTGACCGAGATCGGATCCCGCATCCGCAAGACAATCGGCGACCACCCGACTTATATCACCTACGATATCGACAGCCTTGATCCGGCTTACGCCCCCGGAACCGGCACGCCCGAGATCGGTGGGCTCACCACGCCGCAAGCGTTGCAACTGATCCATGCGCTGCAGGGGTTGAAGGTGGTGGGTTGCGATCTGGTCGAGGTCTCTCCGCCTTACGATCCGTCCGGTAACACGGCGCTGACGGCGGCGAACCTGCTGTTCGAAATGTTGTGCATCCTGCCCGGTGTGACGTCACGGTAGCGAGGCTGTTCCGGTCTTGCCTGACAGGGTGATCCGAATAGTTTGAGCGAAACGAAAGGTTCGGGATGAAAAAGATGGTTCTGCTCGTGCTGGTTGCGTTGGTCGTCCTGGCCGGGGCCTACATTCGCATGGCTCCGTCCGATCCTGTTAAATGGCATGTCGCACCTGACGCAACGACCGATCTGGACATGCGGGGCGGTGTTGTCCGCGTTGTCGAAATCGGTCCGGATGGGTTGGCCCGGCTCGACACACTTGCGCGCGCGACTCCGCGAACCGCGGTGCTGGCCGGGTCGGTGGAAGAGGGGATGATCACCTATGTCACCCGCACCAAGGTGTTCGGGTTTCCCGACTATACGACCGTGCTGCGAGACGGTGATACGCTGCGCATTCATGCCCGTCTGCGGTTTGGACGGTCAGATTTTGGGGTAAATCGTGATCGGGTTGAAGGATGGCTCGTCGCCCTCCAATCCTGAGGATAAGCAGCCGTCCTGAACCTCGCGCCACATCGGCACGTTTAGCGACATCTGGCATTGCGCCATAAACATGCGTCCGTCCACCTGCAAACAGATCATCTCGCCCAACTCGATGCGCGAGCCGGATTTATCCGTGCAATAACAATCGCGAACCTTGCCATCCGGACCGACATAATCTGCCATCGCAGGTGTGACAATCAGCGAAAAAACGAAAAACAACCCCTTCATGACGGTTAGCTTAGCATATGCTGGGGCCTTGACCAACGCTCCCGGATGATAGACACCGCCGGGATGATCCCCGAAGAACGCCTTGAACAGATAACACAGCGATTCCAGTACCTCGAAGCGGCCATGGCCGATGGGGCTTCGGGCGGGGATATTGCGGCTTTGGCCAAGGAATATTCCGACCTCAAGCCGGTGGTCGATCAGATCATGGGGTGGCGCCAATTGGTGGCCGATTTGGCCGAGGCGCAAGCGATGCTGGCCGATCCGGACATGAAAGAGCTGGCGGAAGAGGAAATCCCCGACCTGCAGGCCCGAATCCCCGAGGCTGAACACGCGCTGCAACTGGCGTTGTTGCCCAGGGACGCGGCCGACGCGCGCCCGGCGATGCTGGAAATTCGCCCCGGGACAGGTGGCGACGAGGCGGCCCTATTCGCCGGAGACCTGCTGCGCATGTATCAACGCTATGCCGAAGCGCGCGGCTGGCAGTTTGAGATCATCGAGGAACAAGCCTCGGATCTGGGCGGCATCAAAGAGGTCGTGGCGCATATCAAGGGCGATAACGTTTTCGCGCGGATGAAATACGAATCCGGCGTGCATCGCGTGCAGCGTGTCCCGGAGACGGAAAGCGGCGGACGTATACATACCTCCGCCGCGACGGTGGCGGTGCTGCCCGAGGCCGAGGATGTGGACATTCAGATCGACGCAAATGATATCCGTATCGACACGATGCGCAGTTCGGGGGCAGGTGGGCAGCATGTGAACACCACCGACTCGGCGGTGCGGATCACGCACCTTCCCAGTGGGATCGTGGTGACCAGTTCCGAGAAATCCCAGCACCGCAACCGTGAGATTGCGATGCAAGTGCTGAAAACGCGCCTTTATGATCTGGAACGGCAGCGGATCGACAGTGAACGGTCCGCCGATCGCGCCAGTCAGGTGGGCTCGGGCGACCGGTCGGAACGGATCAGGACCTATAATTTCCCGCAAGGGCGGATGACCGATCACCGTATCAATCTGACGCTGTATAAGCTGGATCAGGTGATGCAGGGCGATCTGGATGAGGTGATTGACGCATTGACCGCAGATGATCAGGCCCGGCTGCTGGCGGAGATGGCGCAATGATCGCGGCGCTGACAGCGGCTCAGGCCATGGTGGCCGCAACAGCGCGTTTGCGAGCGGCCGGCGTACCCGATCCGGCGCGGGACGCACGGGTTTTGCTGGCCCATGCGGCACGGATCGAAGCCAGCCGGGTGACGCTGATCGCGCCCGAGGAACTGCCGGTCGATATCGCAGAGCGCTATGACCAGCTGATATCGCTGCGCGCCATCCGGGTGCCGGTTTCGCATCTGTTGGGAGAGCGCGAATTCTACGGCCGCCGCTTCAAGGTCAGCCGCGATGTGCTGGATCCGCGCCCCGAGACCGAGACGCTGATCGAGGCGGCGTTGAGTGAGCCGTTCGATTATGTACTGGACTTGGGCGTGGGGTCGGGGTGTATCCTGATCACTTTGCTGGCGGAACGGGCAAGCGCCTCGGGGCTGGGTATTGATCTGAGCGAATCGGCCTGCCTGCAGGCCAGCGCCAATGCCGTCCAGCATCAGGTGCAGACGCGTTTGGAAATTCGGAAATCCGACTGGTTTGGCGACATTGATGGTAGATTTGACCTCATTGTCTCCAACCCGCCATATATTTCGATTGATGAAATGGAGGCTCTGTCGCCGGAAGTGCGCGAACATGAGCCCAGATTGGCCCTGACCGACGAAGGGGATGGTTTGGGGGCATATCGCCGGATCGCGGCGGGCGCGCCGGATTTTCTGATGCCTGACGGGCGGTTGCTGGTGGAAATTGGCCCAACGCAGGGCGTGCAGGTCTGTGCCTTGTTCGATGCGGCCGGGTTGTGCGATACGCGGATTATCCCAGATCTGGACGGTCGTGATCGCGTCGTTTTTGCCCGAATGCCCCTTTGATCGGGCGTTTTGAGGCTGAAAAACGCCGATCAATGTAAAAAAGCTGCGAATTGTGGGACAAAGCTCTTGTCTGAGGCCTCAGGACGTGTTTACTCAGGATTAGTCGGAGAGGTTGACGCTGTCTCAGCGGGCCCCTGACGCCAAGCCCAAAAACGTCGACACCGTGTCACATCTAAGGCCTTTGAGCAGTGTAAGACGCGGACGGATCGACAGTGTAAGACAAGGCTGACGTAAAGTAAGATGAGATCTTCCAAATCCCGCTCGCGGGCCAAGAATAACCGCAATCGCCCTTCTGGCGGCAACGTCGTTAACCGGGTTTTCGACAGCTCGGGTCCCGAAGGCAAGGTGCGTGGCACGCCGCAGCAGATCATAGACAAGTATAACCAGCTGGCCCGCGATGCTCAGCTTTCCAATGACCGTGTGGCGGCTGAGAACTTCCAGCAGCACGCCGAGCATTACCTGCGCTTGCTCAGTGAGGCGCAGCGTGAAATGGAAGCGCGCCGGGAAGAGCAGGAGCGGCAGAACCGCGAACGCCAGGCCGAGCGTGACCGTGAACGCGCCGAGCGTCAGGAACGCGAAGCCGCGCGCCAGGCTGACCCGGCGGAAGCACCACAGCCGGATGTGATGGGTTTCACGCCCGATGTCGCGCCGGAAAGTGGTCTGGTCGAGACGCCGGAAAGCAAAGGTTCAGAGCCTGCCGCACCGGAGAAAAAGGAAAAGCCGGCACGCAAACCCCGCGCCCGCAAGCCCAAGCCTGCAGCCGAGGATCCCGCCAAGGACAAGGGTGATGCGCCGGAAGCGGCTGAGTAAGCCCTGAGCGATCGATTTTGCAAACCCCGAGGCCCGCGCTTCGGGGTTTTTCGATTCAGAGGTTTTGAACTTCGCGAGCGAGGGCGCAGAACGCCTCGAGCGGGACCTGCTCGGCGCGCTCGGTCGGTTGAATACCCGCGGCCAACAGACGGTCTTCGATATCCGGGGCGACGCCTTTCAACGACGCGCGCAGCATTTTGCGTCTTTGATTGAAAGCGGCTGCGACGACGCGAGACAGCGTGGATGCATCGGCTGGAAAGCGAGGTTGGGGCAGAGCGGTCAGGTGGACCACGGCGCTTGAGACCTTTGGTGGAGGGGTGAAGGCCCCGGGCGGCAACGACATCGCGATGCGCGCCTCGGCCCGCCACTGGGCGAGGATGGCAAGGCGGCCGTAGGTCTTGCTGCCGGGCTGTGCCACGATACGTTCAGCCACTTCACGCTGGAACATCAGGGTCAGGCTTTGCCAGAACGGCGGCCATTCGGGCGGCGTTAGCCAGCGCACCAGAAGTTCGGTTCCCACGTTATAGGGCAGGTTGGCAGCCACCCGGATGGGCGGTGTCAGATGTCTGAGCGGGTCGATTTCCAGTGCATCGCCGTTGATGACATCCAGACGTCCGGGATAGGCAGTTGCGATCTCGGTCAGGGCGGCAATACAGCGGGTGTCTTTTTCGACCGCCACAACTTTGCGCGCACCCTCGGACAGCAACCCCCGGGTCAGACCGCCGGGGCCGGGGCCAATTTCCAGAACGTCGCATTGCGTCAGATCCCCGGCCTGACGCGCGATCTTGGCGGTCAGGTTGAGATCCAAGAGGAAGTTCTGGCCCAGCGATTTGCGGGCTGAAAGCTGGTGGGTTGCGATGACTTCACGCAGCGGAGGAAGGGTGTCGATGGCGCTCATGATCCAATCACCGTGGCGCGTTTTGGCCGGGCAGCGCCAGAGGTTTTTTGCCTCCGGCGGGGATATTTTCAGCCAGGTGAAGCATCAAGGGGTTTGTGCCATACGTCGGGCGAGTTTCAGAGCCTCGATCAGGCTGGTCGGGTTGGCAATGCCTTGTCCGGCGATGTCCAGCGCAGTGCCATGGTCGGGCGAGGTGCGAATGAAGGGCAGGCCCAGCGTCACGTTCACGCCCCGGTCGAAATCCAGCGTCTTGATCGGGATCAGCGCCTGATCGTGATACATGGCAATGGCCGCGTCGTACCGCGTGCGTGCAGCCGCGTGGAACAAGGTATCCGCCGGGTGGGGCCCGGTGAGTGTGTAGGTATCAGGGTTCAGGCTGGTGATCAGATCGTTGATCCAGTCAAGCTCTTCAGAGCCCATTTTGCCGCCTTCACCGGCATGGGGGTTGAGACCGGCGATAGCGATCCGGGGCGTGGCGATGCCGAATTGGGTGCGAAGGCCGCGGGCTGTGATCTCGATGGTTTCCCGCAGCAGATCCGCCGTCAGTTTTGCGGGAACCTGAGACAGAGGGATGTGAATCGTCGCTGGGACCACACGCAACTGGTCGCTGGCCAGCATCATGACGACCCGATCTCGGCCTGCCAGCGCGGCCAGAAATTCAGTGTGACCGGGATAGGCAAACCCGGCACCATCGATCAGGGCCTTCTTGTGGATCGGCGCGGTACACAGGGCTGCGGCCTTGCCGGATGTGACCAGAGACACGCCGTCCTTGATGGACTGAATGACCTGTGCTGCATTTTGCGGATCAGGGCGGCCCGGCACGTTCTTGGATGGGAAGTCGAGCTGCAGGACCGGCAGCGCATGGGCGCAGATGGATGATGCTGCTGACGGATCGTCGATCTGTTGGGTTGGCGTGCCTTTTGGCAGGTGGTCTGCGTCACCGATATAGAAAAACGGGCAATCCTCGCGCAGCGCGGCCCAGGCTTTTGCGGCGATTTCAGGTCCTATTCCAGCCGGATCGCCGCAGCTGAGCGCAATTGGCGCGGTCATTGATCGACGATGACGGCGTCGGCTCTGAGCTGTTCCAGCAAGCTGTCGGAAAACGCCTGAAGCCGTTGTTGTGTCAGCGCGTTGGCCACATCCGCGCGCGATGTGTCCTCGCCCAAATCGCGGGTGCGTCCACACAGCATCAGGAACATCAGAGTTTGTCCGTTGTTGCGCGTCAGCGCGGTGGACACCTCATTGGGATCCAGCTTGCCAAGCTCCAGTGCGATGTCGCGGGGGATGTTGGCCGGGCTTGCCGTGGTCCGCTCCAGTACTTCAGGAGACTGATCCTTGACGATCCCGTAGAGGTCATCGCAATTGTCCACGTTTTCAGTCAGCTGAGCGGCGGCAGACAGGGTTTCTGCGCTGCGCCCGCCGGGCAGCAGGTATACTGCGTAGTCGATCTCGGAATATTGCGGCGTGCCTGCCGCAACCTCGCGCAACCCGCGCATCTGGAACAGGGCCACGGCGTTGGGCAGGGAAATCGGCTCGGTAATCTGGCCGTTTTCCAGACCCAGAATGACCGGTTGAAGGGCCGGGGGCAGGTTGCTCAAGGGCAGCCATTCCAGCCGTCCGCCATTGTCACGTGTGGCTGCCGCTGAATACTGTGTAGCTGCTGACGAGAACGCCTCTTGCCCTGTCAGCAGCGCGATTTCATCCGCCAGGGCCTGAGCTTGCGGCAATGTTTGCGGGGTCACGGGGATGATGATTTCCGACAGCAGAACTTGCAAACCGCCCCCGCCGCCTTGCCCGAGCGCGCGATTGATCTCGTCTTCGCTGGGACGGGCCTGCGACAGAAAGCGGGCGCTGATATAGTTGCGCCAGGCCAGTTGGTCGGCAATGAAATCCCGTACGGTTTCCTGATCCACGCCGGCTTCGCCGAGAATTTGCAGGAACTGTTCGGTGGTCAGTTGGCCGCGAGACGCGAATTCGTCGATCCCGGCCTGAACATCCTCGGGCGAGGCGGAGATTCCGGCCTGTTGCATCGCCTGTTTGCGCAACCGGTCGTCGATCAGAGCCTGCCGCACTTCGTCTTCCGAGCTGCCGGGGACACCGAGCAGGTCGAGGAATTGCTGGCGTTGCTGCAGCTCGTACCAGGTGACGATGTCCTGATTGACTCGCACAGCCGGCGAAAACAGGCTTTGCGCAAATGCCTGCGGGGCAGAGGTGGCAAGCACTGCCGCGGTCAGAACGGCCTTACAGGGGCCGGAACGGAAAAAGGTGGTGAGTCCTGAGATCAGCTGCATGTCTTTTTGAACTTCTTGCCTTCGCCTGCGACAGAATACCCGGTGAGAGCTACGGTAAAGCCGAATTCTGTCGAAGGCTCAATACTTGATGTCGATGTAAAGCGTCGGCTGACAGACATGTTAACCTGAACGCATTCGTTTCTGTACGTGAGGCCAAACCCATACCGCAAGGGTTCAGTTTCGCTCACATCATAGCGCCAGCTTGCGCGGGTCAGCCAGTTTTGGTCGATGGCATGACGCCCGGTCAGCAATATCTCGGAGATTTCGTCGCCACCGGTTTCCGCCTCATCGGGTTCCAGCCAGACATAGCTACCGGTCAACAGTGTTTCACCCTGTGACCAAGCGCTTCGAATTTCGGCCTTGGTAAAGCTGAAATCACTGTTGAGAAGACCCCGCGCGGCCAGAGACAGCCCGTTGCCATTCTGCAGTTGCCCGGCCAGCAGGACGTCCGACTTGGATCCCTGCAAGCCCGAGGTCAGTGTGAAATCGGGGTCTGAGTCGCTGCGGAACACCTGTCCTACGGTTGCCCGCGCCTGCCAGCCGCCGGGTGCAAATCGGGCCCAGTTCAGGCCAAACACGGCAGCAGTGCCGTCTTCCCTGCGGTCTTCGGCGGGAAAGCGGGACAGGGACAGCAGGTTGCCCTGATCGAATTCCTGAAAGGTGCTTTCATCGTTGGGAACATCCGTGTTGGTCACATGAGTCCATCCCAACTGAGCGATGGGTTCCAGATATTGGGTGGCGCCCCCCTGTTCGCGCCGGACCATCGGATACCGCAGGGTAAAGGCGGCGCGTGGCGTTGCCCGGGTGATCTGGTTGGGAAATTCGCTGTCATTCTGGATGTCGAACGTGTCGACCGACGCCCCCAGTTGCGCCTGTGCCCGCAAGCCGGTCGCAAAGGTCCAGCCGCGCAGCCATTCGGCATCTGCCGTTGCGCGCGCCACGTCGCGGCCCAGAACGTCCTGACTGCTGGTGCGATGATGGGTATGCCCGATAAAGGCCAGTTCAACCTCGCCGCCGGCGGACTTGGGGAAATACCGTTTTCGATAGTCGATATCGAACACGCGCGAGGGGATTTCATCCTGATCCTCGCTGTCGCGCAGCGTTTTGAAATGTATGAAGCTGGTCCGAAACGCGGTATCGCGTTTGATCCGTTCCAGCGCGACTTCGCTGCGCAGGCGGTCAAGGTCGGGGTTTCCGAACCCGTAATCGGCCAGATAGGCGTCGTCCGAGGCGGTCTCGATATCAAAGGTCAGCCGGAAATCGTTCTTCAGAAGGAAATAGCCGTCCGCAAAGAAGAACCCGCGATCCTGATCTTCCTGCAGGTCGTCCCGGGTATGAGCGCCGCGCAACCGAATGCGTCCGTTCTTGAAGGCTTGCCGATACCGATAGCCCAGAGTGCGTGTGTTGGGCGAAAGATACGGCGTCAGCGTCAGGTCCTTGTGATCCCCAAGCTTGAAGAAATACGGCACTTGCAAGCCGGTTCCCAGCTGCGAGGTGGTCCGGATCGAGGGCACAAGGAAACCCGTTGCCCGGTCCAGAGTCGGGTCGGGCAGGCGCAGGACCGGAAAGTAGAAAACCGGCAGGTCCAGAATGCGGAACTGCGCGCCTTCGAAATACAGCTGCCTCTCAAGCTGATCATGGGTGACCTTGCGGGCACGGATTTGCCAAAGCGGGGGCCTGCCATTGGCGCAGACATGGCACGAGGTCGCGGCCACTTTGCTGAACTGCGTATACCGCCCCGACACCCGGTTGGCCTGAACCGATGCGACCTGCACTTGCTGGTCGAACACCATGCGCGCTCCGGTCAGCAACCCGTTCTGGATGCCGCTGTCCAATTGCGCGGAATCGGCCAGCAGAGTGGACTGCCCGCCCTGATCGATACGAATCGGACCGGTCAGGTTCAGCTCTCCGGTGTCGCGGTCAAAGGTTACACGGCTTGCCGTCAGCTTGGTATCGCCCTGATAGGCTTCGACATTGCCTTCGGCGACAAGAAGGCGGTCGGGCGTGATGAAAATCTTGTCCGCGATCAGCAGAGCCGGCTGGTCCTGCTGGGCGGCATCCGCGGGCGGTTCCGGGGCGGTCGGGTTTGACTGAGCCATGACCTCGGGCGCGGTCAGTGCCAGCGCGCCAAGCATAACCAGAGGAAGCAAACTGCGCATCAGCCGTCCTCCGCATGTAGCAAAAGGCCGAGCGACAGCATGATGGCGGCAAACGGCGGCGCCCAGGCAGCGACCAGAATGGGCAGCTGTCCGTTTTCCCCCAAAATCTGCGCGAAGTTACGCACGAAATAGATACCGAACCCCAGCAAAACGGCTGTCAGGATCGCGATGCCGGTGCCGCCGAAACGCACATGGCGCATGGTAAAGGCGGCTCCGATCAGGACCATCGACACCAGAAACAGCGGGCGGGCCAGCTGTACCTGCAGCCAGACTTCATATTGCTTGGTGGAAAAGCCCGCTTCGCGCAGGTCGCGGATCAGCTGCGGCAGGTCATAGACCGAGACCGATTCCTGTTTGCCCAGCGTGTCCAGAATCCGGTCGCGCGTCAGCGTTGTCGGCAGGTTCAGAACCTCGTGGCTGATGGCGTTGGCTTCGGGGTTCAAATCGTCCTGAATAGGCCAGACCTTGGCCTGATGCAGCGCCCAGTGTCCGTTCTCAAGCTGGGCCGTCTTCGCCGAGATCTGCTCGTTGGGTTTGCCATCCGCCGAAAAGGTCGTGATCGTGACATCGCGCAGCCCCAGCTTGTCGCCGTTAAGGGTGCCGGTGGCATGGATGACGGACTGTCCGGCGGCTGATCCTTGCCGCAGCCAAAGCCCTTCGCGGCTGATGGACAGGGTCGAGCTGCCATTGTTGCGATAATCATCTGACAGGCGCTGGAACTCTTCCGAAGTCGCCGCCGAGATCGGATTCAGCAGGGCCACGGCCAGAACCCCAATGACAAGCGCCAGAAAGCACGGTGCGACCAAGGCCCGGATACCCGAGCGTCCGATGGCCCGCGTTACCACCAGTTCCGAGCTGCGCGCCAATCCGACGAACAGGGCAATCGTCGCCAGAATGGTTAGCAGAGGCAGCATTTCACCAATGGCGGCAGGTGTATTCAGCAGCGTCAGTTGCAAAAGTTGCCCGAACGACAGTTTGGCGTCATCGAAGCGCCGGACCTGTTCGATCAGATCGATCAGGATCATCAGCGTCAGAAAAATCCCGCCGATCACAACAAAGCTTTGGATAAAACGCCGGGCGAAGTAACGGTCTAGGATCACGCGGACGCTCCGGGGTGTGCGTGATCGAAGAGAATCACATAAGCCGCGTCACCGCGCAATAACATGCGCGACGGCCTATGCCTGCCGAATACTGCCAAGATGTTTCCCCCGATGCCTGCCGGTTATTTTCCGGCGACCTTACTGCAATTGCGACGCTTGGAAAACTGATATCTGGTCAACTGCGACCTTGCGGGCTAGGTCTTGGGGAACGCATTGAACAGGAGCATGGCATGAGCAGTTTGGTACCGGTCCGTTTTACCCCCTTTGATCTGGATGCAATGGCTGCGGCCGAAGGTCGTGTGGCCATTATCATCCCCGAGGATGGCAAGATGAACCCCGCTGCGCGGCGCGCGAACCGGCTGACCAAGGGCGCAGTGGCACGCCTTGTCGAAAGTGACCGGTTCGGCAAGGCCAAAACCGGCGACGTGATCTCGCTGGCTTGGCCCGCCGGGATGGCTGCCGAGGCATTGGATGTGCTGGTTCTGCCGCGCCGTCCCGATGCGGATGAAGCCCGCAAGGCGGGGGTCGCGCTGGCCAAATTGTCTGGCGGCAAGGCGCTTCTGGTCATGGCCTCCAATCAGGTGAGAGTCGCGGATCTGGCACTTGGGATTGTGCTACGCAGCTATGATTTCGACGCGCACAAGACCAAGGACTCGGACCCGATGGGCGAGGTGGTCATCAGCCATTCGAAATCGGATGAGGCTGAAGCCACGTTTGCCCCCCTTTATGCAGTGGCGGACGGCGTACGCATGACCCGCGACCTGACCAACGAACCGGCCAACATCCTGACCACGACCGAGTTCGCCGACCGTCTGGCCGAGATGCAGGAACTGGGCCTTGAGGTGGAGGTTCTGGAAGAGGACAAGCTGGCCGAGTTGGGCATGCGAACGCTGCTAAGTGTCGGGCAGGGGTCGGACAGCCCCTCGAAAGTGGTGGTCATGCACTGGAAAGGCGGGGACACCGATGACGCGCCGCTGGCTTTGATCGGCAAGGGTGTGGTGTTTGACACCGGCGGCATCTCGCTGAAACCGGCCGGTGGCATGGAAGACATGACCATGGATATGGGCGGTGCGGGTGTCGTCGCGGGGACCATGCGGGCGCTGGCCAAGCGCAAAGCCAAGGCCAATGTTGTGGGGCTGGTCGGGCTGGTCGAGAACATGCCCTCGGGCAATGCCACGCGCCCGGGCGATGTGGTGAAGTCGATGAAGGGTGACACGGTCGAGATCATCAACACCGATGCCGAAGGTCGTTTGGTGCTGTGTGACGTGATGTGGTACGCGCAGGAGCGGTTCAGCCCGGTGGGCATGGTCGATCTGGCGACGCTCACCGGTGCCATCATCATCGGGCTGGGGCATGAGAATGCAGGTGTGTTTTCCAACAATGACACATTCTGCGAAGCCTTCCTGAAGTCGGCCAAGGCCGAAGACGAGGGCGCATGGCGGATGCCCTTGGGCGACGCATATGACAAGATGCTGAAATCGCGGATCGCGGATATGAAAAATGTGGGTGGACGGCCTGCCGGATCGATCACGGCCGCACAATTCCTGCAAAGGTTCGTGAAAGAGGACACGCCGTGGATTCACCTGGATATCGCGGGTGTGGCCTCGGTCGCTGCCGAGACCTCTTATGCGCCGAAGGGGGCAACCGGGTGGGGCGTACGCGCGCTGAGCCGGTTTGTGCAGGACAATTTCGAGTAACGTATTATGGGCGCTGTCTATTTCTATCACCTGACCCAACGTCCGTTGGAGCACACTTTGCCCGTGTTGCTGGACAAGGCGCGGCAGGCCGGGTGGCGGATTGCCGTGCGCGGAACGGAGTCCGCACGGATGGACTGGCTGGACGAAAAACTGTGGCTGGGGCCCGAGGACGGGTTCCTGCCGCATGGCCGTGCCGGAGGACCGCATGACGCAGCTCAGCCGATCCTGCTGACAACCGGCGAGGCCGAGGCGGGCAACAACCCGGCCTGCCTGATGTCGGTGGACGGGGCAAGCGTTGCACCGGATGAGGTGAATGGTCTGGAACGGGTATGTATCCTGTTTGATGGCAATGACGCCGCCGCGGTTCAGCATGCGCGCGGGCAGTGGAAGGCTCTGACCGGCGCGGGGTGTGCGGCACAATACTGGTCCGAGGAATCGGGTCGTTGGGAAAAGAAGGCCGAGGCGTAAGCCGATCGGCGATGCATTTCAGGAGAGCGACGGATGGAGATGAAGCCTTTGGGCCGCACCGGAATCATGGTGACGGATCTGTGTCTGGGGACAATGACGTTTGGCAGCCAGACCTCGGAGACCGAGGCGCATACCCAGATGGACATGGCGCTGGAGGCCGGGATCAATTTTGTCGATGCCGCCGAGATGTACCCGGTCAATCCCATTGCCAGGGAAACGATCGGACGCACCGAGGAGATTCTGGGCAACTGGAACGCCGCCAACGCTGCGCGCCGGGACCAATATGTGCTGGCCACCAAGCATTCAGGGGCCGGGATGGCACATGCGCGCGACGGGGCACCCATCTCGGGCGCGACGATCCCGGATGCGATTGAAGGTTCGTTGCGGCGATTGCGGACGGATTGTATCGATCTGTACCAATTTCACTGGCCCAACCGCGGCAGCTATATGTTTCGGCAGAACTGGGATTTTACACCATCGGGGCAGGACACGCAGGACGTGTTGGACAATATGCACGAGTGTCTGGCGGCCCTGCAGACACAAGTGGACAAGGGCAACATCCGCGCCTTTGGGCTGTCGAATGAAAGTGCCTGGGGGACAGCGCAATGGGTGCGTTTGGCCGAAGCGACGGGCACGCCCCGTGTCGCTTCGGTTCAGAACGAATACTCGTTGCTGTGCCGGTTGTTCGATACGGATATGGCCGAACTTTGCGTGCATGAGGATGTGGGTCTGATGGCCTTTTCACCTTTGGGTGCAGGTTTTCTGACCGGTAAATACCAGGGCGGAGCGGTGCCGGACGGATCGCGCATGTCGATCAATGCCGAGATGGGAGGGCGCAAATCCGAGCGGGTTTTCGATGCTGTGGCAGCTTATTTGGAGATTGCCCAACGGCATGGATTGGATCCGATTCACATGGCGCTGGCCTGGTGCCGGACGCGTCCTTTCATGATGTCGGCCATTTTTGGCGCAACGACAGTGGCGCAGTTGGAACATATTCTGGAAGGGCGCAACTTACGGCTGCCCGAGGATGTTGTAAACGAGATCAACGCGGCGCATCGCGCGTATCCGATGCCGTATTAGGGGGCGCTGCCCCCGCCGCGCGGGGCGCGCGCGGCTCCCCCGGAGTATTTTGAAAAGATGAAGATCAGTGGGGCGTAGGCTGGGTGCGTTCCAGCCTGAGGTCGCGTGCGGATTGCCCATGGGCGGTGCGGAAAGCACGGGCAAAGCTGGATTGCGAGGCAAAGCCTGTGGCAAGCGCCACATCCATCAAAGGCCGGTCGGTGTCGGTCACCAGACGGCGGGCCTCGGCCAGTCTGAGCTGCAGGTAGTGGTCCTGTGGCGTGGTGTTCAGACGCAGGCGGAATTGTTGCTGCAAGGTACGCGGGCTGGTGCCCAGGGTCTCGGCAATGTCGGCCAGAGGCAAGGGTGTGTCGAGGGAGGATTCCATCAGTGCATTTGCTTTGGCGGTCAGTGTTGTGTGGCGGAGTGGCGCGCCGGTGCGGCTTTGGGGCTTTGATGGCGCGGACGTGCCTTCGTAGAGGAACAGGCCGGAGACGCGGGCTGCGAACCCTGCGCCGTGGCGCGCGGCGATGATGTGGAGCATCATGTCCACAGCCGGGACGGCTCCGCCAGACGTCAGGCGGTTTTCGGAGACGGTGAAGCGATCCGGGCACACGTCGACGGCCGGGAAACGGGCTGCGAAGCTTTCGAGATCCTCCCAATGGGTGGTTGCGGCGTGGCCGTCGAGCAGACCGGCTTCGGCCAGCAGCCAGGGGCCTCCGTCGATGCCGGCCATGGTGGCGCCAGTTGCAGCAACGCGGCGCAGGCCCCCGAGCAGGCTGGGTGTGGCGTGGCGGGCGAGTTGGAAGCCCGCGACGACGATCATCAGATCGCAACTTTGCAGGCGGGCCAGCGGGATGCCCGGGACGGTCAGGGCGCTGGTCAGCAGCGCGGGTTCGGCTGTGGCGGTCACATAATCCCAGTCAAAGGCCGGGCGGTCGGCCAGCCGGTTGGCGGCGCGCATCGGATCGACGGCGGCGGCGAAGCTGAGCGTGTTGCACTCATCCAGCACCAGCACCGCCGTTTTCAGGGCGCGATGTTCAGGCTGGAGGATGTTTTTTGCGGATTTCATCAAGTTCGATTCGCATTCTGGCAAGTGTTTCCTCAAGGCTGCGTCAGACTTGGGAACAACGCAAATCGATAACCGGGGAGAAGTCTGGGGAGAACCCGTGGCACAAGCCGGTATAAACTGGGGAAAACGCCATGCCTTTGGAAATGAACCGCGACGTCTTTATTACTTGTGCCGTGACCGGCTCGGGCGGGACGCAGGATCGCAGTCCGCATGTGCCACGCTCGCCTGCTCAGATTGCTGAAAGCGCGATTGCTGCGGCAAAGGCGGGGGCGGCGGTGGTGCATTGCCATGTGCGTGATCCGGAGAGCGGCGCGCCCTCGCGCGATTTGGGCCTGTATCGGGAGGTGACAGACCGGATTCGCGATGCGGATGTGGATGTGGTTTTGAACCTGACGGCGGGTATGGGCGGGGATATCGTGCTCGGCGGCGTCGAGAGCCCGTTTCCGGTGAACGAGGCCGCGACCGACATGATCGGGGCGAATGAGCGCGTGGCGCATGTTGCCGCGTGTCTTCCCGAGATCTGTACGCTGGATTGCGGCACTATGAACTTTGCCGAGGCTGATTATGTGATGACCAACACGCCCGGCATGTTGCGGGCGATGGGACAGATGATGACCGATCTTGGGGTGAAGCCCGAGATCGAGGCGTTTGACACCGGTCATCTGTGGTTTGCCAAGCAGTTGGTGAAAGAGGGCGTGCTGGAACCGGATGCTCTGGTACAGCTGTGCATGGGTGTGCCGTGGGGTGCGCCGGACGATCTGAACACTTTTATGGCGATGGTTAACAATGTGCCTGATGATTGGACGTTCAGTGCTTTTGCTTTGGGACGGCATCAGATGGCCTATGTCGCGGCCTCCGTGCTGGCGGGGGGTAACGTACGGGTCGGGCTTGAGGATAACCTGTGGCTGGACAAGGGCGTATTGGCCGAGAACTGGCAATTGGTGGAACGTGCAGGAACGATCATTGAAAACATGGGGGCGCGCGTGATCGGACCCGAGGCGGTGCGTGAGAAGTTGGGGTTGGTGAAACGGGCACCGGTGGCGCCGTGAGGGTAGGGTGGATTGGGGGCCAGCCCCCAAACCCCCGGGATATTTTGGGCCAGATGAAGTTTGGGACGTGTTGAGATGAAAGCAGCGGCGATTATCGGTGGCGGGGTTATTGGCGGCGGATGGGCCGCTCGGTTCCTGCTGAACGGCTGGGATGTGCGGGTGTTTGATCCGGACCCGGAAGCCGAGCGCAAGATTGGTGAGGTTCTGGACAATGCACGGCGGTCGCTGCCGGGGTTGTGTGATGTACCTTTGCCGCCTGAGGGGGCGCTGAGTTTTCATGACGAGATGGGCGAAGCCGTGCGGGGGGCCGTCTGGATTCAGGAAAGCGTGCCGGAACGCCTGGATATGAAGCTAAAGGTCTACAAAGGTTTGCAGCAGGCCTGTGATCCGGAGGCGATCATCGGGTCCTCGACCAGCGGGTTCAAGCCATCGGAACTGCAGCAAGGAGCGTTGCGGCCTGAGCAGATTGTGGTCACGCATCCGTTTAACCCGGTGTATCTGCTGCCGCTGGTTGAGTTGGTGCCCACCGATAAAAACCCGCCGGAAATGGTCGCGCGGGCGCAGGAGCTTTTGAAATCGCTCGGGTTCTTTCCGTTGCATCTGCGAAAAGAGATCGATGCGCATATTGCTGACCGGTTTCTTGAAGCGGTTTGGCGCGAGGCGTTGTGGCTGGTCAAGGACGGAATCGCCACGACGGAAGAGGTCGATGAGGCCATTCGCATGGGCTTTGGTATCCGTTGGGCGCAGATGGGCTTGTTTGAAACCTACCGCGTAGCCGGGGGCGAGGCCGGGATGAGGCATTTTATGGCGCAGTTCGGGCCTGCGCTGAAATGGCCCTGGACCAAACTTATGGATGTGCCGGATTTCACAGACGAACTGGTCGATATGATTGCGGAGCAGTCGGATGCGCAGTCGGGCATGCATTCGATTCGGGAATTGGAGCGCATCCGCGACAATAATCTTGTCGGGATGATGCGGGCGCTGAAGGCGCAGGATTATGGTGCCGGGGCAGTACTGAATCAGCATGATGCGGTTTTGAAACCCGGCGCGCTGCCGACATTGGATCAGGCGGATTTGAGCCAGCCGATCCTGACGCTGGCCCGTGCAGTGCCGCTGGACTGGACCGATTACAACGGACACATGAATGAGGCGAAATACCTTGAGGCTTTCGCCGCGGCCACAGACCGGTTCATGGAGATCGTCGGATGTGACATGGATTATATCGCCACCGGTGGCAGCTATTTCACCGCCGAAAATCACATCAGATACATACACGAAACGCATGCGGGTGCGCGGATCGAGTGCCGGACGCAGATGCTGCTGGGGCAGGGCAAGAAACTGCATGTGTTTCATAGCATGTATGAAGGCGACAAGTTGCTGGCCACGGGCGAGAGCTTTTTGTTGCATGTCAGCCTGGACAACCGGCGCCCCAGCGCACCTTCACCTCAGATCGAGGCAGCGATGGCGCGGATCGCCGAGGCGCAAGCCGGGTTGCCCTATCCCGAAGGCGCGGGTGCCGCGATCCGCAAGCCTGTATGAGCAGGCGGGTACTGATCACGGCTGGAGCCGCTGGCGTCGGGCGCGCCATGGCTGAGGCGTTTGATGCGGCGGGTGCGCGGGTTTGGGTGGCTGATGTGGATCAGGCGGCCTTGTCGGAATGTCCCGCGCATTGGGTCACGTCCCATATTGATGTCGCGGATGAGAGCGATGTGACGACCATGTTTGCCCGGGTCACTGCGGAATGGGGCGGGGTGGATACGCTTTGCGCAAATGCCGGTATCGCTGGACCGACGGCTTTGGTCGAGGACGTGGCGTTGAATGATTGGCGGAACTGCCTGTCGGTGAACCTTGAGGGCACGTTTCTATGCGCGAAATACGCCGCCCCTATTCTCAAGCAACAGGGTAGCGGGGCGATTCTGATCACGTCCTCGACCGCAGGTCAATTCGGCTATCCCAATCGCGCGCCTTATGCGGCCGCTAAATGGGGCGTCATCGGGTTGGGCAAAACACTTGCGATGGAGTTGGGCCCATACGGTGTCCGCTGTAACATCATTTGCCCGGGCTCGATCGAAGGTCCGCGCATGGAAGGGGTTCTGCAGCGTGAAGCCGTGGCCAAGGGCATGAGTCGCGATCAGGTTTACAACGGCTATGCTTCGGGCACCTCAATGGGGCGGTTCGTCGAGGCCAGTGATATTGCCAACATGGCCGTGTTTCTGGCCTCGGACGCGGCGCGGCTGGTGTCGGGGCAAGTCATTGCCGTGGATGGGCACACCGTCAACCCCGACCCAAAGGTGTGATCAACCCTGATTGGGGCCGCGAATCTGGCGGATGGTCTGACGAACGGCCTGCCAATCCTGCGCCTGTTCTGCCTGTCCGGCGGCCTCGCATTCGCGCATCTTCTTGGCGGCTTCGGCCTCGGCCCGATCTCCGTGTGCCGAGTAAAGCGCGCGGGCGTATTGAGCGGTTTGTAATGCGTCCATTCCTGTGGTCCTCCGTCATTGGTCGGAATGCCTGAAAGTTCGCGCCTTTGGACAATACCACAGGTTGGGTCCTAGCGCATCTTTTCGCGCATATGCTCAAGATGTGTGGGGAAATCCCGCGCGGTGATATCAGCTTCGCGGACTAACTGATCAAAATGGCGGGTAAAAGTTTCGATCCGGTCTCGATCCCGGAAGGCCATGTAGTGACTTCCGGCATAAAACACGCACATTAAGGGACCAAAGATCGTCACCGGCGCGGAGTAAAGCCGTTTGGCGTCAAACAGGTAGATACGCAACCGTGGGTACAACTGATCGCAAAGGGTTAGCAGATGGTCGATCTGCGCCAGCCGTGTCGCCAGGGCCAGTCCTTCATAATACCCGGTTGCGGCAACAAAACTGTCGATTTCATAAAGCGGCATGGCGATTTCATAGTCGGATTGTGCCGCACGCATCCATGTTAGGCGGTCGGCGGACGCTCCAATCGCCTGATCTGCGCTGCGCCCCAAATGAGGCGCATATTCCCATTCCAGCACCGCTCGTGTCTTTAGCATGTCAGGCAAAGTGGCCGGAACATAACGGATTTTGTAACCTGCAGCCTCTTTGTGCCACGCGAAAATTCGTTCATCCACAAGTGCGCGTGGCGCTTCGGTCACCGTCAGGGAACTGGCCAGAAGTTCAGCGGCGCTTTCAGGCCGGTCAGACAGGCTGAGTAACCAATCGGCGGAAACGCCCAACGCCGATGCACAACTGCCGACCACATGAGCGTTGGGCAACCGCGCGCCGTCACCTGTCAGAAGCTGGGATACGGTCGAACGATCCACGCCGATGTCGCGGGCCAGCGCGCTCTGACTGATTTGACGGCCCTCCATCGCTTGGGCGAGACGATACCGGAACTCAGCGGCGCGGTCGCGTTTGTCAATTTTGTCCAACATTGTTTGGAAATTATCACAATATGTGAGTTTTGTTAACTACATACAGAATGTTCAACGTTCTGCACCGCGCGTACGTCTTGAATTATAACAACAAAACGGGTGACGGAATGGAAACGCGGCGCAGATCGGTCGTGAAAGCGGTGGTGTGGAATGCAATCGGCCTGATGGTGATGACTCTGGTGGGTGGAGTGACAACCGGATCGACAGCCATCGGGGGAACGCTTGCCGTGGTGAATACGGCCATCGGTCTGACGCTTTATGTAATGTACGAACGTTTCTGGGCCGGCGTGGCCTGGGGCCGAAATGTCTGAGCGCGCCGGGCCGGAGTGGGGCACGTTTGCCCTGATCATCCTGTGCTACATGGCGTGGCTGCTGGCATTATTCTGTCTTCCGGTTCTGTGGATGATCCCGATCATGGGGATGGTGGCAGCCCTGCATTCGTCCCTGACCCATGAGGCGCTGCACGGACATCCTTTTCGCGCACGATGGTTGAACGAGGCGCTGATGGCGCTGCCGCTGACCCTGTTCATCCCATACCAGCGGTTCCGGGATTTGCATCTGGCCCATCATCGTGATGCGACCCTGACTGATCCATATGACGATCCCGAATCGAACTATCAGGACCCTTCAGTTTGGCAAAGCTTGCGCAATTGGCAGAGACGACTGCTGCGCATCAATAACACTCTGCTGGGTCGTATCATTCTCGGGCCGGCCATTGGTCAGCTTGTATTCCTGAAAGCTGAGGCGCGCGGGATTGCACGTGGTGAAGGCAGAGTGCTGCGCGCATGGGCTGTGCATGTGATCGGTGTTGTCGGCGTTCTTTTTGTAGTCACCCAATCGGGAACGCCGGTTTGGGCCTATGTTCTGTCCGCTTATATAGGCTTGGCTCTGGTCAAAATCCGAACGTTTCTGGAACATCGGGCACATGACAAGTCGGGGGCCAGAACAGTCATTATCGAAGATCGTGGTTTTCTTGCTTTTCTGTTTCTGAACAACAACCTGCACGTCGTTCATCATATGAACCCAAGCGCACCCTGGTATCGGCTGCCAGCCTTGTATCGGGACGGCAAAGACAAATATCTGACCTTGAACGAGGGCTATGTCTACCGCTCATACGGTGAGATCTTTCGGGCTTATTTTTGGTGCGCCAAGGATCCGGTGGCGCATCCTCTCTGGCCAAAGGGCTGATTTCACGACACAAGGGTTCTTATGAGCCTTTGGATTCCCGTCACAATCGCGGCCGCGACGTTTCAGACCGTGCGGTTCATGCTGCAAAAATCGCTGAGCAGTGTGAAATTGTCGGCGGCGGGCGCAACCTTTGCACGGTTCGCCTATTCCTTGCCGCTGGTCCTGGTCGCACTGATTTCCGCAATCTGGCTGACTGGGTTTTCCGTGCCGTCTTTGACCGGTTGGTTCTGGCTTTATGCGATTGTGGGGGGAACGGCGCAGATCCTGGCGACTATTTGTGTGGTCGCTTTGTTCAAACAGCGGAATTTTGCGGTCGGGATCACCTTCAAGAAAACAGAAGTCATTCAAACTGCCATTGTCGGGTTTCTCGTTCTGGGGGATCAGGTCTCCGGCGGCGCATTTGTTGCCATTCTGCTGGGCCTGTGCGCTGTCCTGTTGTTGTCCAAAAACCCCGGCGGCGAAGGTGCATGGTGGAAACACCTGAGCAACCGTGCCTCGCGCTTGGGGCTTGGGTCGGGCGTGCTGTTTGCCTTTTCTTCGGTCGGGTATCGCGGCGCTTCGCTGGAACTGGGGGATATCGACGCCTGGTTCAGGGCATTGGTCACACTGACCTTTGTGGTCACGTTCCAGTTTCTGAGCATGGGCGCGTGGCTGCTGTGGCGTGACCGGGCCGAGTTGCGCGCGGTCTGGGACACGCGCAGGACGGGCATGTTTGTCGGTCTGACCAGTCTGTGTGGCTCGTTCTGCTGGTTCTTTGCGTTCACGCTGCAGAATGCGGCCTATGTTAAAGCCTTGGGGCAGGTCGAGCTGATCTTCAGCCTGTTTGCGTCGATCCTGTTTTTCCGCGAACGCATCACCCGGCGCGAAATCGCCGGGATGACATTGCTGGGTGCGTCGATTCTGGCGTTGGTATTGTCGATCTAGCCCGCGCGGCGCTCATCAAAGCTAAGCGCGATGAAACTGGGCATGTGATCACCCATACCAACAACGGCAGAGCCTCTGTTTTCGCTGCGACCGCGTCCACGCCCCTTGGGTTCCTTGTCCTTTTTGGGCTCGGTCTTCTTGCTGTCCGAGGGCTTGGAAGGTTTTTCAGCTTTTGGCTTCTCGGCCTTGGGGTCCTCGACCGGCATCGGATTGTCCAGACGCGGGATTTCCTTCTGGATCAGGGTCTCGATCGCGGCCAGCGCCTTTTCATCGCGGCCCGAACAGATTGTTATCGCCTTGCCGTCGCGTCCGGCACGCCCGGTGCGACCGATCCGGTGAACGTAGTCCTCGGGGTGGCCGGGGACGTCGAAATTGAACACGTGGCTGACCGAAGGGATATCCAGCCCCCGCGCGGCCACGTCTGATGCAACCAGCAAACGCAAGCTGCCATCGCGGAACCCGTCCAGCGTTTTCATCCGCTGGGACTGATCCAGATCGCCGTGAATGGCGGCGGCGTTATAGCCGTATTTCTTCAGCGACTTGGCGCAGATATCTACATCCGTCTTGCGGTTGCAGAAGATGATAGCGTTGGTGCATGCTTCGCCCTCGGCGTCGATCAGTGCACGCAGTGTCTTTCGCTTGGCGCTGGCCTCGCGGTCGCGACGGCCGCCTTTGAACAGGACAACGCCCTGTTCGATGGTTTCCGAGGCGGTGGCCTGACGAGCGACTTCGATCCGTGCCGGGGCCGACAGGAATGTGTCGGTGATCCGCTCGATTTCGGACGCCATCGTGGCCGAGAAAAACAGGGTCTGTCGCGTGAAGGGTGTCAGTGAGAAGATGCGTTCGATATCGGGTATGAAACCCATGTCCAGCATCCGGTCGGCTTCATCCACCACCATGATCTGAACACCGGTCAACAGCAGCTTGCCGCGTTCGAAATGGTCCAGCAGCCGGCCCGGAGTGGCGATCAGAACGTCGACGCCTCGGTCGATCAGCGCGTCTTGTTCCTTGAAGCTGACACCACCGATCAACAGCGCCTTGGTCAGTTTCAGGTGCTTGGAATAGGTGTCGAAATTCTCGGCCACCTGTGCGGCCAGTTCCCGCGTCGGGCACAACACCAATGACCGGGGCATCCGCGCACGCGCGCGGCCACGGGCCAGCAGGGTGATCATCGGCAGCGTAAAGCTGGCGGTTTTCCCGGTGCCGGTCTGGGCGATCCCCAATACATCGCGCCCTTCCAAAGCGGGTGGAATCGCGCCTTCCTGGATCGGTGTCGGTGTTTCGTAGCCAGCTTCCTCAATGGCTTTGAGGACCTTGGGGTTCAGGTTCAGTTCGTTAAACTTTGTCATGTATGTCCGGTTCATGCGGACACGTGTACCTGGCCCGCGCGTATGAAATATGCCGGGCCCGGATGGCCATGCGCTTCGTGCGCATTTCGGCTTGGACGGGGACATAACAAAATCGTAGGGCAGGGTCAAATGAAGAGGGTTTAATCATTTGCCATCCTGGGGCGCTCTGGATTTTCGGCAACAATTCAGATGGTTCCGGGAAAGTGTTTCTGTACCTTCTCATCCAGACACAGCGGTCTGTGCCGGATCATATCATGATCTTCCAGACGATTTAGGACCTCGGTGTCGATGCCACTGATTTCGTCATAGAACTCTTGCAAGCCCGGTTCGCCGTATTCCTGTTCGATCCAGCTGAGCAGTTCGAACTTATTCAACCCTCCGATCTCGCGGGCTCTGTTGGGGGTTCCGGTGGCTTGATAGGACCCGCGTTCCATCCGAAAACGGTAATGAGCCAGCCAATGCTCCCAATTCGGGGCGTGGCGATGGCACAGGTCGATCTCGGGGATTTCGGTTGCTACAGGCAAAAGCGCCCCGTTCTGAAACAGGTTGTGAATCCGGTCGCTGAGATTTGGTAAACCCCTGCGCACAAACAATTTGCCCTGAACGTGGCTTAGGAACCCGCCCAGCAGAAAAGCGCCGTAGTTTGGATAGATTGCCTCGACCAGCCTGTTGCGATCAGGACCGGCCGGGATGAACGCTTTATAAAGATCGTGACCTCCGGCCAGCGCCTCGATGGGGCGAACACGTACCGCCGGGATGTCATCCGGCACACCCGCCAGCAGGTCGGGAATCGGGGCCATCGGCCATAGAAACTCATCCACATCAATATGTGCCAGCCAATCCAGTTCGGTTTGGCGATAGGTGAAGTTTGCGTTGAAGGATTGCCGGACCTGATGCGCCTGAGGTCTTTCCCGCCCACGGCGAGCCCAATACGCATCATTACAGACCCGAATGTCGATCTTGGGATGCCCGCGCAGGGTTCGGACCGCGCGGCGGTTGGAGTCATCGAGAAACAGATGCAGCCAGTCCGCACCGAGATCGATGTGATGGGCGGCAAAACGCAGAATCTCGTCAAGCGGAGCCCGGGTGGTCATGACTATTCCCCAGGTCGGCTTGATGTCGCTCATCAGATGTCCAAAGTCGTTGTCGCGTGGTGCGCGCGACGGATCGCGCGCGGGGTGTTACGTCATCATTTCCTTGGTCGCCGTCAGGGTCAGAGCCGGGTAATCGCGCACCACTCGGTCGATGTCCCATTGCAGGCGCGTCAGGTAAACGATGTCGCCGTCATGATCATGGGCGATGTGCTGTTTGTTGGTGTTGACGAACTTCTCGACCTCGGCCTTTTCCCCGTTGACCCAGCGCGCCGAGGTGAACTGAGACGCCTCGAACCGTACCGGCAGGCCGTATTCCATCTCGATCCGGCTGGCGAGCACTTCAAATTGCAGCGCGCCAACAACGCCGACGATAAAACCCGATCCGATTGAGGGTTTGAATACCTTTGCCGCGCCTTCTTCGGCGAACTGCATCAGCGCCTTTTCCAGATGCTTGGCCTTCATCGGATCGCCCGCGCGGACGCCTTGCAGCAGTTCGGGCGCGAAGGACGGGATGCCCTTGACCCGGATCGCCTCGCCCTCGGTCAGCGTGTCGCCGATGCGCAATTGCCCGTGGTTGGGGATGCCGATGATATCGCCGGCCCAGGCTTCCTCGGCCAGTTCGCGGTCGGATGCCAGAAACAGCACCGGGTTCGAGATCGCCATTGGTTTCTTGGTGCGCACATGGGTCAGCTTCATGCCGCGTTTGAAATGGCCCGACGCCATACGGACAAACGCCACCCGGTCGCGGTGCTTGGGGTCCATGTTGGCCTGCACCTTGAAGACAAAACCGGCGACCTTCTTTTCATCGGGCGCAATCTGGCGGGGCTCGGCCGACTGAACCTGCGGCTGCGGGCCATAAGCTCCGATCCCTTCCATCAGTTCCTTCACGCCGAAGGAATTGATCGCAGAGCCAAACCAGATCGGGGTCATGTGCCCTTCAAGCACCGCCTGTGGGTCGAGTTTGGGCAGCAATTCGCGCGCCATCTCAACCTCCTCCAGCAATTTCTCTAGCAAATGTTCAGGGACATGTTCGGCCAGCTTGGGATCGTCCAAGCCATTGATTTCGATGCTCTCGGCCACCTTGTTGCGGTCGGCACGATCCATCAGTTCCAGCCGGTCGCGCAGCATGTCATAACAGCCGATGAAATCGCGACCCACACCAATCGGCCACGCGGCGGGCGTGACGTCGATGGCCAGCATTTCCTGAATTTCGTCGATGATCTCAAACGTATCGCGGCTTTCGCGGTCCATCTTGTTACAGAAGGTCAGAATTGGCAGATCGCGCAGGCGGCAAACCTCGAACAGTTTCTGCGTCTGGCTTTCCACACCTTTTGCGCCGTCGATTACCATCACGGCGGCATCGACGGCGGTCAGGGTGCGATAGGTATCCTCGGAGAAATCCGAGTGACCGGGCGTGTCCACCAGATTGAATCGGAAATCGCCATAGTCGAACGACATCGCCGAGGCGGAAACCGAGATGCCCCGATCCTTCTCCATCTGCATAAAGTCCGAGCGCGTGCGCCGCGCCTCACCCTTGGCGCGGACCTGACCGGCCATCTGGATGGCACCACCGTACAACAGGAACTTTTCGGTCAGCGTCGTCTTGCCCGCATCCGGGTGCGAGATGATGGCGAATGTCCGGCGCCGGGCAATCTCGGGCGGCAGAGAGGGTTGGTTCGAGGTATCAAGCATGCTCGCGCGTATAGGCGGGGAATCCTGCCGAGGCAAGATAAAGGGGCTGGTTCGAATCGTGTCGCTATGGCAATAAGAACATATAGTGAACAAATAATGGAGAGGACCTATGAATTTGAAAGAGATTGCCGACGAACTGGTGGCAGGCTGCCGCGAGGATCGCGCGAAAGAGAATTTAGAGAAGCTGTATGCGGAAGATGCCGTTTCGGTCGAGTCGCAGGATTTTGAGGGTATGGGCCGCGAAACGCATGGCAGGGATGCGATCCGGGGCAAACATGAATGGTGGGAAGGGGCGCATGAAGTCTCAGGGGCGTCCGTCAGCGATCCGTTCCCGCATGGCGAAGATCGCTTTGCTGTGATCTTCGAAGTTCAAGGCAAGGTGAAAGAGTCCGGAGAAGCCTTTGATATGCGTGAGGTTGGCGTCTACCACGTTGCCGATGGAAAGATCGTGCGGGAAGAGTTCTTTTATTAACGAGCGCTGAAATCTGGTCTTCCCCGTCTGGCCGGTGCTAGACATGGCGGCAACAATAGATGGGGAGGATCACATGGATCTGGGTATCAAGGGAAAACGCGCGCTGGTCTGTGCAAGCAGCAAGGGCTTGGGTCTTGGCTGTGCCGAGGCTTTGGCGGCGGCGGGCGTCGATCTGGTAATGAATGCGCGCGGGGCCGAGGCACTGGAAGCCGAGGCGGCGCGTCTGCGTTCGGAATATGGAGTAGACGTGCAGACCGTGGCTTGTGATGTTACCACAACGGACGGTCAGGCGCAGGTGACCAAAGCCGCGCAGGGTGTTGATATCCTTGTGACAAATGCCGGGGGGCCGCCTCCGGGCATGTGGTCGGACTGGGATCGCGACGATTTCATCAAGGCGTTGGACGCCAATATGTTGACCCCGATTGCCTTCATGAAGGCGCTGTTGCCGGGGATGATGGACAAGGGCTGGGGACGTGTGGTCAACATCACCTCGCAATCCGTGCGTTCGCCGATTGCGGTTCTGGGCCTGTCGAATGCGGCACGGACGGGATTGACCGGTTATGTGGCTGGCACATCGCGGCAGGTCGCGCCGCATGGGGTGACGATCAACAACCTGTTGCCGGGTATCCACGCGACTGACCGTGCGGATTCGCTGGATGGTGCAGTTTCACTGCAGAAAAACATCTCGATTGAGGATGCCCGTGCAGAACGTGCTGCCACAATCCCGGCACGCCGTTATGGCACAAGGCAGGAATTCGGGGCGGCCTGCGCCTTCCTGTGTTCGCAACACGCAGGCTTTATCGTTGGGCAGAACATCCTGCTGGACGGCGGCAGCACGAACCTGACGATGTAGAGATGGCGCAAGGGTTCTCACTCAAGGATCAGTTGTTCAACGCAGAAAAAGTTCGTTACCTCAGTGCATTATTCGCAAAATCTGAACCATCTTTTGATGCGGGCGTGTTCGGGAAACGGGTGATGTCGCGCCTGCCTGAGCTTGAGTTGAAAGAGCGGATGGCGTGGATCGCCACTTGCCTGCAAGACGCGGTCCCCGGCAATTTGTCAGACGTCGCACCGGTGATCCTGCGCGCTCTTCCTCCACCGCTTGATCCCACCAAAAGCGACGATGATTTTGGTGATTTCATCTTTGCGCCGCTGGGTGACTGGGTTGCTGACGTTGGGTTGAATCAACCCGATCTGGCGTTGGACCTGTTTGAGGAACTGACTCAGCGGTTTTCGATGGAGTGGGCAATTCGTCCGTTCCTGAACCGTCACCCAGATCGGGTGCTGGCGCGTATGGAGGCGTGGTGCGACCACGACAGCTATCACGTGCGCCGTCTGGTCAGCGAAGGAACCCGACCGCGTTTGCCCTGGGGGCAGGCGGTTGGATTGCAGTTGACGGACCCTCTGCCGCTGCTGGATCGGTTGCACGCTGACCGGACGCGTTACGTCACGCGGTCGGTGGCCAACCATCTGAACGATATCACCAAGAAAGATCCGGATCTGGTGCTGGACCGGCTACGGAGCTGGTCCAAAGATGGGGCGCAGGATGCGGCGGAATTGCGCTGGATGACGGCCCACACGTTGCGCGGGTTGGTCAAGTCTGGCCATCCGGGCGCGATGAAGATTCTGGGCTATGACTCCGACGCTGACATATCGGCAGCGATTAAGGTGACGGGTGAGGCGCGCATTGGTGGCGCGCTGGCATTCGAAGTTGAGCTGGAGGGCTTGGGGGATCAGCCAGTGCTGGTCGATTATATCGTGCATTTTCAACGTCCGGGCGGTAAAAAATCCGCCAAGGTGCATAAGTTGAAACAGACCACATTGAAGGAAGGCGCGCTAAACCTTGGCAAGGTGCACAAGCTGAAAGGCAATGCGACGACGTTCAAGCTGGTGCCGGGTCCCCATCGGTTGGAGATTCAGGTAAACGGTCGGGTGCGGGCAGGTGTGGATTTCGAATTGCTGAAGTAACGCTTTTGTAAAGTGTCGCTGGAGTGGATTGCGCAAAGGGCGGGGCTGCATTAGCTGACCCAAAGTCAGACACAGGGGATAGTTTCGATGAAGCATGAATCAGTGCAGAATTACTACGGCGATGTCCTTCAAAGCAGCGCGGATTTGCAGACCAATGCGTGCTGCACGCCGGATGACATGCCGGATCACGTGAAAAAGATCCTCTCGAAAGTGCATGACGAGGTTCTGACCCGCTATTATGGCTGCGGGTTGATTGCGCCACTGGATCTGGAGGGGATGAGCATCCTTGACCTGGGTTGTGGGGCGGGGCGCGATGTCTATGCGCTGTCAGCCATGGTTGGAGAAACGGGCCGCGTTGTGGGTGTGGACATGACACCGGAACAGCTGGATGTGGCGCGTGCCCATCAGGAATATCACGCGCAGGCCTTTGGTCACGGCGCGTCGAATGTGGAATTCCATCACGGCTATATCGAAAAGCTGGATGAGCTTGACCTTGAACCCGGGTCTTTCGACATCATCGTTTCAAACTGCGTGATCAATCTGGCCACGGACAAAGAGGCCGTTCTGCGCGGCGCGCATCGGTTGCTGAAGGATGGCGGCGAGATGTATTTCTCGGATGTCTACGCGGACCGCCGGGTGCCGCAGGCTATGGCCGAAGATGAGGTGCTGTATGGCGAATGCTTGGCCGGCGCGCTCTATTGGAATGACTTCCTGTCGATGTCACGCAAGGCCGGGTTCGGCGATCCGCGCCGGGTCACACATCGACCTCTGACCATCGAGAACCCGGTTCTGGAAGACCGCGTTGCGCCGCTCAAGTTCCTTTCGGCCACTTATCGCTTGTTCAAACTGCCTGCCCTGGAACCGGCCTGCGAGGATTATGGGCAAGCGGTGATCTACAAGGGCACCATACCTAACGCTCCTCACCTGTTTGAACTGGATGACCATCACGCGATCGAGGCAGGCAAGGTCTTTCCGGTTTGCGGCAACACGTGGATGATGCTGAAAGACACTCGGTTTGCGCGGCATTTCGACTTTATTGGCGACTTCTCGACCCATTACGGCATTTTCGAAGGCTGCGGCGGGGAAAGCCCGTTTGAAGCAACCGGCGAAGCCGTAACGGGTGGATGCTGCTGATCTCTTGCGCCTGATGGGTGGGGTTGCTATCCCCGCCAAGCCCGATGAATTTGATCGGAAAAGGCAATGGGGTCCTTAATTGGCGGTGAATACAGTTCCTCCTCGGCTTGAAATTCGCAATCTGGTTGCCCGTTTTGGTGGCCGAACCGTAGTGGATGATGTCTCGCTGGCTGTTGCTGCCGGGCAGGTGACCTGTCTGCTGGGCCCTTCGGGCTGCGGCAAGTCGACGACACTGCGCATGATTGCGGGCGTCGAGATGCAAAGCTCGGGCGAGATATTCGTCGACGGCAAGCTGATCTGTGACACGGTGTTTCGTGTTCCGCCGGAACGGCGCGAGATCGGGCTGATGTTTCAGGATTTTGCCCTGTTTCCGCATCTGAGCGTTGCTGACAACGTGGCCTTTGGCCTGAAAGGCAGCAAAGACGAAAAGCGGACCCGGGTCGAAGAACTGTTGAACAAGGTGGACCTGATGCGGTTCATTGACGGCTTTCCGCATCAATTGTCGGGCGGTGAGCAGCAGCGGGTTGCATTGGCGCGCGCGTTGGCCCCGCGACCGCGGATCATGCTGATGGACGAGCCGTTCTCGGGCCTTGATAACCGTTTGCGCGACGGGATCCGGGATGAGACGTTGGCGATCCTCAAGGAAGAAGATGCTGCCGTTTTACTGGTCACGCATGAGCCGGAAGAGGCCATGCGCATGGCAGACGAAATCGCGCTCATGCGGCGCGGCAAGATCGTGCAGCAGGGCGCGCCCTATAATGTTTATACTCGACCAGCGGACAAGGCTGCAGTTGCTTTTTTCAGCGATGTCAACGTATTGCAGGCACAAGTTAACGGCGCGTTGGCGCATACGCCATTCGGGCGTTTTCTGGCGCCGGGGATTGCGGACGGAACCGATGTCGATATCGTCTTTCGCCCTCAGCACGTTAAGCTGGATTTTGATCGCAACGGCAAAGGTCCGTCACCCACACCCACGGATGGTGTTGCCGCGCGGGGCGTGGTCGAACGGGCGCGCTTTTTGGGCAATGAAAGCCTTGTCGAGTTTCGGATGGATTACAACGGCTCAATACTCAAGGCGACGGTTCCAAACGTTTTTGTGCCCGCGCCCGGACGAGTTATGTGGCTGACCATCCGCCGTGACCGGTGCTTTGTCTTTCCGTCCTGATTGCTGGCACTTTGCGCAAAAGTGGTGCGCGAATGCCGCAGATTGAGCGCGCCCGCTGCTTGCCGCAGCGCGGGGGCGGGTCTATCAAGGGCAAAACGCGGGGGTGGAGCGGGCATGCGAGTTCTTCTGACAAATGATGACGGGATCAATGCACCGGGGCTGATCGCGCTGCAGCATATCGCGCAGGACGTGGCGGGCCCGGATGGCGAGGTCTGGATCGTCGCGCCCGCCTTCGAGCAATCCGGGGTTGGCCATTGTATCAGCTACACCCATCCGATGATGGTCGCCAAGCTGGACGATCGCCGCTTTGCCGCCGAAGGCTCGCCTGCGGATTGCGTGCTGGCGGGTTTACATGACGTGATGAAGGACGCACCGCCGGATCTGGTGTTGTCCGGCGTGAACCGGGGCAATAACTCGGCAGAGAATACGCTGTATTCCGGGACCATTGGGGGCGCGATGGAGGCGGCCTTGCAAGGCGTGCCGGCAATTGCATTGTCCCAGTATTTCGGCCCTCGCAACCTGGGTCTGGAAGACCCGTTTGAGGCCGCGACCCGTTTTGGCGCCGATGTGGTTCGCCGCATTCTGGCGGCCAGCCCGGCCCAACAGGGTGACTATAAACTGTTTTACAACGTGAATTTCCCGCCCGTTCCTGCAGATGAGGTTCTGGGCAGGCGCGTGGCCCCGCAAGGGTTCCGCCGTGACACGCATTTTGGCGTTGAACCTCACAGCTCGCCTTCGGGGCGGCGGTTTTTGTGGATCAAGGGCGGATATCAGCACAACCCGACGGCCCCCGGCACCGATGCGGCGGTGAATCTGGAGGGGTACATCTCGGTTACACCGATGCGCGCCGATCTGACCGCCCACGATGCGCTGGAGGCGCTGAAGGTAGTCGAATGACCGGACTGACACCCGAAATCACCATGCAATTCCTGTTTGCCCTGCGTTCGCGCGGGGTGACGGATGCGCGCGTTCTGGCCGCGATGGAGCAGATTGACCGGGGGCAATTCGTCAAAGGGCTGTTTGCGGATCGCGCCTACGAGGACACGCCGCTGCCGATCGCCTGCGGACAAACGATCAGCCAGCCGTCGGTCGTGGGGCTGATGACGCAGGCGCTGCAGGTCCGTGCGCGGGATACGGTTTTGGAGATCGGCACCGGCTCGGGCTATCAGGCGGCGGTCTTGTCCAAACTGGCCCGGCGGGTTTACACAGTCGAGCGTCACAAGCGTTTGGTTCAGGAAACCGGGCAGTTGTTTCGCCAACTGGGTCTGACCAATGTCACCGCCATGCTGTCGGACGGGTCCTTCGGGTTGCCGGAACAGGCACCGTTTGATCGTATCATTGTGACCGCAGCCGCCGAGGACCCGCCCGGGCCGCTCTTGGCGCAGTTGAAAATCGGCGGTATCATGGTGTTGCCGGTGGGACAGTCAGATGCCGTTCAGACGCTGATCCGTGTGACGCGCACTGAAACCGGCCTGGAATATGATGAATTATTACCCGTTCGATTTGTTCCATTGCTGGAAGGTCTGGGAAAGGACGGCAATTAAAGGTATACTCGGTGAAAAGCGCTGGAACCCCGATCAAACAGGGGCAGGTGTTGAGGACAGTAAAATGAGAGCAGTTTCCAAATTCCCTCTGGGTCGATTTGCGGCATGTGGTGCGGCGCTGGCGGTTCTGGCTGCCTGCGAAGGACCGCTGGATTATGATTTGCGCGGTCAGGTGGGCGGATTTTCCACCACGGATGCGGTGCAGAATGCGACGGCCAATCGTCCGGTGCCTGATGCGCGAGGGGTGATTTCCTATCCAAATTATCAGGTCGCGGTCGCACAGCGCGGTGACACGGTGACAGATGTCGCCACGCGTGTCGGGTTACCCCCGACCGAACTGGCCCGGTTCAACGGCTTGCAGGTCAGCGACCCGTTGCGGGACGGTGAAGTAATTGCCTTGCCGCGTTCGGTGGGTGGGACAAGTAATGTTGATATTGCCGCCCTTGCGGGCTCGGCGATTGATGGAGTGCCGAGCACCGGGTCGGTTCAGACCTCGACTTTGGAGCCGGCCAAACCTGCGCCCGCGCCCGCACCTTCGGGGCCGGAGCCGATCGGCCACAAGGTCAAGCGGGGCGAGACGGCCTTTACGATCTCGCGGCTCTATGATGTGCCGGTTGAATCGCTGGCCGAATGGAACGGGCTGGGTCCGGATTTCGTGGTGCGCGAGGGTCAGTTTCTGCTGATCCCGATCAAAAACCAGCCCGCACCGGTCCAGACCGCCGCTGTTCCTGCGACCAACGTCACGCAGCCCGGTGAGGGTTCGCCCACACCCACGCCGCCCAGTGCGACCCAGCCATTGCCGGATGAAGAGATCACTCCGCCGCCGCCAGCGCCGGATGTGACTGCGGATGCGCCTACCAATCAGAGTAATTCTGCGCTGGCCTTTCCGGTCGGCGGGACCATCATTCGCACCTATGACAAAGGCAAGAACGAGGGGATCGACATCGCCGCATCACCCGGAACACCGGTGCAGGCGGCCGAGGCAGGGACCGTTGCGGCCATCACAGCAGACGCGGATCAGGTGCCCATCATCGTGGTCAAGCACCAGAACGATTTGCTGACAGTCTATGCCAACGTCGACGATATCACTGTCAAGAAAGGCGACCGTGTCCGCCGGGGCCAGAAGATTGCAGCGCTTCGGGATGGCGATAACGCCTATGTTCATTTCGAAGTGCGCAAAGGGTTTGAGTCCGTTGATCCCGAGCCGTTCCTGAAATGACCCGTGCCGGGCCATGCCTCCGGCGGGAGTATTTTGGAAAAGATGAAGCGGGTCAGCCGTTTGGGGTATAATCGCTGAGGCGTTTGCCGGGTTCATCGGCGAAAATCTCGGGTATGGGTGAGAGCGCTTCGATCAGGTCGATGCGAAACACGCGGAAACCTGCGCGCAATTCGCACCAGGCGGTGAGCGTCCAGACCCGGCCCCAGTATTCCATATGCAATGGACGGATGATGCGTTCGGTCAGGGTGCCGTCGATCCGCCGGTAGCTGAGCTGCAATTTCTGGCGGGATTTGATGGCGGCACGGATCGGGGCCATATGGGCCAGTCCGCGGGCAGCATCGGCAAAGGGGTAGACGGCGAATTTCCAGGTGTCAGCTTCGGAAATGACCTGTGTCGGCAAGACCGCGTCGATCTTGTCAGCCAGGGATTGGGCGGCGGATTTGAGCTCGGGGTCGGCGGCCTCGGCCACGATAGCCATGCCGAGGTTCAGGGCTTCGAGTTCGGCCGGCGTCAGGTTCAGCGGGGGCAGGGTAACCTGCTCGCGCACCATATAGCCCACGCCGCGTTCCCCTTCGACCGGGACGCCTGAGGCGACCAGCGTATCCATGTCGCGATAAATGGTGCGGACCGACACTTCGAGCCGATCCGCAATGTCCTGCGCGCGGTGCAGTTTGCCGTCACGCAGGATCTGGATGATGTCGAACAGGCGGTCAGTGCGGCGCATGACACGCCGCCTGATCCGCGTTTAGGCGGTCATGTTCCATAGTACGGTTTCATGGCGCATCTGCGCGCTTTCGGGGTTGATCGCGGCCATCAGGGCGGGCGCAAAATCCTGCTGCATGAAGGCTGCGGCGGCTTCTTCTGCGGATTTCATGTCGGTCCAGATGACATAATCCGTCCAGCGGCCATCCGCGCCCTGGCTCAGTTGACGATGGGCGAAACCGGGCGCGGCGCGGACGAAGGCTTCGGTCGTTTGGCTGAGTTTCACGAACTCTTCGGGTTTTACGCCATCTGCCAGGGTGAACGTGACGATTTCTGCGACATGGGTCATCTGAGTCTCCGTTGATCAGGGTTTGATGCCCTGTTCCTAACGATTACCAACTGACATAAACCTGTCAGTTGAGAAATGCGAGTCCTCAAAAAATGCGGGTTTGGCCGGAATTTGATCGTGGATTTGATCTGTCTCACTTTCTCCGGGCGCCGTCCGGGCGTAGACACGGGGCCAGATCATATTTCCGGCGCGTGGCGCCGACGCAGAAGGAGACAAGACATGCTTAACAATATCGGCCTTCCAGGCCTGCTGCTGATCGCTGTTGTGGTGCTGGTGCTGTTCGGTCGCGGCAAGATCAGCTCGCTCATGGGCGAAGTGGGTAAGGGCATCACCGCATTCAAGAAGGGCGTCAAAGACGGATCGGAAGAGCTGGAACAGGACGCATCGGAACTGGCCAAGGACGTCACGCCCGAGACCGAGAAAGACAAGGTCTGAACATAGATGTTTGATCTGGGCTGGACCGAGCTTCTGGTCATCGGAATCGTTGCACTGATTGTGGTGGGTCCAAAAGACCTGCCCGTGTTGTTTCGCAATGTCGGGCGTTTTGTCGGCAAGGCGCGCGGCATGGCGCGCGAATTCAGCAGCGCCATGAATGAAGCTGCCGATCAGGCGGGTGTGAACGAGATCAAGAAAGGTCTGAACGCTGCGACCAACCCTGTCAGCACGGCTATGGAAGGTGTGAACGAGGCTGCGCGCGATGTGGCCAAGTCGCTTGATCCGACCAAGTTTGATCCGGATAGCGAAACCGGAAAGCTGGCTGCGGAACGCGCCGAGCAAGCCAAGAAGATACAAGCCACGACGGCGCGGGCCGCCGCCGAGCGCAAGGCCAAGGAAGCAGCCGAGGCCTTGACCAAAGCGGAAGAGGCCGAAGCGGCGTTGAACACTGAAAGCAAGACATGACCAAAACGGACGAGATCGAGGATTCCTCGGCCCCTTTGATCGAGCATCTGGCGGAACTGCGGACCCGGTTGATTCACTGCGTCGTGGCGTTTCTGATCGGAATGATCATCTGTTTTTCGGTGGCCACGCCGCTGTTCAACTTTCTGACCCAACCGCTATGCGAAGTTCTTACAGAGCGTGGCCAGGATTGCGGTTTGATCTTCATCTCGCCGCAAGAGGGCTTCTTTGTCGCGATCAAGGTTTCTCTGTTGGGTGGCTTCATTCTGGCCTTTCCCTATATCGGGATGCAAATGTGGCGCTTTGTTGCGCCGGGCCTGTATAAGTCCGAGAAGAATGCATTCCTGCCGTTCATGCTGGCCTCGCCCTTCATGTTTCTTCTGGGGGCGAGCTTTGCCTTCTACGTGGTCACGCCGCTGGCTTATGATTTCTTTCTGGGCTTCCAGCAATTCGGAGCCGAAGGAGAGGCCGTAACCGACGGCACCGCTGCCGCGCCGCTGAGCGTGGTGTTTCAGGGCTCGGCACAGGAATATCTGAATCTGACGATCAAGTTCATTGTCGCCTTTGGCTTGTGTTTTCAGCTGCCGGTGCTGCTGACCCTGATGGGTAAAGCGGGGTTGGTCAGCGCGCAGGGTCTGGGCGAAGTTCGCAAATACGCGGTGATTGGCATCCTGGTGCTCGCCGCCATCGTCACCCCGCCGGATGTGATCACGCAGATCATCCTGTTTGTGGTGGTCTACGGCCTTTACGAAGTGTCCATCTTCCTCGTCGCCCGGGTCGAGAAAAAGCGCGAGGAACAACTCCGCGCCGACGGCTATTACGATGATGAAGCCGAAGCCGATGCCGAGATGATGCAGGAAGAAGAAGGAAAGTAATCCAGCCCGGCTGAAACGAAAAGGCGTGCCCGGGATCGGGCGCGCCTTTTTCGTGCCGCGCCCTTGTTGAGACTGCGGGAAAATGGTTTGAAAAGCGCATGTGCAGACCGGAGGCAAATATGAATGAAGAGGCCCTGAACCGTATCGCCGACGCGCTCGAACGGATCGCACCCGCGCCTCTGGCGGCCCCGGATTTCAATGTAGCGCCGGCATTTGTCTGGCATGTCGACCCGGACCGGCTGGAGCCGGTGACGCAGGTCAATCGTGTCGATCTGGACCTGTTGGTGGGGATCAACCGGTCCCGGGACACGCTGCTGGACAATACGCGACGCTTCGCGTCGGGCTACAAGGCCAACAACGCGTTGCTTTGGGGGGCACGGGGCATGGGCAAATCCAGCCTCGTCAAGGCCGTGCACGGGACTCTGTATTCGGATTATCCCGATCTGAAGCTTGTTGAATTGCAACGCGAGGATATGGGTTCGGTCGCGCGACTGCTCAACCACCTGCGCGCCGCGCCGCATCGGTTTATCCTGTTTTGCGATGACCTGTCGTTCAGCCACGATGACCAGCATTACAAGTCGCTCAAGGCGGTTCTGGACGGCGGCATCGAAGGCCGCCCCGAAAACGTCGTGTTCTACGCCACCTCGAACCGCCGTCATCTGATGCCCCGGGACATGATCGAAAACGAACGCTCCAGCGCCATCAACCCGTCCGAAGCGGTCGAGGAAAAAGTCTCACTGTCGGACCGGTTCGGCCTGTGGCTGGGCTTCCATCCCTGCGATCAGGATGAATACCTGGCGATGATCGATCGCTATTGCGCTGCCTACAAAGTCTCGGTGGACCCCGACATCTTGCGGGCCGAGGCTATCGAATGGCAAGCCACTCGCGGCGCACGTTCGGGACGGGTTGCGTGGCAGTTCTTCGTCGATCTGGCCGGGCGCAACGGCACCCATATCGCCTGATCGGCCCGCTTCATCTTTTCCAAAATACTCCCGCCGGAGGCCTGGCCCGGTAAGGGCCAGTCTTACAGCAGGGCCAAAATCCGGATGGCTTCATCCGTCGGGCTGGTCAAGACATCCCGATCCTCGCCGGGGTGAAACCTGGCGCGTACCGCAGTGGGCATCGGCGCGGGCTCAACAATCGAAACCCGGGGCCCGGTTCGTTCGGTTTCAACGGCCCAACTGCGGGCCAAGGCCATCTGCGCACCCTTAGTGGCACCATAGATGCCATAGAACTTCTCGCCGGCTTTCGGATCGTCGAAAAACACCGCGTGGCCGGTTTCTCCCAGCAAGGGCGCGACATAGGGAATTAGAATCGAGGTCGCCGTGGCATTGGTGCTTACCGCCTTCGCCCATTCCTTGGGATCAATGAAATGCGTGGGTGTCAGGGCCGAGGTGTGAATGGCGGTATGCAGCCACAAATCAACCTTGCCCCATCGGTCGTGAATCCCGCGGCACAAGGTGGCCATGGCGTTCGGATCGGCAATATCCATCGGGGCCAGTGTGGCAGCGCCACCTTTGGCCTGAATGCGATCGTCCAGCTCCTCCAGCCCACCTGTGGTGCGGGCGACGGCGACGATATGATACTCAGGGGCCAGCGCCTCGGCCAGTGCGGCACCCAACCCGCGGGACGCCCCGGTGACAAGGGCAATTTTGGTCTGATCGGTCATGACTGCGGTTTGACCCGCCGCGCGCAAGGCGTCAAGGCAGGATTAGCTGCCGGGGATGGTGATCCGCCGGGTCTGGCCGCTTTGTCGCAGCATCACGCCCTCTGCATCGATGGCAATGACCGAGCCTGAAGACACCCGGCTGCCGTGCCCGACCTCTTTCACGCGCCCCGATGCCAGACGGATTAATGCGCGCATCTCGGTTTTGGGGCCAAAGACTCCAAGCAGAGACAATGAATTCCTCTTGAGCGCGCGCCGTTGCGTGGCCGCGCTTTCGACAGTTGCATTGGACATGATCTGTGGTCAGAGCTGAGCGCCCGACCCCTTGTAGTGAGTGGTTGGTCAGGCGCGGGGCTATCAAACGCGATCCGGAAACAAAAGCCGGTCGTCCGGTCGCGTTGGGTCATGTGCAGGACGCCCCGGCGAACTCTTTGCGATCACATCCTCTTCTCCGCGAAGTTGTGCGCGGAATTCCACCGGTTTGGTTCGGGTGCCTGTCAGGATCGCGCAGATGGTAACAATATCGCCGCGCTGAAGGTCACTTGATTCGCAGGGTCCACACAGCCTGAGCCCTTAACCTGATGCCAGCTTTGCAGCGTTCCAGGACCCTCCGGGAACCTGCATGTCCTGCCTTTTCTTGCTGACCCGGTTGCTGTTTTCCAGGCTTTCCAGATAATCCTCGCTGACGCTGCCAGTGATGTATTTCCCGTCAAAACATGAACAGTCGAAGGCTTCGATCTCGGGGTTGCCTTCCTTGGCCGCCCAGATCAGATCGTCCAGATTCTGATAGAACAGGGCATCTGCCCCCAGTTCCTGCCGAATCTCCTCGATCTCTTTGCCGTTCGCGATCAGTTCATGCTTGGTGGGCATGTCGATGCCGTAGACATTGGGATATTTCACCGGCGGCGAGGCGCTGGCGATATAAACTTTCTTGGCCCCCGCCTCGCGGCACATCTGTACGATCTTCTTGATCGTATTGCCCCGCACGATCGAGTCGTCGATCAACAGCACGTTATGCCCGTCAAATTCCAGCGGCACCGCGTTCAGTTTGCGGCGCACGGATTTCTGTCGTTCGGCCTGACCGGGCATGATGAACGTGCGCCCGACATAGCGGTTTTTGACCAGACCCTCGCGATAGGGAATGCGGGTAATCTTGGCGGCCTCAAGCGCGACGGGGCGGGCGCTGTCGGGGACGGGGATAATCCGGTCGATCTCAAGCCCGGAGTCTTCGATCTGTTTGGCCAGTGTTTGACCCATGCGCATCTGGGTCTTGTAGACCGATACACCGTCCAGCAGTGAATCCGGCCGCGCAAGATAGACATATTCGAAGATGCAAGGTGTCAGGCTGCCTTCAACGGCCTGAAACTCGTGCATCTTGCCGTCAAGGTCGATCAGGATCGCCTCGCCGGGGCGCAGGTCGCGCAGTTTCTCGAACCCGTTGATGCCAAAGGCTACATCCTCGGACGCAAACGAATAATCCGCCCCGGCACCGTCATTTTCGCGCATGGCCACGGATAACGGGCGAATGCCGAACGGATCGCGGAAGGCCAGCATCCCGACGCCTGCGATCAGGCAGATGACGGAATAGGCACCCTGCACACGTTCCATGGTCATTTTCACGCCGGCAAAGATGTTACGGATCGGGTCCGCGTTGCCATTGACCTTGATCGCATCGGCGACCTTGTCCGCCAGAACGTTCAGCAGAATCTCGGAATCGGACGTGGTGCGCAGGTGACGGCTGTATTTGCCGGTCACTTTCTCGCGCTGCTGCGCGGTGTTGGTGATATTCCCGTTGTGGACCAGATAGATGCCATAAGGCGCGTTCACAAAAAACGGCTGCGCTTCGGCAGCACTCAGCGAGCCCGCGGTGGGATAACGGACATGGCCCATGCCGACCTTGCCCAACAGGGTCTCGGCGTCCTGCGCGTTGAAGACATCCTTGACCAGACCGTTGGCCTTTTTCTCACGAAAGTATTCGCCATTATAGGTGACGATCCCCGAGGCATCCTGTCCCCGGTGCTGCAACATCAGCAGCCCGTCATAGATTTCCGCAAACACATCATGCGTTCTGCTTGCGATCCCCAAAATCCCACACATGTACGGGCTCCAATTTCTATGACGTTATGGCGGTGAGAGCGTTCAATGGAACAGACCGGACTGACAATATGTGGACACCTGAGAGGTCTGTCGCAGATCGTCCAGACGGCACAAAACCGCATGTGACAAGACAGCCAGCACAAGACACAACAGATACAGCAAGATCGGCAGCTCCGATTCCATGTCGGTTCGGCCTTCACATAATGCCTAACGCAGCGTGTGTCATCAAAGGATCACATTCTTGAGCACATGCTGATTGATTTTGGGATTTTGTGTCGCAGCAGGTGACAAACCGGAGTGCGTGTGCTGTCGTTACGTAAGTTTGTTTCCTGTTGCGTACCAGTAACCAGATTGGATGCCCCCATGTGGCAACACAAGGTCAACAAAAAGAAAGAGACACCGCATAAACGCCGATGCCACCGTTGCCGCGGGGCCGGACGTGCGCCCTGCGAGATCTGCAAAGGCAGCGGTGAGCTGATCAAGAGCCGCGATCAATATGGCAAGCCGATCTCAAGCCGGTGTGACGGTTGTTTCGGGCTGAAAAACACGCGCTGCACAGTGTGCGGCGGTGAAGGGTTCATCTGATCCCAAAAGCCGAAAAAGCCCGGCTAGACCGGGCTTTCTTGTCCATCATGTCTTATAGGCCTTAACCTTCGGTTCCGGCCGTGCAGCTGGCAACCAGTTCTTCATATTGTGCGGTGACCCAACCCAGCGCGGCTTCGGGGTTCTGCTCTTCGATCTGACCGCTGAACTGCTCGAACACCTTGGCCGAGCGGCTTTCATCGACCAGCGTGTACGACTGACCGGTCATCACCGTGTCGTAGACAAAGAACGCGATCGCGACCAAAAGAATACCGCGCGCTATTCCAAAGAAGAACCCAAGCGCCTGATCCAGCCCGCCCAAAGCTGATCGCTGGACCAGCGAGGAAAACAGCGGAGTGAATATGCTGACCACGATCAGCGCGATGGCAAAGACTGCAGCAAAGCCGGTGATAACCGACAATTCGCAACTGTCACGCAGGAACTCTCCGACCACCGGGATTTCCTTGACCAGAGGCACAGCCTGTGGGGCAAAGATGAAGGCCAGCACAGCGGCCGCGACCCAGCCCGCGATGGCCAGAACCTCGCGCATGAAACCGCGCGAATAGGCCAGAATGCCCGACAGCACGATGATCAGGGCAACGACCCCGTCAATAATAGTAAAACCTTCCATGGCCCTCGCCTGTTTTTCTGCCCCTCGGGGCGCGACCTTAACCTGCTCCGAAGGTTTCGCCAACAAACCCCACCAAATCAGAGGGTCGGGTGAGTGTCAGACCTGCCACAGTGCCGGTTTTGCCACCCGCCGGAGCAATTGCCGCGGTGAAACCAAGTTTTTGCGCCTCTTTCAACCTGTTTTCGGTCTGCGGGGCGGGTCTAAGTGCCCCGGACAGCGAGATTTCTCCGAAAACCACGGTGTCTGCCGGCAGGGCAGTGTCTTCGCGGGCACTGAGCAGCGCTGCGGCGACGGCGAGATCGGCGGCGGGTTCGGATACTTTCAGGCCACCGGCCACGTTCAGATACACGTCGAGCCCCGCGAAGGGGATGCCGCAGCGGGCCTCGAGCACCGCGAGGATCATCGCGAGGCGTCCGCTGTCCCAGCCAACGACCGTGCGCCGGGGCTGAGAATGGGGCGAGGGGGCGACGAGGGCCTGCAATTCGACCAATACCGGACGGGTGCCCTCGATACCTGCAAACACGGCTGAGCCGGGGCTGGGTGTGCCGCGTTCCGACAGGAACAGGGCCGAGGGGTTGGTGACCTGCGCCAGACCCTTGCCTGTCATTTCAAACACACCGATCTCATCGGCGGGGCCAAAGCGGTTTTTGACGGCACGCAGGATGCGGAACTGATGACCGCGTTCGCCCTCGAAATAGAGCACGGTGTCAACCATGTGCTCAACCACACGAGGGCCCGCGATCTGGCCTTCCTTGGTGACATGGCCGACCATGATGATCGAAACGCCGTGACGTTTGGCAAACGTCGTCAATTCATGGGCTGCGGCCCGGACCTGCGACACCGACCCCGGTGCGCTGTCCACATTGTCGGCCCACATGGTCTGAATCGAGTCGATGATCGCGAGGCCGGGCCTTTCGGCCTCAAGCGTGGTGAGGATATCGCGCAGATTGGTTTCTGCCGCCAGTTGGACCGGGGAGTTTTCCAGCCCCAATCGGCGCGCGCGCATTCTTACCTGCGCGCTGGCTTCCTCGCCCGAGACATAGATGGTCTTGATGCCATTGCGGGCAAAGCGGGCGGCGGCCTGTAGCAGAAGGGTGGATTTGCCGATGCCGGGGTCTCCGCCCACCAGCAGGGCAGAGGCGGGGACGAGGCCGCCGCCCAGCACCCTGTCCAATTCCTCGACGCCGCAGAGGGTGCGGGGCGGGGGTGTTTCCTCGGTGGACAGGTCCGTGAGTGTGATGGACTGGCCCCGCTTGCCACCGAGGGATTTCTTGGCGGGCCCGGCTGAAAGCGGGACGTCCTGTGCGATAGTGTTCCATTCACCGCAGGCGTCGCAGCGACCGGACCATCGGGTATGTGAGGCGCCGCAGGCCGTGCAGGAGAAAGTGTTCGTCTTTGCCATGCGGCACTTGGTGCCTCAGGTCGGGCGGTTCTTCAAGCCCTTGCGGGCATTCATCTCCGCCGGTGGTGGCCGCCGCCTCGGGCCCAGATGGGCCCTCGTTGGCGGCGGGCGCTGGTGCGCCTATTCGGCGGCGCGAGGGGGAGACATTGCAATGACACTGTGCGTTCCGGGTTCGGTGTCATCTGATGAACTTTGAAGTTGGGCCGACAGTTCGGGCAGCAGGTCGAACAGCTCGTCACGCAGCCGGGCCAGTTGAGATTTGGCGATGGATTCCTCGATCTCGATATCGCGGGTCCATTGGCGCAACTCGTGCTGAACGGTCTGAGCGTCCTCGATCCGGGCCTGGAACTGCTCGACCTCTTCTTGACGTTGCTTCAGGAAAGCACGCGCCCGATCGACCTTGGCGTCACCATAAGTATCCGCCAGTTCCTGACTGATCTGGCTCATTTGCGCAGCCAGTTCCAGAACCTGCGGCTCGAGCGCTTGCAGATCGGGATGATCGCGCAGAAAAGCCATACGCTCCTTGACCGCATCGAACTCGGATGACAGGGCAAAAGCCCCGCTGCGGTCGGCGGCATGGGCCAACTGGTACGCTCCGGCCACGTCCTGCATGTTCATGGTAAACTTGCGATGGGTACTCTCCAGCGCCATCATGCGTGCGTTGGACGGCAGGTAGAAGGCAAGCATAACGACCAGCGCGGTCAGTCCTGATTGAACGTAAATTCCGGCATCTATGACGCTGCCATTTGCGAACCCTGCCTGCATTGACAACCATGGCAGAACGCCGGCGGCAGCCAATGCGGTGGTCGTCACTGCGAACAAAGCCGCCGCGCAGATCAGGAAAAAGGTTAGTTTCAGAAAGATGTTCTGAAATTGCAGAGTAACTCTATGAAGGGCGGCCATGATCATCGATCTCCTTCTTCAACCGAAATAAAACCGGGTCAAAGCAGAGGACAATCAAGCACGATATGATCCGCTGCGGACCGGTGAACTACAAACACGTTGCTGCTCGAAATATCTAAATGATACTTAGAAATGCGTTTTCAATCAATTAGGTCTGAGCTTTTCGTGAACCGAATGTCATCTCTGTAATATGACCCAAGGCCAGCGAGGCCAAAATACAGCCGGTAAACAGGTAGAGACCCCATGCGGTCTCGACAGTCGCGTATGAGATGCCCTTGGCCAGCGTGATGTAAAGCGCGATGAGGAATATGTCGGCCATTGCAAGCTTGCCGAGCACATTCAGAGCGGGCTGCACGCGCGGGTCCAGCAGGTTCCATTGCACCAGCGCGGTGCCGATGGTTTTGATGTAGGGCGCGAAGAGGGCGAAGATGGTGACGATCAGCGCGAGGAAAATGTCGGATTTCCACAAGGACTGGAGCCCAGTGATGACGCTTATTTCGCTGAGGCCGAAGATCGGGAGGAGCCCTGCGCGCATCAGCGGGGCGAACCACGCGATGGGGTAGAGGATCAGGAGGGAGAGGGTGGCGAGGCGGAGGGTCATAAGTTGCTAAAGATCCTCAAAGTCTATAGGGCAACTATATTATGGAGCGCATTGAGTGCACATACAGAATTCTCAGAGTGATCGAAGACCACTATCCAAATGCCCGGAAAACTTGAGAAAATGCGATCGTTACCGCAATTCCCACAGGGATACAGGCAAATCCAAGCACTCTCGCCCATTTTGGCAATTGGCTCTTTCTCTCGGGTACGCTGACTATTACGAGAATAAATAGAAAAGCCCAAATATTGCTTAAAACAAATAGCATTGAAGACTGCACAAAAAGTGAAAGAAAAGCCGTTAGACCTGCAAGAATCAAGTTACCAGCAAGCAAGGGCATCTTCCTGAAACAGACGACGACCAAGCATAGTGCGTAAAGCCAGCAAGCTGGCCATCCATACAATACTAAATAACTCAAGAAAAACTGGTTCACCGCACCGCCTCAATCGGCCCCTCAGCACTCCCGCTGATAAACTGCTCCACATAAGGATCACCCGAGGCGTCCATCTGACCAACCGGGCCGGTCCACTGGATGACGCCTCCGTGCAGCATGGCCACGTTGTCGGCAATGGCGCGGACCGAGCTCATGTCGTGGGTGATGGTCATCGCGGTGGCGCCCATCTCGGTCACGATTTCGCGGATCAGGTCGTTGATGACGCCGGACATGATGGGGTCAAGCCCCGTGGTGGGCTCGTCGAAAAATATGATCTCGGGTTCGGCGGCGATGGCACGGGCGAGGCCGACGCGTTTTTGCATGCCGCCGGACAGCTCGGCCGGGAAGCGGTCTGCGACGTCGGATTTCAGGCCAACGCGGCGCAGTTTCTCGATGGCGATTTCGCGCGCCTCTTCCGCAGGGCGTTTCAGCGAGCCGCGCAGCAGGCGGAAGGCGACGTTCTGCCAGACGGTCAGCGAGTCAAACAGCGCCGCGCCCTGAAACAGCATCCCGAACCGTGCCAGAAACGCATCCCGGTCACCTTTGCTGGCGTCTTTACCATCGACATAGATCATGCCGCTGTCGGGCTTGATCAGGCCGAGGATGCATTTCAGCGCAACCGACTTGCCCGTGCCCGACCCGCCAATGATCACCATCGAGGTGCCCTTTGCAATCTCAAGGTTCATGCCTTGCAGGACGTGGTTCTCGTCAAAGGCCTTATGTACGTTCTCCATCCGGATCATAGCGAGAAGAACACCCCTGTCAGAATGAAGTTGGCGGCCAGAATCAGGATTGCGGCGGATTCGACCGAGGATTTGGTGGCGCGCCCCACGCCCTGCGCCCCCCGGCCCGAGTCCATGCCGTAAAAGCAGCCCATGATGGCCGCGATCAGGCCAAATGCGGCGCCCTTGACCAGAGAGGAGACGATGTCCCGCATTTCGAGGAAATTGACCGTGTTCAGCAGGTAGGTTGCCGGGTTGAACCCAAGGTTCTGGGTCGCCACCACATAGCCGCCTGCAATGCCGATGATGTCTCCGATCCCGACCAGCAGCGGCACGGTGATCAGCGCCGCCAGAACGCGGGGCGCAGTCAGGTATTTCATCGGATGGGTGGACAAGGTGACCAGCGCGTCGATCTGCTCGGTCACTTTCATGGTGGCAATCTCGGCGGCGATTGACGAGGTCACGCGCGCGGCGATCATCAGGCCGACCAGAACCGGACCCAGTTCACGTACCATGCCGATGGCGACGATCTGGGGCACCACGGCCTCGGCGTTGAAACGTGCGCCGCCTGCGTAGATCTGCAGCGCCAGCGCGCCGCCGGTGAAGATGGCGGTCAGGCCGACAACGGGCAAGGACAGCCAGCCGACATTCAAAAGCGCAACCGCGAACTCCCGCGGATAGAAGGGCGGGCGAAAAATATGCGAAACCGCGTCCAGCGCAAACAGCGCGACGCGGCCGAACGTTGCCAGCAGGGTCAGGACGGCGCGTCCCAGCCCGCCCAGCATATCAAGAGGGTTCATTCAACGTAGCCCCGCGAAAAACGACTGCCCAAAGAGGTCAGCACCTCATACCCGATCGTGCCTGCGGCCTCGGCCAGATCGTCGACGGTCTGGTGTCCGTTGAGGATGCGCAGGCTTTCAGGATTAAAGGGTAGGTCGGTGACGTCAATGGTAATCAGGTCCATTGAGACACGTCCGACCACGGGGCAGGGCATATCCCCTGCAAATGCATCAATTCCGCCACCGATTGCGCGGTGCAGGCCATCGGCATACCCCGCCGCCACGGTCGCGATGCGCGACGGGCGGCGCGCAGACCAGCTGTTGCCGTAACCGACGGTCTCACCCACGGCAACGTCGCGAATCTGAATCACCGGCAGATCAACAGTGACCACGGGCCTTGCCCCGGCAAACGGCATCCCGCCATAGAGGCCAACGCCGGGACGGCAGAAATCGAAATGGTATTCCGGACCCAGCAAGGTGCCACCGGTCGCCGCCAGTGACCGGGGTACAGTCACACCGTCAGTCATCTGCCGGAAGGTCAGCAATTGCTGACGGTTCATCGGATGCTCGGGTTCATCCGCACAGGACAGATGGGACATGATGACGGCAGGGTTCGCCGCCAGAGCTTTGCTGCGCAATTCGGCCCAGTCTGCGGGTTCCAGGCCCAGCCGGTTCATGCCGGTGTCCAGCTGAATGCCGAACGGATGATCTGGCAATGCCTGCATGTGGCGTTGAAATTGCGGGCCCGAATTGATCAGCGGGATCAGGTTATGCGCTGTCAACAGGTCCGCGTCCTGTTCCATGTGGCCCGAGAACACAAAGATCGAGGGTTCGGGCCCGACCGCCCGGCGTACTGTCACGCCTTCCTCGGCAACCGCGACGAAAAACTTTTGCACACCTTCTTCGGCCAGCGCACGAGACACCGGTTCGGAGCCCAGCCCATAGGCGTCCGCCTTGACCACGGCGGCTGTCTCGACGTTGGTTTTGTCATCCAGCGCCTGCCAGTTTTGCGTCAGTGCGTGGAGGTTGATTGTTAGACGTGCGGTACTCATGATCCCGTTCATGCCATTGCGCCGCACAAGGTCAAGAGGAACCTTGCGTTTACCCGCAATCATATGCCGATGTTCCGGCAGATTTTGGCTGGTATGATATAAAATCAGGGTTTTCGGTACGCGTTACCTGCTGAAAAAGCTGACCCTAATTGTGTCGAGCTGAAACATAAATCAGGTTCAGAACGCGCATCGTTTACCTGTTTTGATCGAGAAGCTCTGAGTTTCGCGCAGAAGCCTGACATAACAAAGGTTTATTGTTGCTGACATGACGGGCGATCAGTTTCTTCTGACGCTTGTTGCTGGGGATGTGGCATGACGATGGCATCGTGCTGTGCTCGGACAGGTCAGGGAAAAGCGTCAGAACCTCTTGCAGCGCTTCACGCGGCAAGGTGCCCAGGGCATGCGGGCCCAGAAACAGGCTTTCACTGGGTGCGCCTTCCGCGAACAAAACGACATGAGTTTCAAATATCAGATGGTAATACGTGATGCTGGGCAACTGGTCATCCAGACAAACACCGGGTAGGGCGGTCAGGTGGATGGCTGATATCAGGACGGTGTCTTCGCCGAACATGCGGCGCGCGATGGGCGAACTTGTCAGCATCCTGTGCTGCCGCGACACCAAAAGATCCCGGCGGGGCAGGTCCTGCCCCAGTGCTCCGGCCAGAATACGCACGGGCCGCAGTTTCGGCATCTTCATCAATTCCGATGTCCGCAGCGTCCGAGACAATACCAGCCTAAGTTCCTCATAGCGTCCGTTGTGGGTCAGTACGCGGTCGCCGGGTTGCAGGTCTTCGATGGGAACCTCGCCTTTATCGGTCATGATGCGGGTGCCGGTGGTAAAGCAGGGCGCACCGGGGTTGGGGTTTGGATCGACGAAAAAGTTCACACCGTCCCTTGAGCTGAGGGACGAGGTTGAATCGTTTCCGTTCGTTCCGACCTGGGTCGATGTCAGCCCGTCTGCAGCGCCTTCGTTGGCGGTGACTTCCCGGTCGAAGGACACAAAGCTCAGCACATTGCCGTTTTCGGTCAGCGAGACAGCGCCAAATCTGTTAATGGGGGCCGTGACCACGTAATAGTCGAAATTGCCAACCGTGGTCATCGTGGCGTTGCTCAAATCCGTCGAACTGCGCAGGGATCCGTTGGTGTTATACACATCCACCGACAGGCCTGAAACATCGTCACCTGTAGGAACGCGGATTTCAATGTAGTCTTGATTGGGCTGGAAACCCGGACCATTGCGATATCTGATTTCAGAGATGATTGCGGTCAATGGATCAGGGCCTTGGCCTGTGCGGGTTCATCAAATCCTAACACAGACGAGATGAACCCCCAATGAACCAATTTCAAACAATTATAAGCAGTTGCCGACCAATCAATACCCTTCGATCTGACCTTCTTGCTGCCATGGCTTGACCAGATTACCAAAACGGGTGAACTGCGCCTCGAACGACAGTTCAACTGTTCCGATGGGGCCGTGGCGCTGCTTGCCGACGATGACCTCGGCCTTGCCATGCAGGCGCTCCATGGCCTGCTTCCACTCTTCCATCTTCTCCAGCTCGTGATCGCCGGGCTTTTCGCGCTCTTTATAGTATTCCTCGCGGAACACGAACATCACCACGTCGGCATCCTGTTCGATCGAGCCCGATTCCCGCAGGTCGGACAGTTGCGGGCGCTTATCGTCGCGGTTTTCCACCTGACGCGACAGCTGGGACAGGGCGATAACCGGGATGTTGAGTTCTTTGGCAATCGCTTTCATGCCCATCGAAATCTCGGCGATCTCGTTAACGCGATTGTCGGACATCCCCCGACACAGCTGCAGATAGTCGATGACCAGCAAGTCCAGCCCATGCGTTCTCTTCAGCCGCCGCGCACGCGCGGCGAGCTGAGAGATCGGGAGGGCGGGGGTGTCATCTATGAATAACGGGCAGGCTTCCAGTTCCTTGGCGGCGTCCACAAAACGGCGGAACTCGGCCTCGGTCATGTCACCCTGACGGATTTTATGAGAGGAAATTTCAGAGGCTTCGGCCAGAACCCGGCCTGCCAATTGTTCGGCGCTCATTTCCAGTGAAAAGAATCCAACGACGCCGCCGTCTACTGCGCCTTCGGTTCCGTCCGACTTTTGGCCGCGCTTATAAGCCTTGGCCACATTGAACGCCACGTTGGTTGCAAGCGAGGTTTTTCCCATCGAGGGACGGCCCGCCAGAATGATCAGATCAGACGGATGCAGGCCCCCCAATTGCTTGTCCAGGTCGGCCAGACCGGTGGAAATCCCCGCCATGCCGCCACCGCGCTGGTAGGCCTCGTTGGTGACGTTGACGGCTTCTGTGACCGCCTTGAGGAAGGATTGAAACCCCTGTTCGGTCTGGCCCTGCTCGGACAACTGATAAAGCTGCTGCTCGGCCTCGACGATTTGTTCTTTCGGCTCGCTGGAGACATCGACCCGCGCCGCCTTGTCCGAGATGTCGCGGCCCAGCCGGATCAGCTCGCGCCGGATGGCCAGGTCATAGATCATCTGGGCATAATCATGCACCGCAAAGGCGCTGATCGAAGCCCCGGCCAGCTTGACTAGATAGGCTGGACCACCCAGTTCCTTCAGGCCATCATCATCAGCCATGAAGGATTTCAGGGTTACGGGTGAGGCCAGCGCATTCTTGGCGATGCGTGCGGCCGCCACCTCGTAGATCCGTGAGTGGACCGGGTCAAAAAAGTGCTCGGCCCCGATGATCGAGGCGACACGATCATAGAGATCATTATTGGTCAGAATCGCGCCCAGAAGCTGCTGCTCGGCCTCAATCGAATGCGGCATGGTTTCGGCATTCTGAATCTGTGCCGCCGCCTGCTCGATACTGCTTATCTCGTTCATTTCGTCCCCGCTGCCCGTGCTGAGGTTCTACGCGTCCAGCCCGGTTCAAGCTATCTGCAAATGAATGGGGGTAAGTTGGGATAACCGCCCCCGGCTTCGGGATAACTGCCCATCTGAATGGGGATAACTTCCGCCTAGTTTTACACGAGAACGGTGCCACCGCAACATTTGGTGTTGGTTTTGTGAGTTGTGACTAAATAGGCGAGTTTCGAGGCGATTCGAAAATCAACTATCCCCGAGCAGTCCACAGGCCAGAAGTTACGATTTATGCGCTTCCTGCCAGCCCCGGGGGTCGTTCAGGAAGGCTTCGACACCGCTAAGGGTTTCTTCATCAAAGGCCTTTTGCGCTCTGGCCTCGGCCAGAACATCCCACCACGTGCAAAGGGAATGCAGCTGAATGCCATGATCGCCCAGCGTCTTCTCGGTCTCGGGGAAAATGCCATAGTAGAAGATCACCGCCGTATGACCACAGGTCGCGCCGGTTTCGCGGATCGCATCCACGAAGGATAGTTTCGAGCCGCCATCGGTGGTCAGATCCTCGACCAGCAGCACCCGTTCGCCTTCGCTCATCGCGCCTTCGATACGAGCGTTGCGACCGTAGCCTTTCGGTTTCTTGCGCACATAGGTCATCGGCAGCGCCATGCGTTCAGCGACCATTGCGGCGAAGGGGATGCCTGCGGTCTCACCCCCTGCGATGTTGTCGAAGGCCTCGAACCCCGCGTCGCGCATCACGGTGACGGTCAGAAAGTCCATCAGGGTCGAGCGGATGCGGGGGTATGAGATCAGTTTGCGGCAGTCGATATAGGTCGGGCTGGGCAGGCCCGAGGCTAGCGTGAACGGCTCGCGCGAATTGAAGTGCACGGCTTTGATCTCCAGCAACATGCGCGCGGTCAGGCGGGCGATTTCGGTGCTGTCGGGGAAGGAACTGGGGATCATGGCGCAAACCTCTGGGCTGAAACACGTTGCGGGCTGATAGCCTGCTTGCGCCCCCAGAGTCGATAGGCCGAAACAGAAAAGCGGGCCCGCCAAGGCCCGCTTTTAGCGTCCGTGCTGAAACCCGCTCAGCTGCTCATGTCATAAGCGCGTTCGCCGTGCACCGACAGGTCAAGCCCATTGGTCTCGGTCTCGGCATCGACGCGCAGCGGAGTGATCAGGGAAACAAGTTTGATCAGCACAAAGGTAACAACCACAGTAAAGATACCGACGATGACCAAACCGCCCAACTGAGCCGTCCATGCCCCCAAACCGAAAACGGCGATCATGATCGTGCCGAAGATGCCGCCGACGCCGTGCACCGCGAAAACGTCCAGCGTATCATCGATGTTGAATTTGTTGCGGATAATATTCACCGCCTCCTGACACAGCACACCGGCGACCGCGCCGATGATCAGCGCCTGAACCGGCCCGACATAGCCCGAGGCCGGGGTGATCGAGGCCAGACCGGCAATCGTACCCGTCACCAGGCCCACCATCGAAGCCTTGCCATATTTGATCCGCTCATACAGCGCCCATGTCAGCGACGCGGTGGCGGCCGAGATATGTGTCACGGTCATCGCCATCGCAGCGCCTCCGTCGGCGGCCAGTTGCGAGCCGCCGTTGAAGCCGAACCAGCCGACCCACAGCATCGCAGCGCCGATCATCACAAAGCCCGGATTGTGCGGAGGCGTGGTGCGGTTGCGGCGGGGCCCAAGGGCAACGGCGATCACCAGCGCGGCCAGACCCGCAGTTTCATGCACCACGATGCCGCCCGCAAAATCGCGCACGCCGATTTCGCCGAGGATGCCGCCATCGGTCAGGATGCCGCCGCCCCAGATCCAATGGACGACCGGTGCGTAGCACAGCAGCATCCACAGGGCCGAGAAGGTCAGGACAAAGCCAAAACCCACGCGCTCTACATAGGCGCCGACGATCAGGGCAGGGGTGATGATGGCGAAGGTCATCTGGAACGCAAAGAACAGGACTTCGGGCAGATTGCCCGACAGGCTGTCTGCGTCGACGCCGTTCAGAAAGGCTTTGCCCAGACCGCCCCACAGGCCCGATCCACCGTCACCGAACGCGATGGAATAGCCTGCGACCAGCCACAGGATGCTCATCAGACATGCGATTGAAAAGCAGTGCATGAAGACGCTCAGCACGTTTCGGGCGCGCACGAGGCCGCCATAGAACAGGGCCAGGCCCGGAAGTGTCATGAACAGGACCAGGGCGGTTGCCACTATGATCCAGGCTGTGTCGGCTCCATTCATCGGCCGGTCTCCTCTTCAACTTGCGTGGCGGGCGTTGAAGCGGAGGGCGGGCGTGGAAAAAAGAGGCAGACCCCGAAATAGTTGCCTGTTTTTGGGGCTTTTGGCGAAGTGACGATTAAATGTGCGTCAAATGGGGGTGTTCGCCCTATTTTTGAGCGATTGAAGAAAGCGCCTTTGCCAGCAAGTCCAACGCATGGTCGCGGGCGGCACTGCGCACATTATCCCGACCCAATGCGCCGAATTCGATGGTTTCCGTCGTGGTTGTCAGGCCGTCGCCAGCCAGCCCGAAACACACGCGCCCCTCGGGTTTGAACTCGGACCCGCCGGGGCCAGCGATGCCGGTGATTGAGACGGCCAATTGCGCCTGCGACTGCCGCAGCGCGCCCTCGGCCATCTCGCGGGCGACGGGTTCGGATACCGCGCCGTTCGCGTCCAGAGTTTCGGCCCGGACGCCCAGCATCTGCTGCTTGGCCTCGTTCGTATAGGTGACAAAGCCACGTTCAACGACCGCCGAACTGCCGGGGATATCGGTCAACGCTGCGGCCACCATGCCACCTGTGCAACTTTCGGCGGTGGCGATCATGATGCCCTGCGCCTTGGCCTGATCCAGCAAATCGGCAACGTTCATAGCCCCATCACCACATGCGCGATCCCGGCCAGGATCAGAACGCCGACGGCGGCGAAGACCCCGGCGATGACGTCGTCCAGCATCACGCCCATCGCATCATTGCGCCGGTCCGCCCAACCGACGGGTCCGGGTTTGGTGATGTCGAACAGGCGGAACAGGATGAACCCCGCGACCCATCCAGGCCAGAGCGCCGTGATCTCGATCCCATGCGCCCATGAGGGGTAAGAGATGGCCCACAGTGCGATAAACTGCCCGGCGACCTCGTCGATGACGATTTCCGAGGGGTCGTGGTTGTCCTGACCTGCGGTCATGACGCGCGTGGCCCAGAGGCCGGCGAAGAACGCGGCAATGGTGGCAAGGACCAGCAAGGGAAACCCGCCAAGTGTGTGTAAAGCCCAAACCAAGGGCAGGGCGATCAGAGATCCCCACGTCCCCGGTGCAGGACGCAGGTAGCCGACACCGCAGACGGTTCCGATCAATCGCGCGACGCTCATGATTTCACCAGACAAGCTGTTGCAAGTGACGCGATGCCTTCACTGCGTCCGGTAAAGCCCAGGCGTTCCGACGTGGTCGCCTTGACCGAAACCTGATCAGCGCGCAGCCCCATGATCCGGGCCATTTCTTCGCGCATCGCGGGCGCGTAGGGGCCGATCTTGGGATATTCACAGACCAGTGTGCAATCAACGTTCGAGATGCTGAAACCCATTTGCCCGGCCAGCGCGACCGCGTGGCGCAGGAAGATCTCGCTGGCCGCGCCCTTCCATTGCGGGTCCGAAGGCGGAAAGTGCTGGCCGATATCCCCCCGAGCCAGGGCGCCATAGATGGCATCCGTCACCGCATGCATCCCCACATCGGCGTCCGAGTGGCCCTGCAACGACCGGTCATGCGGTACCTTTACGCCGCATAGGGTGACGTGATCACCGTCCCCAAATCGATGCACGTCATAGCCATTGCCCAGTCTTACATCCATATTCGTTCCCAATATACGTTCGGCGCGGGCAAAATCCTCGGGCCGGGTGATCTTAAGGTTATCGGCATCGCCCGGCACGATGGCCACATCCAGCCCGGCTGCTCGAGCCACTTCCACGTCATCGGCGGCCCCTCCGGGGTGGGCGGCATGAGCAGCGACAATGGCGTCATAGTGAAACCCCTGCGGTGTCTGAGCCGCAAACAAACCGGTGCGATCCTGCGTGCCGGTCACTTGCGCCTTGTCACCGGTCCAGAGCGCGTCGGTCACGGTCAGACCGGGCGCAGCTGCGGTGTGTTCTTCCAGCGCTGACAGAACCTCAATAATGATCCGGTCGCTGACGCAGGGGCGCGCGACATCATGGATCAGAACGCGGGTCACACCCTGATCTGCAAGCGCAGCCAGCCCGTTGATCACCGATCCGGCCCGGTCAGCGCCGCCGGGTGCAAGTGTGAGATTCGAGTTGCGAAATTCAACCCAGGCGTCATCGTCGTCTTGCGCCAGAACCAATACGATCTGATCCACATGCCCTTTGAACGCTGCAAGCGCCCAGTCGGCAACGCGTTTGCCGCCCAATGGTCGCCATTGTTTGGGCGTGCCACCCCCGGCGCGGGTTCCGCGCCCGGCGGCAACGATGATGGCGGCGGTGGTCATGGTGCTGCGTCTCCTGCTTGGGCCCCTGTTTAGGGGGCGGTGAATGGAGAGGCAATCACCCGAACAGGAGTGATTAATTATTAGGCAACTGATGATTTAGCAGGCTTGAATGCTGTCGTTTTGTTGTTCATACGCTGCGATTTCGATATTACTGCCTCGAATGCTCAAGGATTAAGCACATTGTCACTCCGTCTTGCTGAAAAGGACTTGTCGCCACCGGTACTGCTGGCTCCGATGGCCGGAATCACTGATCGGCCTTTTCGCGATCTGGTGATGCGGTTCGGCGCGGGAATGGTGGTCAGTGAAATGGTGGCCAGTCAGGAAATGGTTCAGGCCAAGCCCGGCGTGCGTGAACGGGCCGAACTGTCGGCGGATGTGGAGAACACGGCCGTGCAGTTGGCCGGGCGCGAGGCGCACTGGATGGCCGAGGCCGCCCGTCAGGTTGCGGATCGGGGCGCACGGGTCATCGACATCAATATGGGCTGCCCGGCCAAGAAGGTGACGAGCGGGTATTCCGGCTCGGCGCTGCTCAAGACACCGGATCATGCGCTGACATTGATCGAAGCGGTGGTGAAAGCCGTTGATGTGCCGGTAACCCTGAAAACGCGGCTGGGCTGGGACGATGCCCTTTTGAATGCACCGGACGTTGCGCGGCGGGCGCAGGAGGCCGGTATTCAGATGGTCACGATCCACGGACGAACCCGCTGTCAGTTTTACAAAGGTCAGGCTGATTGGCGGGCAATCCGGCGCGTGAAAGATGCCGTATCGGTTCCGGTTATTGCCAATGGGGATATCGTGGACACCGGTTCCGCCCGGACCGCGCTGGCTCAGTCTGGTGCAGATGGGGTGATGATCGGACGAGGCGCACAAGGCAAGCCCTGGTTGCTGGCCCAAGTATGCCATGACCTCTATGGCACCGGGGCCCCAGCGATTCCCGATGGCAATGATCTGATCGGGATGGTGCAGGCCCATTACCAGGCCATGCTGGATTTCTACGGACCAGAGCTTGGGTTGCGGGTCGCGCGCAAACATCTGGGCTGGTACATGGACGAAGCCGCAACCCCTGCGCAGCTGCGGCGCGCCGTCTTGACCTCTCGCGATCCGGCCGAGGTGATGCGGATGTTGTGCGACGCTCTGAGCGGCAATACCGAGGTGGCGGCATGACCTCGGATCAAAGCATTTGGGCGTCGTTGCCCGTGCCGGCCTTCATTATTGACGGTGATGACAAGATTACCGATGTCAATTCCGCGGGCGAGGGATTTCTGAACGCATCGCGAAAGGCCGTAATTGGTCATCCCGTCTGGGATCAGATCGCCGTTGACGCACCATTGGAAGAAGCCTTTCAACGCGCGAGACAGTTTGGGACGCCACTGTTTGTCAATGATGTCGATGTCGGATCAGGCAACCGCGCGCCATTGCAATGCGCCTTGCAGATCGCGCCTTTGATCGACCATCCGGGCATGATGATCATGATCATCTCGCCACGTGAGTTGTCGGGGCGGATGACCCGGGGCAACACGGTGAAATCGGCAGCGCAATCTGCCATCGGCATGGCCGAGATGCTGGCGCATGAGATCAAGAACCCGCTGGCCGGGATTACCGGCGCGGCGCAACTGCTTAGCATGAATATCTCATCGCAAGATCTTGAACTTACCGATCTTATTGTTGCTGAAAGCAGGCGGATCGTGAAGCTGTTGGAGCAGGTGGAGCAGTTCGGAAACCTGTCCGCGCCGGACTTCAGGCCCGTCAATATACATGATGTTCTGGATCGCGCGCGTCGATCGGCCTTGCTTGGGTTTGGCGCCCATATGACCATCATCGAGGATTATGATCCGTCGTTGCCCCTGGCTTACGGTGATCCTGATCAGTTTTTGCAGGTCGTGTTGAACTTGCTGAAGAACGCCTCGGAAGCCGCTGATCCCAAAGGTGGAACAATCCGTCTGCGGACGTATTTTGAACACTCCTTCCGTCTGCGCCGCAGCGATGGGTCGGGCCATTCGCTGCCGCTGCAGATCGAAATAATTGATGACGGCCCGGGTTTGCCGGACAAAATCCGCAGCGATATTTTCGACCCTTTTGTGTCCGGCAAGGAAAATGGCACCGGGCTTGGCCTGGCGCTGGTGAGCAAGATCGTATCTGACCACAACGGCTGGATTTCGGCGGAGTCCGTGCCCGGACGCACAGTGTTCCGCCTGTCTCTGCGCCGCGCCCCCGGCCAAACCGATAATAAGGAGAGCACCTGATGGATGGCACAGTTCTGGTCGCGGATGACGACCGCACGATCCGCACGGTTTTGACACAGGCACTGACGCGAGCGGGGTGCAAAGTCCACGCAACATCTTCGCTGACCACCCTGATGCGCTGGGTTGCCGAGGGAAAGGGCGACGTGGTGATCTCGGATGTGGTGATGCCGGATGGAAACGGGCTGGAGATGCTGCCCAAAATCTCGGAGGACCGGCCCGGTTTGCCGGTGATTGTTATCTCGGCTCAGAACACGATCATGACGGCCATTCAGGCGGCCGAAGCGGATGCCTATGATTACCTGCCCAAACCGTTCGATCTGCCGGACCTGATGAAGCGCACGGCGCGCGCGCTGGACCAAAAGCAGCGCGTTCAGATCGAACCCGCTGACGAGCGCCAGGACAGGCCGGATGATCTGCCACTGGTTGGCCGTACGCCGATTATGCAGGCGCTGTATCGTCTGGTTGCGCGCGTGATGAACACCGATTTGTCGGTCATGATTTCTGGTGAAAGTGGGACTGGTAAATCACTGATTGCGCGTGCTATTCACGACTTTTCCGATCGCCGCACCTTACCCTTTGTCACCGCAACAGCGGCGGATTTGCGCGAACTGGAAGGTCCGGCGCGGGTGATGGCGCGGGTGCGGGGCGGAACGCTCCTGATCGATGAAATCGCCGATATCGATGATGAGATTCAGGCGCGGATCGTGCGGATGATGGACACGCCGGGCGATCATGTGCCTCGGTTCATGGCCACCAGCCAGTCCGACCTGACAGACGCGATGGAAAGCGGTCGGGTGCGGCAGGACCTGTATTATCGTTTGTGCGGCGCGACAATCCATGTGCCGGCGCTGCGCGAGCGGGTTGATGACATCTCGCTGCTGGCCGAGCATTTTCTGGTGCGTGAGGAGCGGGAAAGCGGCGCTAAACGCTGGCTCAGCCCCGAGGCCGTCGAGCTGGTGCGCATGTATTCCTGGCCCGGCAATGTGCGCCAGCTTGAAAACGCGATCCGGCGCCTGAGCCTGACCAGCCGCGCCGACGAAATCTCGAAAACCGAGGTCGAGGCGGTTCTGGGCAGCCAACCCGAGGCCGAGCCGGTTCTGGGTGACGGTGAGCGCGAAAAACTGTCGACATCGGTCGAGCGGCACCTGCGTCGCTATTTCGACCTGCACGGCAATATTCTGCCGCCGCCGGGTCTCTATCAGCGCATTTTGCGCGAGGTCGAGGCGCCATTGATCGAAATTGCGCTGGATGCGACCGGAGGCAATCAAGCAAAATGTGCTGATCTTCTGGGGATTAACCGGAATACGTTGCGGAAAAAGATCACTGACCTCGATATTCAGGTGACACGTCGCCGCAAACTGATGTAATATCGCCACACAAACCGTGGCATCCGGGTCTCGGCCCGGCAACGACCACGACATAAGGCGGTTCGTCGCGCAAGCGACACATCAGAATGAGGGCAGAAGGTGGCAACCCGGGCACAGAACCGGCCGATCGTAACGATCAACCGGTGGCGCAAGTCACGAAAAATGCGCAATATCGGAACCTTGGGTCTGGTTATTCTGGGTCCGATCCTGACGCTTGCAACCTATCTTGTCATCGGTCCCTTTGACCTGGGCGCCACGGCCCCGACCTTGCGCCTGATCCTGCTGGCCGATCTGGTCTATGTTCTTGTGGTGGCAGCGCTTGTTCTGGGGCAGTTGGGCAGTCTGATTGCAGCGCGACGTGCGAAATCCGCGGGCTCACGCCTGCACCTGCGCTTGATCGGTGCCTTTACCTTTGCCGCGCTGGTGCCGACCGTGACGGTTGCGATCTTTGCTGGACTGACGGTGAATATCGGGCTTGAGGGCTGGTTCTCGGAGCGGGTTCGCGAAGTTGTCGGCTCATCCCTGACCGCGGCCGAAGCCTATGAACAGGAACACCGGCAAGGTCTGACTCAGGATGCTGCCGTTCTGGCGCGGTTTCTGGACAATGCCCGGGCACTGGATTTCTATATTTCAGACGCGGAATTGAGAGAAGTTCTGGCGCAAGGTCAGGCGCAGATTCAAAGGGGCCTGCGCGAAGCTTATGTTATTGACGGAGCCGGTGAAATCCGCTCGCGCGGGGACAGGTCTTATCTGTTCAACTATGAGCCGCCCACGGCAGAGGAAATGGCGCAGGCCAATGAACAGGGCCTGGTCATTATTGCCGATTGGGAGAATAACGAATTCCGCGCATTGGTGTCATTGCAGGCCTATCTGGACCGCTACCTGTATGTCAGTCGCGAGGTGGACGGGCAATTGCTGACCTTGCTGGACGATACTAAGGAAACCGCGCAGTTCTATAGCCAGCTGGAAAGTGAACGCGGGCGGGTGCTGTTTGAATTCGGCCTGTTGTATCTGGGCTTTGCGGTGATCCTTATTCTGGCCGCCATGTCGCTGGGGATGTGGTTTGCCGAACGTCTGTCCCGCCCGGTCGGGCGCCTGACGACCGCCGCGCAGCGCGTCGGTGCGGGTGATCTGAGCGTTCAGGTTTTTGAAGAGGCCAGCGACGACGAAATCGCGATGCTAGGCCGGTATTTCAACCAGATGACACGCCAGTTGAAAGGCCAGCGTGACACGCTGCTGCAAAACACCCGTCAGATCGAGCGCCGCCGCAGGTTGTTCGACTCGGTTCTCAGTTCGGTGACCTCAGGTGTCGTCGGTGTAGATCCCGAAGGATGCGTAACGATGGTCAACCGCTCGGCGGAACGGCTCTTGGACTGGTCGCGCGGCGAAGAGCATCTGGCCATTGGGATCGCTGTACCGGAGTTCCTGCCATTGTTCGAAACCCTCAAGGATAGCGGGCAGGAAGCGGTTCAGGGTGAGATCAAGGTGACCCGCAAGGGCCGTCTTGAAAACCTGCTGGTACGTATGGCAACACGGCGGGGCGAGGACGGCGGGCTGGAAGGCTATGTGCTTGCTTTTGACGATGTTACCGATCTGGTCAGTGCGCAACGTATGGCAGCCTGGGGCGACGTGGCGCGCCGGATTGCGCATGAGATCAAGAACCCCCTGACCCCCATCCAACTGAGTGCTGAGCGCATCAAGCGAAAGTTCTCGTCTAAATTGGATGAGAAGGATAGCGATACGCTGGTTTCGATGACGGATGTGATTGTTCGGCAGACAACGGATCTGCGGCGCATCGTCGATGAATTCTCGAAATTCGCCAGAATGCCCGAGCCCAAACGGCAGGAAGAGGATATCGTTGCCCTGGTGCGCGAGGCCGTTTTGCTGCAGCAGGCCGGTCAGCCTGACGTGCAGATAGACGCGGATTTGCCGGACGGGTCGATTGCTGCTGACGTGGATGCCACCATGCTGAGCCAGGCATTGACAAACCTGATCAAGAATGCCGGTGAGGCAATTGAAACACTTAAGGAAAAGGGTGCACCCGATAACCTGAAACCGCAGATCAAGGTCTCGGTCTCCAGCGATGATGCGGGCACGATTATCACCATCATGGACAATGGCATTGGCCTGCCCGAAGACCGGGCCCGCCTGTTTGAGCCATATGTGACAACGCGGGACGAGGGTACGGGCCTTGGCCTGCCGATCGTGAAGAAGATTATCGAAGAACATGGCGGAGCGCTGACATTGGAAGACGCGCCCACCTTTGACGGACAAGACCATTTCGGCGCGATGGCTGTGATCCGTTTGCCCGGGGCTGCACATGCCTCGACCGTCGCGCCACCCAAGCAGGCAATAGATACAAACAAACTGAAAGCAGGCCAAAGATGAGCGACATTCTGATCGTAGACGATGAACGCGATATTCGCGAATTGGTGTCCGATATTCTCGAGGACGAAGGCTATTCCACCCGGCTGGCGGGCAACTCGGACGATTGCATGGCCGCAATCAATGCCGAACCGCCGGGCTTGTTGATCCTTGATATCTGGCTGAAGGACAGTCGCATGGACGGGATCGACATTCTGAAGGCGGTCAAACGTGACAACCCTGATGTGCCGGTGGTGATCATTTCGGGCCACGGCAATATTGAGATTGCGGTGGCAGCCATCAAACAGGGTGCATATGACTTCATTGAAAAGCCCTTCAACATTGATCAATTGATGGTGGTGATCCGCCGCGCCATGGAAACCTCGCGCCTGCGGCGTGAGAACGCCTCGCTAAAGCGCAAAGAGGTCAGCTGTTCCGACATGATCGGCAAATCGGCCTCGTTCCGCGCGATGCAGAGCCATCTGGACAAGGTGACCAAATCGAACGGCCGTGTGATGCTGACCGGCCCCGCCGGGTCGGGCAAGGAAATCGCCGCGCGCTATATTCATGCCCATTCCAACCGCGCAAATGCGCCGTTCGTGACGGTAAACTGCGCAGGGGTTGAACCAGAGCGGATGGAAGAGGTTCTGTTTGGACGCGAGTCCTCGGAACGCGGTGTGGAATCGGGCCTGTTGGAAGAAGCGCATGGCGGTGTCATCTACTTTGATGAGGTCGCTGACATGCCCCTGGGCACACAATCCAAGATACTACGGGTTCTGGTCGATCAGCAATTCCAGCGTGTGGGCGGCACGGACAAAGTACGGGTTGATCTGCGTGTGATCTCTTCGACCAATCGCAGCCTTGAGGCGGAGATCGAGGCTGATCGCTTTCGCGAAGAGCTGTACCATCGCCTGAATGTGGTGCCGATTGCGGTGCCATCGCTGGAAGAGCGGCGCGAAGACATTCCGGTATTGGCGCAGCACTTTATCGAAATGTGCAACGAATCCCAAGGCCTGCCGGCGCGTGAATTGTCAGATGAGGCAATAGCATTGCTGCAGACGATGACATGGCCCGGCAATGTGCGTCAGTTGAAGAACCTGATTGAACGGGTGTTGATCCTTGGCGACGGAACCGGCCCGATCGAGGCGCGTGAGCTGCCCAGCGAGGAAGAGAAATCCGACGATTCAGGTCGCGTGGTCCTGTCCGGGGCACTGGCAACCTTGCCGCTGCGCGAAGCGCGAGAAGCATTTGAACGTGAATACCTGCTGACCCAGATCAACCGGTTCGGGGGCAATATCAGCCGCACCGCCAGCTTTGTCGGGATGGAACGCAGTGCGCTGCATCGCAAGCTGAAATCGCTGGGTGTGGTTACCTCGAACAAATCCGGTGCGCGAGTGGCGCAAATTGACGAACCGGAACCGGCAGAGTGATCTGCCGGGTCAACCCGCCTGTCCGGGTGTGATGATCTGAAACGACCCGTCGTCGAATTTGACGAAACAGGACTCGGGCCCAATTGGTGGCAGGGTGGTGGTGCGTGTGGCGGGCACGCGCGATTTTACGCGCTGTTTGCAGGGTGGAAGGCTGACCGGGCGAAAGCCCTTTTGCGCCATGCATTGCGCCTCGACCCTGTTGCGCAGTCCTTTGTTGACATCGACGGTGTAGATGTTGCCCGGCTGCCACCAGCCGGGGTTGCGATAGCACCGCCCGCGACTGTCGCAATATGTCCGCCCCGGCCAATAGGTTGGCGGGCTTTGGCGGACCTGATTGGCCACAGGCGCGTCTTTCAGGGCTTCAACCTGACAGGCCGTGGTTTCGGTCTGCAACCGGGACACGCTTTCGCCCTCGCGATAATACATCGACAACGGACCGCAGGCGGACAGCAGCATCAGGGGAACAAGCAGGGGTGTCACTGTTTTCATAGGCTTATCCTGCCGTAGTTCGGGCAGGGTGACAATTCAATTGACCGCTTTCAGGGCATCTGTCATTCAAAGCGTTCAGGCAGAAGGGCCATAAACATGAAGGTCATCATTTGCGGCGCTGGTCAGGTTGGCTGGCAGATTGCGCGTCACCTGTCGGGTGAACTGAATGATGTGACGGTGGTCGACAACAATCCCGATCTGGTGCGTCGCGCGACCGAGACGCTGGATGTGCAGGGGATCGCGGGCTTTGCCAGTTACCCGGATGTGCTCGAACGGGCGGGCGCGCGCGATGCGGATATGATTATTGCTGCCACGCATTCGGACGAGGTGAACATGGTCACCTGTCAGATGGCGCATTCGGTGTTTTCGATCCAGCGCAAGATCGCGCGCCTGCGGTCGAAATCCTATCTGCAGGCTATCCATTCAGACCTCTACCGCCGCGATCACCTGCCCATCGACGTCGTCATCAGCCCCGAGCGCGAAGTGGCGGCGGCGGCGATGCGACGTCTGTCGGCCCCATCGGCTTTCGACACCGAGATTTTCATGGAAGGCAAGGCGCAGCTGTTGGGCATCCGCGTGGATGAGGATTGCCCGATCGTGAACACGCCGCTGCGGCAACTGACCGATCTGTTTTCGACGCTCAGCTCGATTGTGGTCGGGGTTCGGCGCGAGGGGACTTTGTTTGCCCCGGAATCCGAGGATCAGCTGTTTGTCGGCGACGAATGTTATGTCTTTACCAACGTCAACGACGTTGATCGCACGATGGAGGTGTTCGGCAAAGCGCAACGCAAGCAAGACAGGGTTGTCATCGTGGGTGGTGGCAATGTCGGGCTAGAGGTCGCGCGGTCGCTGGAAGAGCGGGAAAGCCGGGTGCGCGCCAAGGTCATCGAGCGGGATCGCAGATGCGCCGAATTGGCGGCCGAAACTCTGGAACGGACAATTGTTTTGAACGGGGACGGGCTGGATGCAGCGCTGCTGCGCGAGGCGGGGATCGAGCGGGCAGATGCGATGCTGGCCGTGACCGATGATGACAGGGCAAATATGCTGGCCGCAGTGCGCGCCAAGGCGGAAGGCTGTGCGCTGGCCATCGCGCTGATCAACGACCCCAGCATGGTGGCTCTGATGGGGCCGCTTGGTATCGACGCCTATATCAATCCGCGCGCCACCACGGTCAGCTCGATCCTACGGCACATCCGGCACGGGCGCGTGCGGCAGGTCTATTCCATCGGTGATGCAGAGGCCGAGGTGATCGAAGCCGAGGTCTTATCAACCTCTCCCATGGCGGGGCAGCGGTTGCGCGATATCGACTTTCCCGAAGGCGTTCTGGTCGGAGCGGTGCGTAAGGGGGATGGACTGGTGCGCCCCACAGGAAGTTTACGGATCGAGGAAAAGGATGTGGTGGCCATTTTTGCGATGGCCAACGACGTTCCCGAAGTTGAACGTCTGATGCAGGTCTCGATTGATTTCTTCTGATGTTACAGGCGCGTAGACAGCAGATCGGGGTGATACGGCGTTTGCCGCTGATCCTGCTGATCTGGGGTATCGCAGCGCTGTTGATGTGGATTCCGGCCATATTCGCGCTGATGATGGACGATCACCCGACCTCGCGCGCGTTCTTCTATTCCGGCCTGTTAGGAGTGTTTGCGGTGTCGATCATTGCGCTTGCGATGATGAACCGCCAACCGCGTCGCGGGACATTGGGACAATTGGCGGCTTTGCTGGCCACTTTCACGATCCTGCCTGCGTTTCTGGCCATTCCGTTACACGAGGCCTTGGCCACTACCAGCTTTCTGAATGCGTATTTCGACATGGTCAGTGCGCTGACAACGACCGGCGCGAACCTGTTCCCCGATCCTGCACGTCTGTCCGCGCCGCTGCATTTGTGGCGTGCGCTGGTCGGGTGGATGGGCGGTCTGCTGATGTGGATCGCGGCGGCGGCGATCCTGGCGCCCTTGTCGCTGGGCGGGTTCGAGGTGACCGCCCGTGGTCAGCCCGGGCGTCCGGTGTCGGGCGTGGCGCAAAGCGAAAAAACGGACCCCCGAGGCTTGTTGATCCGGGTGACTTGGACCCTGGCCCCCGTTTATGCCGGTTTGACAGCGGTTGTCTGTCTGTTGCTGCTGATCTCGGGCGAACAGGGGCTGGCAGCGGTTTGCCACGCCATGTCAGTTATGGCGACGTCGGGGATCTCTCCGGTGGGCGGGCTGGAAGGTTCGACCGCCGGGTTCACGGGCGAAGCGATCCTGTTCCTTTTTCTGTTTTTCGCCCTTTCGCGCCTGACTTTTTCGGCAGATACCGCCGCAACCGGGTTCTCGCGACTGGACAAAGACCCCGAGTTCCGGATTGGCGTTTTTGTTGTTCTGACAGTGGCCGCATTGCTGTTTATCCGAACCTGGGCCGGTGTTGCTGAACTGGGGGGGCAAATTGCGCCCCTGCAAGCGCTGAGCGTGACCTGGGGGATGATCTTCACGGTGATGTCGTTCCTGACAACCGCAGGGTTTGAAAGCGTTCACTGGAATGATGCGCAACAGCTGTCTGGTCTGGGCACACCGGGCCTGATCCTGATGGGCCTTGCGTTGATCGGGGGGGGCGTGGCCACAACTGCCGGAGGGGTCAAGCTGCTGCGCGTGTTCGCGCTGTATCTTAATGGCAAGCGCGAGATTGACCGGCTGATCTATCCTTCGTCGGTCAGCGGCGAAGGGGGCGGCAATCGTCGCATCCAAAGCGACGGCGCGTTTATCGCTTGGATCTTTCTGATGATGTTCGCCCTGACTCTGGCCGTTTTTGACTTATTGCTGGCAGCAATGGGCGTTGGGTTCGAACACGCGATGGTCCTCAGCGTCGCCGCGCTCAGCACAACCGGACCGCTGATCGAGCTGGCAACCGACGATCCCATTCGACTGATTGACCTGTCACAGGCCGCGAAACTGACCTTATGCGCCGCGATGGTCATCGGTCGGTTGGAAGCCCTGGCGATTATTGCCCTGATTACACCCTCGCTGTGGCGGGATTGACCTTGGGTCATCGTATTGTCGTTAGGGACTGATTTTTCATCTGGAATATCTGTGCGCACCGCTCCATAGTGTGCCAGAGGGAGCGCGTTGGTCCGCAGCGCGTAGCAAGAACAATGGCGAGATTATAACACTATGGCTTCGGACAGACAGAATCTGCAGGACGCGTTCCTAAATAATGTACGGAAAGCAAAAGTCCCGGTCACGATTTTCCTGATCAATGGCGTGAAATTGCAGGGTGTGATCACCTGGTTCGACAATTTTTGCGTTCTGTTGCGCCGTGACGGACAGTCGCAGCTTGTCTACAAGCATGCGATTTCGACCATCATGCCGTCTCAACCGATCAACTTGTATGAGGGCGAAGACGCCTCTTGATGGAACATGACAGGCTGCGCACCCGCGCCTGGGTGCTGCATCCGGAAATCAAGTCAGATGAACAGCGCCGTGTCCCCGAACCGGCGCTGCAAGAAGCAGTGGCTTTGGCCGCTGCCTTGCCCGAGCTGGATGTTATGGGCTCTGAAATCGTGCGCCTGCAACGTGCGCAGCCAGGGCTGCTGTTTGGCAGCGGCAAAATTGAAGAATTGGCCGAGCGACTGCGCGACAACAAGGTGGAACTGGTTCTGATCGACGGGCCGGTAAGCCCGGTTCAGCAGCGAAACCTTGAAAAAGCCTGGAACGTCAAAATCCTGGATCGGACCGGACTGATCCTTGAGATTTTCAGTGACCGTGCCCGCACGCGCGAGGGTGTGTTGCAGGTCGAGATGGCCGCGCTCAGTTATCAGCGGACTCGTCTGGTGCGGGCCTGGACCCACCTCGAGCGTCAGCGTGGCGGGTTGGGGTTCGTCGGCGGCCCGGGCGAGACGCAGATCGAAGCGGACCGCCGTGCGATTGATGAACAACTGGTGCGCTTGCGCCGGCAATTGCAGAAAGTGGTCAAGACGCGGACCTTGCATCGCGCCGCACGGGCCAAGGTGCCCTATCCGATTGTCGCTTTGGTCGGCTACACAAACGCCGGGAAATCCACACTGTTCAATCGCCTGACCGGGGCTGAGGTGATGGCAAAAGACATGCTGTTTGCCACGCTCGATCCGACAATGCGGCGCGTTGAGTTGCCAGACGGGCCCGAGGTGATCCTGTCGGACACTGTGGGCTTTATCTCGAACCTGCCGACCGAATTGGTTGCCGCTTTCCGCGCGACGCTGGAAGAGGTACTGGGCGCTGATCTGATCGTGCATGTGCGCGACATCAGCCACGAGGATTCGCAGGCACAGGCGCAGGATGTCGAAACCATTTTGACCTCGCTGGGTGTGGATGAGGACCGCCCCCGGCTGGAGGTTTGGAACAAGATCGATCTGCTGGCTCCCGACGGGCGCGAAGCGGCCATGGCCCGTGCAGATCGGGACCCTGCGATCTTTGCCATCTCGGCTGTGACCGGCGAGGGTGTTAAGCCTCTTTTGTCCGAGATCGCGACAAAACTGCAGGGCGCGCGGCACGAAAGCACTGTCACTCTCAGCTTTGCCGAGGGCGACAAGCGGGCGTGGCTGTTTCGTCAGGATGTCGTCCGGTCGGAAGAACAGACTGAAAACGGGTTTGAAATCACCGTGCTGTGGACAGACAAGCAGGCCGCGCAGTTTGCCGCGATCTGATGTCTTAGGCCCGATAGCAAGGACCGTTCGTGACTGAAAAGAAAACTGCCAGAGTGTTTCTGAAAGGGCATATCACGGTGCCCGGTGACCGTCTGGAACAGGTGCGCGCTGCCTTACCTGCCCATATCGCGCTGACCCGCGCAGAACCCGGATGTCATCTGTTCGAAGTTACCGGGGATCCGGTTCACCCCGGACGGTTCAATGTCTCGGAAGTGTTTGAGGATCAGGCCGCTTTTGACGCTCATCAACAGCGCACGCAGGCCTCGGACTGGTTCAGGATCACGCAGGGCTTGCCCCGAAACTACAAGATGACAACCGAGTAGGCGCGTCAGTTTCCGTCGATCTGGCGTTGATAATCTTCTGCATCAAACCAGCCCAATGAGGTCTGAACCTTGAAATCCGGAGTCAGGTCCCATTCTTCCCAACCGCGCGCAACGACGTGATTGCCGGTTTCGGAATGGTGGCCTTCAAGGGTCCAGACAAAGATCGCATGTGTTCCTGCCCACCGCATCATATCGCAGCGAAATTCCATATCCGGCAGCTCTGCAAAGTTGCTTTGTGCCATTTCGGCGATCGCCGGGCGTCCGACGACGGGTTCGGCCCTGTTGATCGAGACTTGTCCGTCAGGCGCATAAAACCCGGCCACGGCATCAGGATCACCTGAACTCCACGCGATGGCATAGTCCCGTGCAAGATTGTTCAGCGTATCTTGAATGCTGGCCATTTGCGCCCCCGAAAAAGACCCTCTGCCTTTGGATCGTAGGCAAATCGCCGCGTTACGTCCACGACTGCGCCAAAAAGGGGCGGGGTCTTGCCGAACGGGGGAACACTACCGGGGCACGAGCGTGGTGACACCAACAGCGGCGGCGCGGGCCAGGTCAATATCCAGTGACATCGGTATGTATTCGCCGCGTCGCCACAGCTGTGCCTGATCGTCATAGTAGCGCGACAGGAAGTGGCCGGACTGGCCGGTTGCGGTGATGAACACCGAACTGTCGGGATCGGCAAAATCGTAGACCCCCCGATAGCCTGCGCCATGGACGTTTTGAAACGGATCCGGCCCTTCGCCCGAAGTGCGTCCCCGCAACAGCGTGTTGTCCCCGCCGCTGGTCGACTGGCGGATGTTGACGAAGAACCGCAATACCGGCACTTCGCCCAGAACGGGGTGATCGTGGGTCGCCTGATGGGCATCACCCCACCGCAGAGATTCCAGCGCGCTGCCATAGCGTTCGGAAATCCAGATCAGCGCGTCATCCAGCGCCAGCCGGGCCATGTCGGTGCAGGTCTCGACCGGCGCGCTTTGCTGGACATCGCACCAGGCGGATGCGCCGTCTATGTCGCGGTAGACACGTTCGATGAATAGCGGTTCGACATGTTTGTAATCGCTGGCCAACGGCCCCAGCTCATCAGCGATCAGACGGATTTGCAACGCGCGCAGCCACGCGGCGTAAATCAGAGGCTCGGGCAGATGTTCGTTCATCTCGCCATTCCAGTTGGCCAACAGGTCCAGCGCGATCTGACGTTGGCGTTCGGGCGTGCCGTCCGGCGCGGATTCGCCGGTGAACCACAGGTCGGCCCCGATGAGCGGAAGCAGCGAGCGGGCGGTGAAGCTGACCGTGTCCAGCTGCGCCTCGATAAAGCTGTCGCGGGTGTGGACCTCGCGGGATTGCATCAGCCGTTCCCATCGATTCACCCGTTGCGTGTCGCCCCATTCGAACGAGACGTGATTGGGAAACGGGCGGTCGATGATCTTATTGTTCGTGTTGCCCAAAACGCCGCCGACAGGGGCCACGAATTCGGGATTGTCGGCATAGGGCAGGCGGCCTTGCCAGCGGTTTCGGTTCAACCAGCCGGGTGTCGGAATGCGGCCCCGGCTTTGGTTGTTCAGATCCCGCTGCGGCATCGCGCCGATCAGCTTCATGCCGATCGTGGTCTTGTCCACCAGCGACAGGTTCTGTGATGGCGCAAGAAAATCCTCGGCCACCACAATGGCCTGCCGCACAGTATCGGCGTTCATCAGCGCCATCGATGCGGTCATCGAGGTGTCGCGCGGGCTGAGTGCGCTCCATGACAGCGAGACCACGTGGCCGGGCGGAGTGATCGTATCCAGATCGTAATGCGTGCCCGGCAGGACCGGGCCGTTTTCGGTCCAGCGCAGTGTCAGGGTCACCGGGGCAGCATCCTTGATCTCGATGATCGAGGGGCGGCTGCGGAAGGTCTTGTACCCTTCTGGCGTCAGGTATTCTTCGGGATTGTCGGGATTCAGCCGCTCAATATGGAGGTCCTGATCATCCAGATAGGATGAGGTCAGCCCCCATCCCAGACGGTCGCTGCGTCCGGTCATGATCGCCGGGACTCCCGGGATCGTCGCGCCGATCACGCCTCCCTTGGCCAGTTCCAGCCGGGCCAGATACCATGTGCCGGGGGCCGTGAATCCCAGATGCGGGTCATTGGCCAGAAGCGTGCCGCCGGTAGCAGATCGCGAGGGCGCTGCAGACCATGCGTTGGACGCGCCGGCCAGCCCGCGGCGGGGAAACGGTGACAAAGGCGTATCAGGCATAGGTGTCCCCGAAGCGTATCGGGGCAGGTTGGGAAACAAGGCTGCATATTCGGGCAGAGCAGCGATCCCTGGGCCGGGTACATCCGGAAGGATATCAACCAACCGGGCCGGGTCATCCAACATCAGCGACGTCCGCGCGCGCAGCACCTCATCCTGAAGATGGCCGGACAGCTGCAGACCCATCAGCTTGATGATCGCCAGACTGTCTCCGGGCTGCCAGGGCGGAACCGGGACGTTGAACAGGAACATCTCGGGTGCACCACGTCCAAGCGCCATCTCGTTGATCTCGTCCAGCCGGGCGTTCACTCCGGCGGCATAGCCGCGCAAAGCAGCCTTGGTGTAGTCGTCCTGAACCTCGACCGAGCGATGCGCCAATCCGTAAAGATCGAACCGCCGCAGCAATTTGTCGATGGGCACCGTGCGCTGGCCAAAAATCTCGGACAAGCGGCCCTGCGCCGTGCGCCTCAGAATGGTCATCTGCCACAACCGGTCCTGCGCATGGGCATATCCTAACCCGAAGAACACGTCGGGGTCATTCTGCGCCAGCACATGCGGGACGTTGGCTGTGTCTCGGACAATCTCGACGGGGGCGTTCAGGCCGGAAACCTCAAGCGACTGGTCGTAGTCGGGCAGGGATTGGCTGGCGAGGAAATAGACCAGACCCACCGCTGCCACGATCAGTAGGATCAGGCCGGTGGCAATACGTATCAGCCAGCGAAAGACAAGACCCATCGGTGTACCCAGTTCCCAGTTTGCTCTTGCCCGGAGGTTAGTGGATGCCCCGGCGGATCAAAAGGGGCTGCTACAGGAATTTGCGTCTGAAAGCCGGAAAAACGTAACCCCGCCACAAGATGTAGCGGGGCACTTTGAAAAGGGTGGCGATCAGGGAATGATGCGGGTGTATTTGGTTCCGTCGACGGTCGCGCCGATTTGAAGGCCGGCCTGACCAAAAACGGCCGCCAGAACGGGGTTCAGCAATGTCGTCGTGTCGGTCGATATGTTCTCGCCCTGATCGGTCAGCACATATCCAACATCTGCCCCGGCAGTCCAGCCGCTGGAGCGGCGGAAGTCGTTCAGCGCCTCTTCCGTCATGAAGAACAGCACATGGGCGTATTGCTGTGCGCCGATTTGCAGACCGGCGGTGCCTTTTACAGCCGAGTAATAATCGACCGTCGCGCCCTGAATGCGCAATGCGCCGCGCCCGTATCCGCCGCCGAACACGAACCCGGCTTCGGTGATCAGGGGCATGACCAGCATGCCGTTGGCTTTGTTCGCCAGCTCAACCGTGTTGGGATAGCGGCTGTACATCTCGTTCAGGGTGGAATCGACGCGCGCATCAATCGTGGCGGCGTTCGAGTTTCCGACGCCATTGCCGCAGGCGGCGGTCACTGTCAAACCGGCCATGCCGAAAGCAAAGCCGCGACGGCTCAGTCGAGGGGAAGTGGAACTGCTCATGGTTTTTATGTCTCTGTATATAGCTGCCTGAAGTGTCGGGTGGACCCGATCTTGTGTGCGAGATTACGCCGAATACGACCTCGTGTCACGGGAAACTGTGGTTTCACCCGCTCTCAATCGGCAAAAATTCGCAGGAAATTCAGCTTTTAACCCTGCATCAGCCGGGCGACTTCGGGTGCGAAATAGGTCAGGATACCGTCACAGCCCGCACGCTTGAAGGCCAGCAGGCTTTCCAGCATGACCTTTTCGCCATCGATCCAGCCATTCTGCGCCGCTGCCTGGATCATCGCGTATTCTCCGGATACCTGATAGGCATATGTCGGCGCGCCGAACGTGTCTTTTACTCGGCGACAGATGTCCAGATAGGGCATTCCGGGCTTGATCATGACCATATCGGCACCTTCGGTCAGATCACGCTCGATCAGCCGCAGCGCCTCGTTCGAATTTGCCGGATCCATCTGATAGGTTTTCTTGTCCCCCGTAAGCGCGCCGGATGCGCCGACCGCATCGCGGAACGGGCCATAAAAGGCGCTGGCATATTTCGCGGCATAGCTCAGGATCATTACATTCTTATGCCCGGCGGCTTCCAACGCGCGGCGCATCTGACCGATGCGACCGTCCATCATGTCCGATGGCCCGATGATATCGGCCCCGGCCTCGGCCTGTGCCAGCGTCATTTTCACCAGCGCATCGAGGGTCTGGTCATTCACAATCTCGCCATCGACCACATACCCGTCATGGCCATTAATGTTATAGGGGTCCAGGGCCACGTCGGTCATGACCGCGATGTCCGGAGTCGCGGCCTTGATCGCGCGGATCGCCCGGTTTGACAGGTTGTCGGGGTTCCACGCCTCGGCGCAGTCTTCGGTTTTCAGACTGGCATCGGTATAAGGAAAGATGCAGATCGCAGGGATTCCAAGCGCCTGCGCCTCGACCGCCGCCTTGGCAATCAGGTCAACTGACCGACGGACAACACCGGGCATCGAGGGGACGGGCTCCTCGATCCCTTCACCGTCGCGTACGAAAACCGGCCAGATCAGATCATCTGTGGTCAGGGTATTTTCGCGCACCAACCGCCGGATCGGATCAGACTGCCGCGCCCTGCGGAAGCGGGTCAGGGGATAGGGGGCAATGGTCGGTTTCATGGCGCGCTCTCCTTGAATATTCCTGCATTGGGTGGCATGAAATGCCGGTAGTCTCAAGGGTAACGATAGTCGCGTGTGTGCAAGGAAGCTCCCTAAAGACAAAATGCAAAAGGGCTGACGCTTGGACATTTACTCTTCGATTTTTGAAATCATCGACATGCGCAGTTTTTCGAATCTGTGGTTCTGGATCGGATTGGCGGTGTTGTGGTCTTCGGCAAGTCATTGGGCCATGGGGGTTCCCTATGACCTGGTGGTGCGCGCCCGCCGGGTTGGCGGGCAGACCGAGCGGGATTTGCTGGACATCGTGCGGATCAACGTGAACCGGCTGCTCTATATCGTGGATGCGTCCGGCTTGGTGATTCTGGCGATCTGCTGCTTTTTGTTCACCGGGCTGGCGACAATGGGTTTCTATTATGGCCTCGAATTTGCGCAGGCGGTGTTTTTGTTGCTGTTTCCGCTATGTTTGGTGACGTTGGTCAATATCGGTGCCGCCCGAAAGTTGCAGCGGCAGGAAGCCACGCTTGAGATCGTGTCCAAGACGCTGACGCGGTGTCGAATTTATACGCAAATCATCGGTATGATTTCGATTTTGATCACCTCACTGTGGGGCATGTATCAGAACTTTACGATTGGCGTTCTGGGGTTGTGAGATCAGAAAGGCTGAGCGATGACGGCTCCGAACCACGTAACAGTTGGCGGCGCCCCCGAGGGGTTTGACGCGCAGCTTGTCCTGACCGAGATCGCCCGTTCCGGCGGTCCTGTGTGCCATGTCGCGCGGGACGACAAACGGATGGAGGCGATGCGCGCCGCGCTGGCTTTCTTTGCCCCCGACATGCCGGTCTTTGTCTTTCCCGGCTGGGATTGTCTGCCCTATGACCGGGTGTCACCCAATGCCGATATCTCGGCCGCGCGGGTGGCGACACTGGCGGCGCTGGTGCATCAGATGCCCGATCGGTTCGTTCTGCTGACCACGCTGAACGCAGCAGCCCAGCGTGTGCCCGCGCGCGAGGTGCTGCGCGAGGCGGCGTTTACCGCGCGCGTGGATCACCGAATCGATGAAGAGGCGCTGCGGAATTTCCTTGTCCGCATGGGATTTATTCAAAGCCCAACGGTGATGGAGCCCGGCGATTATGCAATTCGCGGCGGCATCATCGACATCTTCCCTCCGGGCGATTCCGGGCCTGTGCGTCTGGACCTGTTCGGAGACGTTCTGGACGGTGTCCGCCGCTTTGACCCGGTGTCACAGCGCACCACCGAAAAGCTTGATGTTGTGGAACTGGCTCCGGTCTCCGAAGTCATTCTGGACGAAGCGGCCATTACCCGGTTCCGCCAGAATTATCGTATCGAATTCGGCGCTGCAGGCACGGACGATCCCCTGTACGAGGCGGTCAGCGCAGGTCGCAAGCATCAGGGCATCGAACACTGGCTGCCGTTTTTTCATGAAAAACTGGAAACCCTGTTCGATTATTTGCCCGATGCGACGATCACCGTGGATGATCAGGTGACACCTGCGCGGCTGGCGCGGTGGGACACGATTGCAGATCAGTATGAGACGCGAAAGCTGGCGCTCGAAAACCGCTCGCGCATGGATACGGTCTATAAACCGACCCCGCCCGGATTGCTGTATCTGGATGACGCCGCGTGGGAACAGGCGGTGGGCGACCGGCGGGTGCTGCAGTTCAGCCCTTTGCCGCAGGCCAGCGGGCCGGGAGTGATCGACGCTGGCGGACGGATTGGGCGCAACTTTGCGCCCGAACGCCAGCAGGAAAGCATCAGCCTGTTTGGTGCTTTGGCGGCGCATATCACGGACAAGATGGCCAAGGGGCCGGTGCTGATCGCCTCTTATTCCGAAGGCGCGCGGGAACGCCTGACAGGCTTGATCGAAGATGAGGGGCTGGCCGAGGCGATCCCCGTTTCGGATGGCACCCGCGTCGGCAAGCGGGGGCTGCATCTGGCTGTCTGGGCGTTGGAGCACGGCTTCGAAACGCCCGATTTGACGGTGATCTCAGAACAGGACGTTCTGGGCGACCGCCTGATCCGTCAGCCCAAAAAACGCCGCAAGGCCGAGAATTTCCTGACCGAAACGCAATCGCTATCCCCCGGTGATCTGGTGGTGCACGTGGATCACGGGATCGGGCGGTATCAGGGGATGGAGGTCGTCACCGCCGCCGGGGCCGCGCATGAATGCCTGCTGTTGGAATATGCGGAACAGGCCAAGCTGTACCTGCCGGTCGAGAATATCGAACTGCTGTCCAAGTATGGTCATGACGAAGGTCTGCTGGACCGGCTGGGCGGCGGCGCATGGCAGGCCAAGAAGGCCAAGCTGAAGGAACGCATCCGCGAGATGGCGGATAAGCTGATCCGCATCGCGGCCGAACGCGCCTTGCGCAAGGCCCCGGTCATGGACCCGCCGCCCCACGCATGGGAGGAGTTCAGCGCGCGCTTCCCCTATCAGGAAACCGACGACCAGTTGCGGGCGATTTCCGAGGTGATGGAGGACATGCACTCTGGCGCGCCGATGGACCGTCTGATCTGCGGTGATGTGGGCTTTGGCAAAACCGAAGTCGCCATGCGCGCCGCCTTTGTCGCCGCCATGTCTGGCGTGCAGGTAGCGGTGATTGCGCCGACAACGCTGCTGGCGCGCCAACACGCGGCCAGCTTCAAGGAACGTTTCCGGGGTTTCCCGCTTGAGGTCCGGCAATTGTCCCGTTTTGTGTCCGCGAAAGAGGCCCAGCAAACTCGCGACGGAATGGCGCGCGGAACGGTCGATATCGTGATTGGAACCCACGCGCTGCTGGCCAAGGGGGTTCGGTTTCAAAATCTCGGCCTGCTGATCATCGACGAAGAACAGCATTTTGGCGTTGGCCACAAGGAACGCCTGAAACAGCTGCGCTCAGATGTGCATGTTCTGACCCTGACCGCCACGCCGATCCCGCGCACGCTGCAACTGTCCCTGACCGGTGTGCGCGATCTGTCGATCATCGGCACACCGCCCATAGACCGTCTGGCGATCCGCACCTATGTCAGCGAGTTCGACGCGGTGACGATCCGCGAGGCGTTGCTGCGCGAGCATTACCGTGGTGGACAGAGCTTCTATGTGGTCCCGCGCATCTCGGATCTGCCCGAGATCGAGGAATTCCTGAAAGAACAACTGCCGGAACTGACCTATGTGGTTGCGCATGGACAGATGGCAGCGGGTGAACTCGATGACCGGATGAACGCCTTTTACGACGGTAAGTATGACGTTCTGCTGGCCACGACAATTGTGGAAAGCGGGCTGGATATTCCGACGGCAAACACGATGGTTGTGCACCGGGCGGATATGTTCGGGTTGGCACAGTTGTACCAAATCCGGGGCCGGGTGGGGCGGTCCAAGACGCGCGCCTACGCTTATCTTACCACCAAACCCCGTGCGCGGCTGACCGCGACCGCTGAGAAACGTCTGCGCGTTCTGGGCTCGCTGGATACGCTTGGGGCGGGGTTCACGCTGGCTTCGCAGGATCTGGACATTCGTGGCGCGGGTAACCTGCTGGGCGAGGAACAGTCGGGCCAGATGCGCGACGTGGGCTATGAACTCTACCAGTCGATGCTGGAAGAAGCGATTGCCAAGATCAAGGCGGGCGAGATGGAGGGTCTGTCTGATGCAGACGACCAATGGGCCCCGCAGATCAATCTGGGTGTTCCCGTGCTGATCCCCGAGGATTACGTGCCCGATCTTGACGTGCGTCTGGGGCTCTATCGCCGTCTGTCCTCGCTTTCGACCAAGGTCGAGTTGGAAGGCTTTGCTGCTGAACTGATCGACCGGTTCGGTACGCTGCCGAAAGAGGTGAACACCCTGATGTTGGTCGTGCGTATCAAAGCGATGTGCAAACGGGCGGGGATTGCCAAGCTGGACGGCGGGCCAAAAGGCGCGACGATTCAGTTTCACAACGACAAATTCGCCTCACCCGAAGGGCTGGTCGAGTTTATCCAGAACCAGCGCGGGCTGGCCAAGGTTAAGGACAACAAGATCGTGGTGCGGCGCGATTGGAAGAAGGACAGCGACAAGATTAAGGGGGCCTTTGCCATCGCCCGTGATCTGGCCGAGAAAGTTGTGGCCGTAAAGAAGAAGGCGAAAGCCTAGTCGCCAGTGACAAAGGTACACAGCTGCCAGTTACCAGCGTCCGATTTGACGAAGGCAGCGCGGTACCCAACCATGGACCAGAGCGAGTCGCTGAGCATATGTCCGGCTGTGCCGTCCGTCAGACGGACACTTTGGTATTCACTGTCCGGCACGTAATCTGGGATAATGACCACCTCATGGCTGATTAGCGCCAGGATGGGCCCAGCCCGGGATGGGGTCTGACGCAGGGTGACATTTTCGGCGGCGACAAAGAACGCAGTGAATGGATCCAGAGAGGCGGGCAGCGACAAGCGCCAATGATGGGGCATCCAGAACTCACCCTGATCATCAAAGTATCCCGGTTGGGACAGGGTTTTCTGCAATTCGCTCCAGTAAAACTCGCTTAGGTCGTCCGCTTCGGCCTGGTATTCTTCCGCCAGTGTTTCAGGGGGGACGGTCAGGTTCAGGCGAAATTCTTCAGGGCCACCATTGCTGCCGTGGCTCAGGTAAATCTCCGGGCAGGCCGCGGCCACAACGGCATCCGCGTTTCGGTCGGCGATATGTCTGAGCAATTCGCTGCGAAACGCCACCAGCGACGGGTCACGATCTGCTTCATCCACAGGAGGAAAAGTCTGTCGGTCTGCCAAAGCAGGTCCGCAGATGGCTATGGCACATAGAAAGGCCCAAACCCTCATTCCGCCGCCCTCATCGCGGCCTGTGCGCAAAAGCACGAGGCGCCAACCGCCCGGTCTGCCCGCGCCAGAGCAAGATCAAGACGCTGTTTGATCTGCCTGATCTCGACCGTTTCGCCACGGGATTTGAGACAATCATGCAGACCCTTCAGGCTCCAAACGTTATCAGGGTGGATCGAGGCGCGGCTGAGTGAGCCGCCAAGGCCCAGATCCTCGCGATAGACCTGTTCGGCTTCGTCCGTGTGCCCTTGTTCGAACAGCAGCGCGCCAAGGGCATGGCGCGTTGGCTGCATCCATCCCCAGGGCTCGTCATAGGGCAAATTGTCGTCCAGCTCGACCGAGCGCCGCAGATGCACAAATGCCGCCTCAAAGTTACCTTTGCGATATTCGATCTCGCCGCGCAGCATTTCACGGGCGATGTCGAGCAGGTCAATCACCCGGTTGTTGTGCAGCAGCCGGGTTTCGGGCACGCGGGCCTTGGCGGCCAGGAACACCTGTTCTTCGGCCTCGGCTTCAGCCACCTGATCTGTGGCGGCAAAAGCGATGGCGCGTGCATAATGCGTGGTGGCCGTGACCGTCAGGTAGAGGTCCGGGTCTTCTGGCAGCTCCAGCGCTTTGGCCTCTTCCCAGCGACCGAACCGGATTAGGATATGCGGCCCCATCGACATGTAGCTTTCAAAGTAATCGGCCATAGGCGGGCTTTCGATGCGCAGCATCTCCTCGGGTGTGGTGTCCCACAGCCCCTTGTTGGCGCGCAGCGCCGGTTCCATCTGGCCCAGAAACAGCGCGCCGTAGATGGCGAAGTGATAGTCGTGCTGGCGATACCCGGTGTAGATGTTGAACGCCCCTTCGCGCTCGTAATATTTCAAGTCTGCTTCGGTGGCTTTCTCGTTCCAGTAGACGACATCATGGTAATGGCCGCACAGAACGTCGATATGCGTGGGCATATGCACAAGATGCCCAGCATCGGGGACCAGAGTGCGCAAAATGTCTCCGGCTCTCAGGGCTTTTTCCGGTGTGGGCGACATCTCCATCAGATGAACGTACAGGTGCAGCAAACCCGGATGCTGCATCGCGTTCGGGTCGTCGGACATGGCGTCTTCCAGCGCCTTTTGCGCCTCAAGCGTCGCAGCCCCCTTGGCGGGCTGGCCGGATTTAAGATCCCACATCTGCCAGGGGGTCAGATTCATCAGCGCCTCGACAAAGATCGTGCGCAGGTCCAGATGATCGGGATGCCGGGCAAAAGCCGCGCGCATGGCATCGGCATAATTGTGATCCCAGCCGTTCATGTCCTCGATCGGGTCGCGCTGAGGATAACGGGCGGGCAGGGCGTTGATCAGGGCTTGTTCGACCTCAGTGCATCCTTCGGCGCAGACCAGCGCCTGTTGCGTGGCATCATAGGCCAGCGCCAAAGATTTCTGCTGTCCTTTGACGTCGCGCAGGTCCCAGGGCAGGTTGTAATTTGGCCCGGCTGCATAGGCGACGCCCCAATGAGCCATGGCACAAGCAGGGTCAAACTCCAGCGCGCGCTGAAAGCACACAACCGCCTCGTCATGGTTGTAGCCATAGGTCCAGACCAGCCCCCGGTCGAACCACAGCTGCGCCTCGGTCGAGGATGTCGTGACCGGGCAGGAATAGGTGCCCAGATCATAATAGTCGGTCATCTTTCATCTCCCCCACGTTCTGCGAGGCAGATTAGCGTGATTCACCGGGTCTGCACAGATCAGGCGGGCAGTCGGTTTTCCACACGGCCCATATGCAGCATGAGGCCAAACCCAACGATGCACATGATCAGGATGCCTGCGGTCAGCGGCGTGATCGAGCCGTCAAACAACAGCCCGATCGGCGCGGCAATGGCTGCGGCCAGCACGGTCGCGACCGACCCGATGACCGAGGCCGCCATGCCCGCAATATGGCCCATGGGCTCCATCGCGATGGCGTTGAGGTTGCCCATGGTGACGCCGGCCATGAAGAACACGGCGGTCTGCCAAGAGACAAACAGGGCAAATGAGGCGTCCGCCGACAGGGGGGCCATATTCAGCAAAATGACGCAGCTTGTTACCAATATCTGTATCCCCAGCGCCCATGTCACCATGCGTCGCATGCCAACACGCACCACTAGGGCGGCGTTCAGCAGGCTGGCCGATCCGGACATCAGGGCGACAAAGCCGAACCAGAACGGGAAGCTGTCGCCGCGATCATGGATCACGTCATAGACGGGCTGCACCATGGTCAACATGGTGAACAGAATGCCCATGCACAGCGTTTGTACCAGAATGGACAGGCGTACCGTGGGATGCGCGAACATCTCTTGCGCGGCCGAGATCATCAGCGGCAGACGGAACGGACGCCGGTTTTCACGCGGCAGAGACTCGGGCAGGCGGGTGCCCATCCACACAACGGTAATCAGGGCAAACAGGATGAACGAGATGAAGATTCCCCGCCAACCGACAAGGGCGATCACACCAGCACCCAGCATCGGGGCAGCGGCGGGGACCAGTGTGAAGATCATCATGGCAATTGAGATGATCCGGGCCATCTCGCGCCCGGAATACAGGTCGCGGATGATGGCCATGGCAACGACACGCGGACCAGCCGCGCCCAGACCTTGTGCGACGCGCGCGGCCAGAACGAGCTCGAGCGAGGAGCTCGCCCAGGCAACGATGGATGCCAGAATATAGAGGGCGGCGCCTCCATAAATCACCGGTTTGCGCCCGACCGCGTCTGAAATCGGGCCGGTAAAGAAGGTCCCGATCCCCATCCCCAGCACAAAAGATGTCAGGATCAACTGCGCCTTGTTCACATCATCCGGGCTCAGTTGCGCGCCGATTTCCGGCAGCGCAGGCAGCATGGAATCGATCGAAAACGCGATCGTGGCGAACATCATTGCGATCAGCGCAATGAACTCGCCGCGCGACATACGGTTGGACATGAGGGGCTCCTTCCCCGATGCGCTATCACGGCAACGGGTAAGGGGCTAGATCGGAAATTTGCACAAGGGTCTGTGCTATTCTGCAGGAGAAGTCTCAAGTTGAGACATAATTTCGTTGATCACTTTACCCCATAATTCAGGGGGTTGAGCACCCGGAACCGCGTGCTGGTTGGCAACGATGAAGGTCGGGACCGAGTTGATGCCCATCTGCCGCGAATGCGTGTCACGCCCCCGAATATCCTCGCGGTCGGCATCCGATTGCAACAGCTTCAACACAACTGCGGCGTCCATGCCAACACTGTCGGCAATGTCGGCCAGAACCTCGTGATCGCCGATATCGCGTGTTTCGACGAAATAGGCTTTGAACAGCGCGTCCACGACGGCGTTCTGCTTGCCCTCGATCCCGGCCCAGTGAATCAGACGGTGAGCATCCAGTGTGTTCGGGGTGCGTTTCATCCCTTCGAAATCAATGCTCAGCCCGGCAGTCTCGGCATGTTCGACAACCGGCGCATATGCGCGCACCGCCCCGTCCTTGCCGCCGAATTTCCGCTCAAGATATTCACGGCGATCCATGCCTGCATCGGGCATGTCAGGGTTCAGCTGGAACGGGTGCCATTCGATCACAAACGGATGGCCGGGCACTGCGGCCAGCGCCTTGTCCAAATGGGTCTTGCCGATATAGCACCACGGGCAGATCGGGTCGGACATGATGTCCAGCTTGACGGTTTGGGTCATTCGGGCGTCGCCTTGAAATAGGCCGGCAGGGCACGGCGCAGGAGTTTTCCGTTACCTCCGGTGGGCAACGTGGGAAGATGAACAAAGGCGCGCGGCTGTTTGTAGCGCGCCAGCTTGTCAGAGACATAGGTGTGCAGGGTCGCTTCGTCCAGTTTTTCCGGGCCGGTATAGAAGGCGGCGATTACGTATGTGTCCGGTTTGACCTCGACTGCGGCTGCTCCGGCCTGTGTGATCCCGGGGTGATGAGACAAAACGTTCTCGACCTCGACGGGGGACACACGATAGCCGCCCGCGTTCATCATGTCGTCGTCCCGGCCCAGATAGGTGATTTGCCCGTCGATGGCCATCGCGCCCTGATCACCGGTCAGAAACCAGTCACCCTGCATCCGCGCCTGCGCCTCGTCAGGCGCATTGAGGTAGGTTAGCATCAGCCCGGGGTCCGACCGATGCACCGCAATCGTCCCTTCCTGGCCCTGCGGCACCGGCCCGTCTGGTCCCAAGATCGCAACCCGACGACCCGGCTGTGGTTGCCCCAGGGCCATACTTCGAGCGGGGTGGTCGGGACTGGAAGAAATGAAGGTCGAGCATTCGGACATGCCATAAGCCTCGTACAGCTCGGTCCCCGTCGCGCGTATCCAGTCTTCGTGCAGGGATCGTGACAGTTTTTCACCCGCGCTCAGCCCGTGGCGCAGCGCCGGCAGGTCGATCCGATCCTTTCCATCCAGCATCTTGCGGTAGACACCCGGCGCGGCGGCAAAAATGGTTGCCTTGCTTTGGCGCAACAGGTCTGGCAGGTCCGCGGTGTCGGTTCCCGGTTGTGGGATCAGCGCGGTGGCGCCAATGGTCCAGGGGTCCATCAAACCGGTGCCCAACGTATAGGTCCAGTTGAACGCCCCCGCGTGGCACAAGCGATCCGTCGAGTGCAGCCCGTACCAGCCGTCCACCATCATCTGCCGCGCCCAGATCGCCCGATGTGCATGGGCCACCGCGCGTGGATTGCCAGAGGTGCCCGAGGTATAGACGACATAGGCCAGACGATCAGGATCACCGAACGTGTAGCGGGCGGGTGGCAGGCTGCGCATCGCCGCCAGTTCGTCCAGCATAATCTGCTTGGGGTGCGGGGCGCTTGTCACGTCCGGGTCGCGCAGGATGGCGGCGGGCGCGAGCTCTGCAATGAGCTTGGCGGTCTCCGGTTCGGTCAACTGCGATGATGTAGGCACCGGAACAAGGGCTACGGCGATAGCCGCCAGATAGGCGATGGGGAAATCAACGGTGTTGCCCAGACGTAAAAGGACAATGTCGCCGGGGATAAGGCCCGTGCGCAACAGTCCGGTCCCCGTCGCCAGAATCGACCTTTCCAGTTCCGCAAACGTCCAGTTCTGCGCCCCATTCTGCCCCAGGATAGACAGTGCGGTTTTCTCGGCGCAGTCCGAGGCATGGCGCAGCACATGTGCGGCCAAATTGAACGGGGATGGGCAGGGGGGCGGCGGGCCCTGATCGAAGATCGACAACATCCGAACTGGCTACCGTCGGCAGCGGTGCGTTGCAAGCCCGGCACCGCCGCCCTATAGAATGGCGCATGACCAGTCGAGATCACAAATCTATCGTCCGTATTGCCCGGGATAACGGTGTGGATACGGAATTGGAGCCCGTCGATCTGGGGGCACGGGTGCGTGAACTGCGCAAGGCCCGCAAATGGACGTTGGAGCAGGCCGCCAATCAGGCCGGGCTGGCGCGCTCGACGCTGAGCAAGATTGAGAACGGCCAGATGTCTCCCACATATGACGCGCTCAAGAAGCTGGCGGTGGGGCTTGAGATTTCCGTGCCGCAACTGTTCACACCGCCGCAGCGCGAACAGGTGATCGGGCGGATGGCCGTTACCAGAATGGGTGAGGGCGCTGCCCACCCCACGACGACATATGAGCATGAGCTTTTGGCTGAAACGCTGACCAAAAAGCAGATGCTACCCTACCGTGCCCGTGTTCGCGCCCGTTCCATGGAAGAATTCGAAGGCTGGGTGCGTCACGACGGCGAAGAATTTCTGTATGTGCTGACTGGCGTCGTGCGCCTGTTTACCGAATTCTATGAGCCCGTGGAGATGCGTCGCGGCGACAGTGCCTATTATGACGGCAGCATGGGCCACAACGTTATTTCGGTCAGTGATGAGGACGCGACGATCCTGTGGGTGACGTCACTTGCTTAAGGGTAGCCCGGCCTCGCGGTTCAGGCTTTCGGTGAACAGAAAATCCTCAAGTTCTTCGCGGGCTTCGTTTACCGTCAGCTGATGGCGTTCGGCCAGATAGGCCTCGAACTGTTTGCGGTCCCGTGGAACCAACGCCATGTCTGTGTCACGCAGGTTTGGAAAGCGTCGCTTGGCGCGCGCGTAAGACGCAGCCCAGTCCTGCGTCAGATCGTTCCAGTTCAACATCTGCGAGCCTCCCTTGTCAGGTTTCAGGATTGCTCTCCCCAACACCAGAGTACGAACGGGCCGTCGAGATCACGGACATGACAAAATGTCGCAGGTTGAGCACATGATTGGAGATGAAAAAACCCGCTGCGGCGTTGCGCAACGGGCTAACGGACATGCTTTGGAGTGAGTGGCGGCCTGTCCGTTTTGATCGCAGGCAAAAACAGCCCGGACTGAGTAGTGTCCAACCTTTAAGATCTTAAACCTTAAGAACTATTTGGTTAGTTCATTTGTTAGGAATTTATATGCTAAAGATCGGATATGTAAAGTTCTTTGTTTATGCATGTTTCAGTTTTACAAGATTTTCGATTTTCGCCCAAATATTGGGGATGACACAAGCAAGCCCACAGTTTGTGGTGGGCTCCGGCCGATGCGCCGAATTTCGCCGATTGTCCTTAACATGTCTTTGGAACAGACAATCATCGCCTGTGTCTGACGGTCGCATGACCGTAGATGATCCACCTATGTCAGCCGATCACTCCTCGTACCACCAAACCTGCGGCATGTACTCGGGGCCATCGCCGTAAATCGGCAAAGTCTGCGGCTGTTTAAGCTGCTTGGCATGGGCGATGCGACCGACATCAAAATTCCAGATCGGAATGACATACCGACCTGCTGTCAGAACCCGGTCCAGCGCGCGGGTTGCGGCCACGAAATCCGCGCGGCTTTCCGAAGCCAGCATCGCATCAATCAACCCGTCTACGGCGGGCGAGGCTACGCCCATCAGATTGCGCGTCCCCGGTGTATCAGCGTTTTCGCTGCCCCAATACAGGCGCTGTTCGTTACCGGGTGACAAGGACAGCGCGCGGCGGAAGAAGGTCACGTCGAAATCCAGATCGGACGTGCGACCGGTGAACTGAGCGCTGTCGACCTGTTCTGTCGATACGTTGATGCCCAGGCGTTCCAGCGCGCGGGCGTAGATTTCGATGGCCGTTTCACTTTCGGTATCACCCTGTTGCAGCAATACGGTGATTGTGAACGGCTCGCCATTCTGGTTGCGCAATTGCCCGTTCTGAATGGTCCAGCCCGCCTCGGCCAAAAGTTGCGTGGCCTTGCGGATGTTCGCACGGTTGCGCGCCGAGCCGTCGCTGACGGGCAGGGTGTACCCTTCCATCGCTCCCGGGGGCAGATCGTCCGCGAACCTGGTCAATAGCTCCTGCACCCGACCCGAGGCTGGTCCGGGTTGCATGGCGAGATCAGAACCCGAGAAATATGAGGTGATGCGCGGTTGCGCCCCGCCGGTGATCGTGTCGTTGATGAATTCGAAATTGAACGCTTGGGTCAGGGCCTCGCGCACGCGCCAGTCGTCAAAGGGCGCTTTGCGGGTGTTCATCACAAAGCCGGTCATGCCCGAGGGTTTGCCATGCGGTATCTCGGTCTTGATCACATCGCCACGGTCGATTGCCGGGAACCTGTATTGGGTGTCCCATTTATCGGCGTTGAATTCACGAACCGCGGTCAATTCCCCGGCCTTGAACGCTTCAAACAGAACCGTGCCATCGCCATAAAACTCGAGGCGGATTTCATCGAGGTTCATCGTGCCCTTGCGGAACGGTATATCGCTGCCCCAGTACTCTGGATTGCGACGCAGGGTGACATAGCGCCCGGCCTCATAATCGTCGATGACGTAAGGGCCGGTGCCGATTGGAATGTCTTGCAGGGGGGCGTCGGCAAAATCCTTACCCTCCCATTGCGCCTTTTGCAGGATGGGCCGCAATCCGGCGATCAGCGCGAGTTCTCGGTCGGGTTCATTAAAAGTGATCCGAACGCTGCGCGGACCGGTTTGCTCGATGCTGTCGATCTTGCCCCAAAGTCCGCGATAGCGCAGGTGACCTTCGGTGCCCAAAGTCTCGTACGACCAGATCACGTCATCGATGGTGACTGGCGTGCCATCCGAGAATCGGGCGTCTTCGCGCAGGGTGAATTCGACCCATGTCCGGTCCGAATCCGTCTCAACTGATTCGGCTAACAACCCGTAAAGAGTGAAAGGTTCGTCCCAGGATCGGCCCATCAGGCTTTCATGGGTCCAAAATCGCAATTGCCACGGAGGGGTGCCTTTTTGCACAAACGGGTTCAAACTGTTATAGCCGCCGATATTCCCGAAAACGACTTTGCCACCTTTCGGCGCATTCGGATTGGCGTAAGGTAGCGACACAAAATCCGGTGGTAGGGCCGGGTCGCCATACATAGCTATGCCATGAGCCGATTCTGCGTTAGCGATAGCACCCAGAAAAATGCAGTTGATTCCCGCGATCAGAGAACGAACGGGGCGGAGATAATAGGGGCTCATTTTGGAAACAATCCTGCTCTGGCCTTATTTTGTTGGGGATCACCGTAGCGATGATTTTTCTTATTATCAAACTTTTAGCTTGGACGAAGGCGTGGAATTGCTTATAAAGGGTGCACTGCTCGATAGGTTTCTTGCCTGTATGAAACCTGCCTCAATAACTTAACGCCCGCTTCGTGCGGGCGTTTTTTTTGGCCGTAATCGGGCCAGATGTCGCCCCCGGATCATTCCCCGTTTTCTTTGCAGGTGCAGCATGGCACTGTGCGGATGACGAGGTTTAGACAGAGAGGGCAGCCATGAGCGTGGCAGGCAAGACAGCGATCATCACGGGGTCGAACTCCGGCATCGGTTTGGGTATCGCGCGTGAATTGGCAAAGGCGGGGGCGCATGTCGTTTTGAACTCGTTCACCGACCGGGACGAGGATCATGCGCTGGCCGATGAGATATCGACAGAGACCGGAACCCGGGCGCGCTATATCAAGGCGGATATGTCGAAGGGCGAAGAGTGCCGGGCCCTGATCGAACAGGCCGGGTCTTGCGACATTCTGGTGAACAATGCGGGTATCCAGCATGTCTCGCCCATTGATCAGTTCCCGACGGACAAGTGGGATGCGATCATTGCGATCAACATGAACTCGGCCTTTCATACCACGGCGGCGGCCTTGCCGATGATGCGTGCGGCTGGCTGGGGACGGGTGGTGAACATCGCCTCGGCCCATGGGTTGACAGCATCGCCCTACAAGGCAGCCTATATCGCGGCCAAGCACGGTGTGGTGGGCATGACCAAGACCGTTGCGCTGGAAACCGCGCAGGAGCCGATCACCTGCAACGCCATCTGTCCGGGCTATGTGCTGACGCCTTTGATCGATTCCCAGATCCCCAACACGATGAAGGAATACGACATGACCCGGGACGAGGTCATAAAGAACGTGTTGCTGGAGCGGCAGCCGTCGAAAGAGTTTGCGACGATCGAGCAATTGGGTGGCACCACCATATTCCTGTGTTCCGATGCAGCAGCGCAGATCACCGGGACCACGATTTCGGTGGATGGCGGCTGGACCGCGCTGTGATGTTTTGTGGGGGCGCTGCCCCCACGCCCCCGGAGTATTTGGGAAAAGATGAAGGGGTTGGGACGTGAAGAAGGTTAATCTGGCATTGCAAGGTGGCGGCGCGCACGGCGCTTTTACCTGGGGGGTCCTGGACCGGTTTCTGGATGAAGAGGATATCGAGGTTGCGGCGATCACCGGCACCTCGGCCGGGGCGTTGAACGGGGCTGCGTTCAAATCCGGGATGGTGCGCGATGGGCGCGACGGAGCGCGGGCCAATCTGGAGGATCTGTGGGCGCGGATGGGCGCCGTCGGGGATATGCGTCTGGCCAATTGGATGCAGGCCATCGAGCCCGCGCAGATTGCCCAGGCCATGGAGTATTCGTTGCCGTTTTCCGTGGGCGATGCGTGGTCGCGGCTGGTTTCGCCTTATGCCTATGGCCCGTTTTATCGCAACCCGCTGGAGCCTGTTGTGGAGCGGTTCAATTTCGATGCGATTTGTGCGGATGAAGGACCGCAACTGTTCGTGTGCGCAACCTGCGTGCGCAGCGGCAAAATCCGTGTGTTTACGGGTGAGGATGTCTCGACGGCGGCGATTTTGGCTTCGGCCTGTTTGCCCAACCTGTTTCAGGCGGTTGAGATATTCGATCCGAAATCGGGTCGGACCGAGGCCTATTGGGATGGCGGATATACCGGGAATCCCGCGCTGTATCCCTTGTTTAACGGAGATTTGCCCGACGATCTGGTGATCGTGAATATCAATCCGCTGGAGCGGGATGAGGTGCCGAAAACCCCGCAGCAGATTCAGAATCGGATCAACGAGATCAGTTTCAACTCATCCCTGTTTCGTGAGTTGCGTGCGATCAGTTTCGTGCAGCGCCTGTTGGCGGAAGGTAAGCTGAAGGCGGGCGAGATGAGCCGGGTTCTGGTTCACATGATCGCCGATGATGCGTTAATGAACGACCTGTCGGTGGCAACCAAGACGGTGCCCAACCCGGTGATCCTGCACAAGCTCAAGGATGCCGGGCGCAGGGCTGCGGATCGGTTTCTGAAGGAAAATAAAGACGATCTGGGGGTGCGTAGTACCGTGGATCTGCCTGAAATGTTTGGATAATTATTCCGGCGGCTCGGTCGGGTCTTTTTCGTTGGGATAAACAAGACCTGCGGAAATCACCAGTTTTGCCGCCTCTTCGATGGACATGTCCAGCAGGATCACGTCCTCGGCGGGGAAAAACAGCAAAAAGCCTGAGGTCGGGTTGGGGGTTGTGGGGACAAAAACGCTCAGCAATTCGCCGCCGGTTTCGGCGCGTGCGCTCACCTCGCCCCGGGCTGTGGTCGATACAAATCCAATGGCCCAGATGCCGCGGCGGGGATATTGGATCAGGCAGGCTTTTTCAAAGGAGCGTTCTGTCTGTGCAAACACCGTTTCCGAGATTTGCTTGATGCCGGAATAGACCGAACGGACAACGGGCATCCGATCCACCAGGCTTTCGGCAAAATGGATCAGCGAGCGGCCCAGAATCCCTTTGGCGACCCAACCGACAATGATGGTGAACAGCAGGAAGATGACCACGCCAACGCCGCGCAGGTTGATGCCGACATATTGTTCGGGCTGAAAGCGTTGCGGAATCAATGGCAGAACGGCGCTGTCGATCCAGCCCACAACGGACCAGATCAGCCAGACGGTCAGCCAGACAGGTGCAATAACGACAATGCCCGTCAGAAAAGACGCGCGCAGCCGGGAAAACAGGCCCGGTCGGCGGTGGGGTTCTTCGTCAAACGGCGTGTTCATTATAGTCCTGAGTGGTTTGCGGAGTTAGTTAAGCAGTCGGATGCCGCGGTACAATAGGTTTATATCACGCAGGTCATTTGGCCAGCGCACGCGCGATTCCGGCGGCCAATTTTGCGTTATTACGTACCAACGCGATATTGGCGGTCAGCGAACGGCCCTCGGTTTGTTCATAGATGCGCTGTAGCAGGTAAGGGGTTACACCTTTGCCGGTAATCCGGTGAGTCTCTGCGTCGGCCTGGGCCGAGGCGATAATCGGGGCCAGTTCTTCGGCGGGGATCTGGTCGGCTTGCGGGATCGGGTTGGCGACCAGCTGTCCGCCCGGCAAGCCCAACGCGCGGCGTGTGGCGTGTGCTTTGGCGATATCGGTCGCGTCGTCCATCCGTAGCGGAGCGGCGAGGGGGGACTTTGCCGACCAGAAGGCCGGGAACTCGTCCTGTCCGTGGGCGATGACGGGCACGCCCAGCGTTTCCAGAACCTCAAGCGTTTTGGCGAGGTCGAGGATGGCTTTCGCCCCGGCTGCGACCACGGTTACCGGGGTCTGAGCAAGCTCGTGCAGATCGGCGGAGATGTCGAAAGAGGTTTCAGCGCCTTGATGTACGCCTCCGATGCCGCCGGTGGCGAAAACCTCGATACCTGCGTAATTTGCAGCGATCATCGTGGCGGCGACGGTGGTAGCCCCTGTGCCGCCAGTGGCAAGGCAGGCGGCCATGTCGGCGCGTGACAGCTTGGCGACGCCCTGCGCCTGACCCAGTGCTTTTAGCTGATCTGCCTCCAGACCGACTTTCAGAACCCCGTCAATGACCGCGATGGTGGCCGGAACTGCGCCCGCATCGCGGATGTCCTGTTCAACCTGCGCTGCGACCTCGATGTTCTGCGGGTAGGGCATGCCGTGGGTGATAATGGTGCTTTCCAACGCAACGATGGGTTGGCCTGCGTCCTTGGCGGCGCGCACCTCGGCGGAAGAGTGGATAGTGATCACAGTGGGGTTTCTCCGGAAACGTAAGTGGCGGCGGCGTGCAGCGCGCGGCCGAGCGCCGCGTCGCTGTCGGCCCCATTCGCCTCGGCGGCGATATGGGCGGCCATGAAAGTGTCCCCCGCGCCGGTCACGCGGGTGACCAGAACGGACGGGGGTGTTTGGGTCAGGAGGCTGTCAGCGTCCCCAACAGTGGCCGAGTTGCCGCCATCGGTGACCAGAACCCGCAGCGCGCCTCGGTCGAGCAGGCCTTTCGCGGCGCTTTCGGAATCGGTGAACTCGCGCTGGCACAGCAGTCCCGCTTCTTCGAGGTTCACATAGAGCGTGGCGCGGGCATGTTTGAGGAAAGGCAGCAAACGTTCCGCCTTGCCGGGCGAGGCCGGGGCGACACGCAGATCGGCTTTGGCAAAAGCAGGACTTTGCGCGATCTCTTCCAGCAGGGTCAGCGTCAGGTTGCCGTCCAGAGCAATAGGGCCTTCGAACGGTGTGTTCTCGTACCCCAGCGGCCCGTGCATGAGGGGGCGCAGGATTTTGGCTCCGGCGGCCTCAAGCGAATGGGCGTCGGCAATGGCGGCGATCAGGCCATTGGCCCCTTCGACGGCCATGTACCGGTCGGTTGGCAGGTCCTGCGAGCGATAGATGTGATCGGTGACCATCCCCAATCGCGCGCAGGACTGGACCAGTTCATCGCCCTCGGGGTCGCGGCCAATCGCGGTCAGCAGTGTTGGCGTCATGCCAAACCGCACCAGTGTCATGGCGATGTTCATGGCAACGCCACCGGGCAGCCGGGTTATCCGCCCCGGCACGTCCGAGCCCTGCCGCATGACGCTGGCAGACCGACCTATCACGTCCCACAGGACCGAGCCGATACACAGGATTGTGCTGTTGTAGTTCATGTCCCGTGTCATGCCGCAGCCCCGGCGCGGGTGCAAGGGTTAACGCCGCCTGCGCTCAACCCATGGCGGCAATCAGAGAGTTCAGCGTGTCCAGAGGGTTATCCTGCGACCAGATTTCCTCGCCAATGCCGAAGAAATCGGTGCAGGGGGCGAGATCCCGGATCAGGTCGGGCGTCAGGCCGCCTTCGGCCACGACGGGAACCTCGATCATCTCGGACCACCATTGGAACAGGTCCTTTTCCGCCTGCGTGCCGTCGCCGAGCGTTGCCGTGCCAACCGGTCCGAAGGCCACGTAATCCGCGCCGTTCTCGCCAGCTGTCATACCATCATGGCTGGACGCACCGCAAAAGCTGCCGACAATCGCATCCGCGCCCAGTTCCTTGCGCGCGGCGCGCACCGAGCGCGCGGCGTCGTCCAGATGTACCCCGTCCAGGCCCAACCGCTGCGCCAGCAGAACATGGTTCGAGATCACGATGGCCACGTCACGCGCATGGGCCACCTCGCGGCAGACATCGGCGGCACGGGCGATGGTGTCTTCGTCGCTGCCCGCCAGAGCAAGGCGGATGCAGGCGATCTCGGCCCCATCTAGCACGCGGCCCAGTTGGTCTGGAAAGGTGCTCAGCGCGATGGTCGGGGGCGTGATCAGGTAAATCTGCGGCTGCTCTTGGGTGTCCATGGCGCGTCCTTTGGGTGTTCCGTCTTGGGCGCGGTTTAGCGGATTGGGCGGGGGAAGCAAACTTTTATGCCTGCCGCGCGGGTATTTGGGAACAGAAGAAGGGGATCGGGTTGCTCTGACCCCGCAGGCGGATTAGAGCGGGCGCAGTTTTTTGGAGTGTGCCATGCCCAGCCAGACATCCCAGCCTTCTTTCGTGCTCGTGCGCCCGCAGATGGGCGAGAATATCGGCGCCGCCGCGCGCGCGATGTGGAATTTCGGGCTGGACCGGATGCGGATCGTGGCTCCTCGGGATGGGTGGCCCAACCCCAAGGCAGTGGCCATGTCCAGCGGCGCGGGGCGACTGTTGGATGAGGCGCAGCTGTTTGACGATCTGGCCGGGTCGTTGGCCGACTGCACCTTTGTTTTTGCGACCACGGCGCGGCAACGCGGATTGACCAAACCGGTCTACAGCCCAGAACGCGCCATGCAGATCGCCGCCGAAAAAGTTGCGACCGGCGAAAAGGTCGCCGTGTTGTTCGGCCCCGAACGCGCGGGGTTGGAGAATGAGGACATCGCCAAGGCCAACGCGATCATCTCAGTACCGGTGAACCCTGAATATGCTTCGCTTAACCTCGGGCAATGCGTGCTTCTGACCGCTTATGAATGGATGCGCCAGACCGGAGATGTTGTCCATGAGGCCACCGATCTGGGCAAGGGCGACTGGGCCACGGGGATCGAGGTCGAGAAACTGGTCGAACATTACGAAGACCGGCTGGAGGAGGCGGGGTTCTTCTACCCGCCCGAAAAGGCCGAAGGCATGAAGGTGAACCTGCGCAATCTGTGGTCGCGGATGCGGATGACGCGGGCGGATGTTCAGATGATGCATGGCGTCATGCGGCAGATGGTCCGCTGGAAGGATAGGGGCTGAGGCTGGACCTATCTGCCTTCACACCCTAGCTTGCGACGAAATCAGGACATGAGGACAGCATGAGCGCCAAGCGCAGCATCTTCGAAGAGGTCTCGGACACAGAAAAACAACAGGCCGCGCAACCCGGTATGATCGACCGGGGACGCGGTGGCGCGCGGTCGGCGATCCGCGTCTGGCTGATGATCCTGTTTGCTCTGGTCGTTGTGATGATCGCCGTGGGAGGGCTGACACGGCTCACCGACAGCGGGTTATCGATCACCGAATGGCGCCCGATCACCGGGGCGATCCCGCCGATGAACGAGGCCGACTGGCAGGCCGAGTTCGACAAGTATAAAGAGATCGACCAGTGGCGCATTCAGAACCAATGGATGGAACTGGATGATTTCAAAACAATCTATTGGTGGGAATGGGGCCACCGCCAACTGGGCCGCGTGATTGGTCTGGTCTGGGCGGTCGGATTCTTCGGATTCCTCGCCATGCGCAAAATCCCGACCGGTTGGACCGGCAAACTGCTGATCCCCGGCCTGTTGGGCGGCGTGCAGGGCGCGGTCGGGTGGTGGATGGTCGCCTCGGGCGTTACGCAGGGCGAAGGTATGACGGCCGTTGCCAGCTATCGCCTCGCGACCCATCTGGGACTGGCCTTTGTAATCCTGGGCTTTCTGGCGTGGTACATCTTTGAGCTAGGCCGCGACGAAAGGGACCTGATGCAGGCCCGCCGCGCGAAGGAGGCAAAGCTGTTCTCACTCTCGACCGGCCTGCTGCACTTCACCTTTTTACAAATACTCATCGGCGCGCTTGTCGCCGGGATCGACGCCGGGAGGTCGTACACGGACTGGCCCCTGATCGGAGGCCAACTGCTGCCACCGGACGCGACGATACTGGAGCCGATGTGGCGCAACTTTTTCGAAAGCCCCGGTTTGGTGCAGTTCATCCACCGCTGTGCGGGCTATCTGCTGCTGATCTTCGCTGTCATCGTCTGGCGGCGCGGCAGCACCAGCGCGCATCCGCAGACGCGGTTCGCGTTCAACGCGGCTTTCGCGGCCCTGTCGCTGCAAGTCGTCATCGGCATTGTCACAGTGGTCTACGCAGCCCCATGGCAGATCGCCATCTTCCATCAATTCATGGCCGTCGTCGTCTGGACGCTGATCCTGCGCGCCCGGTTCCTGACAGCCTATCCTATCGCAACCTCACTGCGCGGAGTTTGATCCCTATGACTGCATTCAACGACCTGATGGCCTTTCAGCGCGAAACCTCGGCCTTGGGCCAGATCGCCGGACGGTTGGGCTGGGATCAGGAAACAGTGATGCCGCGCGGGGCCGCCGCGCAACGGGCCGAGGAGATGGCGGCAATCGAGGCTGTTCTGCACGCGCGCCGGTCGGACCGCCGGGTGGCGGAATGGCTGGATCAGGCCGCGCCGCAGGATGAGGTTGGCAAGGCGCAACTGCGCGAAATCCGCCGGGCCTATGACCGAGCCGTCAAGGTACCCGCCGATCTGGCGACCGCGATTGCCCGGGTGACCTCGGGGGCGCAAGGCACATGGGCGCAGGCACGCGCGGATGAGGATGTCTCGGCCTTCCTGCCTGTTCTGGAAGAGGTCGTCTCGCTGAAACGTCAAGAAGGTGAGGCGCTTGCGCAGGGCGGCGACATCTATGACGCGATGGTCGAGGATTATGAGCCCTACACGACCGGCGCGCAGATCGCGGCGATCTTCGACCACATGCGCCCGCGTCTGGTTGCCCTGCGCGCGGCCGTTCTGGACTGCCCGGAACCCGCCGCTTTGCATGGCAATTTCGACGAACTCACCCAGATGCGCCTGTCGCAGAAACTGGCGGTGGCCTTTGGCTATGACCTCAACAATGGCCGTGTGGACAAGGCCGTGCACCCGTTCAGCTCGGGCAGCGGTCTGGATGTCCGCATCACCACGCGCACCAGCGAGACCGACCCGTTCAACTGTTTCTACTCGACCATTCACGAGGTCGGCCACGCCGCCTATGAACAGGGCATCAACCGGGATTACCTGCTGACCCCATTGGGTTGCGGCGTTTCGATGGGCGTGCATGAAAGTCAAAGCCGGATCTATGAAAACCAGTTGGGTCGCTCGCGCGCTTTCACGGGCTGGCTGTTCGAGCAGATGAAAGACGCGTTCGGCGATTTCGGCATTGGTGACGCGGATGCGTTCTATTCCACAGTCAACCGTGTCCATAACGGCTATATCCGGACCGAGGCGGATGAGGTGCAGTATAACCTGCACATCATGCTGCGCTTCGATCTGGAACGGGCGCTGATGGCTGGGGACTTGCAGGTTGGTGATGTTGAGGCCGCGTGGAATGACCGGTTCAAGGCGGATTTCGGCTATGCGGTTGATAAACCGTCCAATGGCTGTTTGCAGGATGTGCACTGGTCGGTGGGGCTGTTTGGATACTTTCCGACCTATTCGCTGGGCAATGTGTATGCCGGGTGTCTTTATCAAGCATTGCGCGCAGCTGTTCCCGGATTGGATGCTCAATTGGCGGATGGCGATACCTCGGGCGCGACCACGTGGCTGCGCGAAAAGGTACAGCAGCACGGCGGCTTGTATGCCCCGCGCGATGTGATCCAGCGTGCCAGTGGCGTGGAACCGGGACCCGGCCCTTTGCTGGACTATCTTGAACAGAAATTCGGCGCGCTTTACGGGCTGTAACGTCCGCTCTCACATTGCTGTGCATGCGCGTGGCATTCGGAACGGCGGCGGCTAAAATGGGGACGACTGAACCATTCGGAGGCGCGCTTGTCCTTTGACAGCCAAGTGAAATCCCGGCTGGCCGCCTTGGTGACCAGCCAACACCTGCAGAGTGTGCAGCGACGGGCACAAGAGGTCCGTCGCCGATTGCGCGGCGCTGATCACGAGGTACATTATTTCCACGATGTCGCAGACCCGTATTGCCACCTGACCGCCCAGGTGCTGGAGGGATTTCAGGCGCGCTACAATGTCCGGCTGCGCCCACATCTGATCTTGGGACCACCGGCAGATGCGGTGCCCGAGCCGCACGCTCATCGCCAAAACGCACTGACCGACGCGGTGCGTTTGGCGCAAAAGCTGGGGTTGAAGGCGCCGCAACACCCTAACGAAGATGCGATTGGCCGAGCGATGGGAGCGGTCGCGGCCATCCTGGATACGCCTGACTTTCCCAAGCGCCTAAGCGCGATCAGCGTTGCCCTTTGGTCAGGTCAGAAGAGTCCGGATCAGGACGTCGTCGACCCCTCGCACGCGTTGCAAGAGGGTGACCAGACGCTGGCTGCGCTGGGTCACTATCTGGGCGGGACCTTTTTCTACGGCGGGGAATGGTATTGGGGTGTTGATCGGCTGCACTATCTGGAAGGCCGGTTGCAGCAGGCGGGGTTGGGTGCACACACCGCACCTCTGGTCGCTGTGCCCCAATTGTCGTCAGATGCGGCTGACGTCGCAGGCAAGGAGCTGGAGTTCTTTTTCTCATTCCGCAGCCCGTATTCCTATCTGGCCTTCGATCGGGTTCAAACCCTGGCAAGCCGTCTTGGTGCGCGTCTGAACCTGCGCCCGGTCCTGCCGATGCTGATGCGCGGGCTGCCGGTTCCGAAAGACAAATCAGGGTACATCCTGCATGATTGCGTGCGCGAGGCGCGGCGGCTGGGGATTCCGTTCGGACGTATTTGCGACCCGTTGGGCGCAGGGGTCGAGCGGGGTTATGCCTTGTTTGACTATGCCGATGATCAGGACCAGATGGCCGCGTATTGCTCGGCCTTCATGCGGTGCGTGTGGTCCGAAGGGGTTGACGCCGCGACGGACAAGGGCATGGCGCGCATCGTGTCCGAGGCGGGTCTGGACTGGGATCACGCACGCCCGCTGCTGACCGGGCAAGACTGGCGCAGTCGGGTCGAGATCAATCAGAACAGGCTGCAACAGATCGGCTTGTGGGGAGTGCCCAGTTTTCACGTCAATGGTCACAGCGTCTGGGGGCAGGATCGGCTGTGGGTCGTCGATGATGTTCTGAGGACATGAAAAAGGCGCCGCACCGTGTCCGGGCAGCGCCTTTGAACCTGAGGCCGGGTCCTATTCCTCGGCTTCCTCGTCACCCTGATCGGCGATCCACGCGACGCTGACGACCTCTTCGCCTTTGCCGGTGTTGAACACTTTCACTCCGCCCGCACTGCGTGACCGGAACGAGATGCCGTCGACAGGCACCCGAATCGACTGCCCTTTTGAAGTGGCCAGCATGATCTGGTCGTCAATTTCGACCGGGAACGAGGCCACAAGCGCGCCGCCGCGCATCGCCTTGTCCATCGCGGCCACGCCCATCCCGCCGCGCCCGCGAACGGGATAATCATGGCTGGAACTCAGCTTGCCCGCGCCGCCCGACGTGATGGTCAGGATCAGGTTCTCGGCAGCCGACATCTCGGCATATCGTTCCTGCGTGATGGTGCCCGGTGTGGCTTCGTCCTCGTCTGTTTCGCCATCGTCAGCGATCCCGGCAACGGCGCGGCGCATCTTGAGATAGGCGGCGCGTTCATCCGGGTCGGCCTCGAAGTGTCGGATCACGGACATTGAGACAACGCGGTCTCCGTTGGTCAGCTTGATACCGCGGACACCGGTGGATTCGCGCGAGTTGAACACACGCACGTCGGTGGTTCGGAAGCGGATCGCGCGACCCGAATTGGTCACCAGCATCACATCTTCATCTTCCGAACAGATGCGGGCGTTTACCAGTTCCACATCCTCGGGCAATTTCATTGCAATTTTGCCGTTGCGGCGGACATTGGTGAAGTCCGACAGGCGGTTGCGCCGCACGTCACCTGCGCTGGTGGCAAAGACGATCTGCAGGTTTTCCCATTCTTCATCGGGTACATCCACGGGCATGATCGCGGCAATGGACACCCCGGTCGGGATCGGCAGGATGTTGACGATGGCCTTGCCCTTGCCGGTGCGGCTTGACTGCGGCAGACGCCAGGTCTTGAGCTTGTAGACCATGCCTTCGGTGGTGAAGAACAGCAGTTGGGTATGGGTGTTGGCGACGAAGAGGTTGGTGACCACATCCTCTTCCTTGGTCTGCATCCCCGACAGGCCCTTGCCGCCGCGCTTCTGAGCGCGGAAATCGGCCAGCGGCGTACGCTTGATGTAACCGCCAGATGTCACGGTCACGACCATATCTTCACGTTCGATCAGGTCCTCGTCTTCCATATCGCCGGACCAGTCGACGATCTCGGTGCGGCGCGGCACGGCGAACTGATCGCGGACTTCGCGCAATTCATTGCCGATGATCGACATGATGCTTTCGCGCGAGGACAGAATGTCCAGATATTCCTTGATCTTGGCCGCCAGTTGCTCCAGCTCGTCCGTGACCTCTTTGACGCCCAGTTGGGTCAGACGCTGCAGGCGCAGTTCCAGGATTGCACGGGCCTGAACCTCGGTCAGGTTATAGGTGCCATCGTCGTTCATCTTGGACAGAGGATCATCGATCAGGCGCAGATAACCTTCGATCTCAGCGGCAGGCCAGCGACGCGTCATCAGTTTCTCGCGCGCCTCGGCGGCGTCCGCTGAGGATCGAATGGTGGCAACCACTTCGTCCACGTTCGACACGGCCACGGCCAGGCCACACAGGATATGGCTGCGTTCGCGCGCTTTGCGCAGATCGTATGCGGTGCGTCGGGCGACCACGTCCTCACGGAAGTCAATGAACGAGGTCAGGAACCGGCGTAAGGTCAGTTGCTCGGGCCGGCCACCATTCAACGCCAGCATGTTACAACCGAAGGAAGTTTGCATCGGTGAGAAACGATAAAGCTGGTTCAGCACCACCTCGGGCGTTGCGTCACGTTTCAGTTCCACAACCACGCGCACGCCGTTCCGGTCGGATTCGTCCTGCACGTGGGCGACACCTTCGATGCGTTTTTCACGCACGGCTTCGGCAATCTTTTCGATCATCGAGGCCTTGTTCACCTGATAAGGGATCTCGTCGACGACGATAGCATACCGATCCTTGCGCAGTTCCTCGACACGGGTCTTGGCGCGGATGATGACGCTGCCACGACCCTCAAGATAGGCCTTGCGCGCGCCCGAACGGCCCAGCATCACACCGCCGGTCGGGAAGTCGGGGCCGGGGACGTATTCGATCAGCTGCTCGGAGGTCAGGTCCGGGTCGTCGATCAACGCCAGTGTGGCATCGACCACCTCGCCCAGATTGTGCGGCGGAATGTTCGTCGCCATACCCACGGCGATACCACCGGCACCATTGACCAGCATGTTCGGGAATCGGGCGGGCAGGACGGTTGGTTCCTGATCCTTGCCGTCATAGTTGTCCTGAAAATCGACCGTCTCTTTTTCGATATCGGCCAGCAAGGATGCGGCGGGTTTGTCCATCCGCACTTCGGTATACCGCATGGCCGCCGGGTTATCGCCGTCCATTGAGCCGAAGTTGCCCTGACCGTCCAGCAGCGGCAGCGACATCGAGAAATCCTGCGCCATCCGCACCAGCGCGTCATAGATTGCGCTGTCACCGTGCGGGTGGTACTTACCCATCACATCACCCACTGGACGGGCCGACTTGCGATAGGCCTTGTCATGGGTGTTGCCGGTTTCGTGCATGGCGTACAGAATCCGGCGGTGCACCGGCTTCAGCCCGTCGCGCAGATCGGGGATTGCGCGGGAGACGATAACCGACATCGCATAGTCCAGATAGGACGTGCGCATCTCGGATTCGATCGAAACCGTCGGACCGTCATAAACGGGGCGCTCGGGCGGGGTTTCATCCATGTTTTCTGGGGTTTCTGGCGTATCGCTCACGTAAACGGCCCGATCTTTGGCTTGGGTCTATATCTTGTGGATGCACCTTATCAGACCCGGCATATAAGGTGCAAGCAAGCTGATCATTTCACGAAAAATACTGCGGTAACACCGGGGTAACATATTGTTATCCAAGTATTAGGTGGTTCGCATGTTATGCTGAAGAGACCTTGTAACCAAATCGGAGGTCTGAATGACGCAAAGTGAAACCGAGCTGATGCTGAAAGGGTACGGGCTGACCACGGCGGAATTCTTCTATCACATGCCCGACTATATCCACGTCCTGAATACGTTCATCTGGCAGGAATACGATCTTGCCCCGGACCATCCAAAGCTGTTCAATTTCATCGATTTCTGGAAGCGTGAGATCGAGGGCCCTTTGCACTCGGTCCGGTTCACCCATCGCAAGATGATTGCTCCTGGCGAATGGCGCAACATGGTGGGTGAGTTCCGGGTGAACTGAAGAACCCGTTTCCATTGGGCTGATATCGGTTAGAGTAGCGGCCAGATATTGGTCATTTGGAGCCGTTTCATGCCCCGAGGAGTGTTTATAGCCGTTACTGCGGCGTTGATTTGCGGCCCTGTCGCGGCTGAAGGAGTTCTCGACAAGATCAAGAAAGGCGCCGAGAGCACCGCAGACGCAATTGGTCGTGGTGCAGAGAGCGTTGGCAAGACTGTAGGAAAAGGCGTGGATGCGGTTGACAATACGGTCACCTCTACTGCCGATCTGGTAAAAAACGAAGCCACCCCAGAAGAGACCCGCGCAAAGCTGAACGTCATGGCCGATGAGGTTCTGAACCAGCTTATGACCGAAAACCCCGAGGCGTCAGAATTATACGAGGTCAGCGCTGGCTATGCAGTCTTCGATTCCCGCAAAGTGACCGTGTTTCCGGTCTCGGCAGGATATGGGCGCGGCGTCGCGGTGTCGAAGGACACCGAACAGCATACATACATGAACATGGGCACCGGAGGTGTCGGCGGTGCAATCGGGATTGGAGGGTTCGAATCCAAGTTCGTCATCCTGTTCGAAACGCCTGCCGATCTTGAGAAATTCATAACCCGTGGATATGACGCCACGGCCGAAACCGGCGCAATGTATGGCGACGAACGCAGTGACGAAACGCTGAGATTTACCGATGGCCGGTCTTTCTTTGTCCTGAGCAAAAAAGGGTGGCGCGTCTCGGCTGGCGCGTCGGGAACAAAATACTGGACCGCGCCCGAATTGAACTGATCAGCCCGAGCAACTGGCCCCGCCCAGCACGCAGAACTTGGCGCAGTGGGGGTGGTTCAGATGCACGTCGGCTTCGGCCTCGGCCAGGGTGGTACCCATTTCGAACTCGGGCTCATAGGCCAGAAGGGTGCAGGCCAAAACCGCCGGACGGTCGGCCCCTTTGCGCTTGACCACCATCCGGGCGTTCGAACACATGACCGCCTCGGGTGATTTGTCCAGTATGTCCCAACAGGCGGTGGTTATTTCGGGCACTTCGACGGTTTCATCCATTTCGGGGAACAGAACTGTCTGGCCCGGGTTCTGCGGATCAATGTCGAAATCATGCGCCTTGAAAAATGCCGCGTACCCTGCGCGGCTTTCTGCATCGCTGTCACCCCAGACGGTGCGCCCGGCAATTGCCATTTTGAACCCGTTGTCACGCAGCCATTCCATACCGGCGATTGTCTTCTCAAAACTGCCTTTCCCGCGTTCCTCGTCATGTAACTCGGGCCGGTAGTGATCAACCGACACACGTAAGGTCAGCTTGTCTCCAAACGCGTGATTGAGCGACAGCAAACCTTCGCGCATGTTTTTTCGCATCATGGGGCGCATTGCGTTGGTCAGAATCAGAACTTCATATCCACGCTCCAGCGCAGCGCGGGCCATCTCGATCATTTCGGGATTCATGAACGGTTCGCCACCGGTAAAGCCGATTTCGCGAACGGGCCAGTTGCGGGCTTCGATCTGATTCAGATAATCGCGCACTTCATCGGCACTGATATAGACCAGCGCATCATTGGTGGGGCTGCTGGCAATGTAACAGTTGACGCATTCGATATTACAAAGGGTGCCGGTGTTGAACCACAGCGTTTCCGGGTTCTTTAACGCCACGGATGCGCGGGTCTGCCCGTCTGCTGTCACCAATTTGTCCTGAAACTTGCCGATATTGGCGCTCTGAGGGGCGTTGTCTTTCATTCCGGTATCCGGTTTTGTGCAGCGACTGACCTCATCTAGTCTTTTGATTGACAAGAGTTAAGAGGCCGAAATGATCCTGACAGAGTTTTGATGAAGGGAAAAATCACAATCATGATTGCGCTAACATTGGACATGTCTGATCGGGCAAGGTAAGGAAAACGCATGGTTTCTCGCGTTATACCAGTTGATCCATTTGATCTGGTCATTTTTGGCGGCACCGGTGATCTTGCGCAGCGCAAGATTCTGCCTGCGCTGTTTCGCCGCTTTAGTGCGGGGCAATGGCCTGACGACGTGCGGATCATCGGTGCCGCCCGGGCAGCGCATGACCAGGAATCGTTTCAAACCATCGTTGCCGAATCGTTGCGAGATCACGCAGCCACGTCCTGCCAGGACGCTGGCAGGCTGGCTGCGTTCTTGCGACGGGTCGATTATGTGCCGTTGGATGCGTCCTCGGAATCTGGGTGGACGGAACTGGCCAGTAAGCTGAGTGTGGATCGGGTGCGGGCGTTTTATTTCTCGGTCGGGCCGCGACTGTTCGGGCCATTGGCGGAAAGTATCAAATCGCATGATCTGGCAACACCAAGTACACGCATTGTTGTCGAAAAACCCTTTGGTCACGATCTGGACAGCGCACGCGCGTTGAACGCGACTCTGGCCGCACATTTCAGCGAAAACCAGATCTATCGGATCGATCATTATCTGGGCAAGGAAACGGTTCAAAACCTCATGGCGGTCCGGTTTGGGAATATGCTGTTCGAGCCGTTGTGGAACAGCCAATATGTCGATCACATCCAGATCACCGTGGCCGAATCCGTAGGAATCGACGGGCGGGAAGAATATTATGAGCGCGCAGGGGCGATGCGCGACATGATGCAGAACCATCTAATGCAGCTGTTATGCCTGATCGCGATGGAGCCTCCGGCCAAGTTCGACCCGGATGCGGTGCGGGATGAAAAGCTGAAAGTGATCCGCGCACTGGACCCGGTCGAGCCGCATCACATCGTGCGCGGCCAGTTCGAAGGCGATGGGCCAAGCTATCGCGATGCGGTTGGAAATCCACGCTCGACCACCGAAAGTTATGTCGCTCTGCGGGCGCATGTCAGCAACTGGCGATGGGCCGGAACGCCGTTTTATCTGCGCACGGGTAAGCGGCTGGTGGCGCGGTCTTCGGTGATTAACGTGATGTTCAAGGACGCGCCGCATTCGATTTTCGGCGAAGAGGCCGGTCGCCACGCGAATGTGCTTTCGATTCGCTTGCAGCCCAACGAGGGCATCACCCTCAAAGTCACCATCAAAGAGCCGGGACCGGGTGGAATGCGTCTGGTCGATGTGCCTCTGGACATGAGCTTTGCCGAGGCGTTGGGCCCGGAAAGCCAGAACCCGCCGGACGCGTATGAGCGCCTGGTGATGGATGTGATCCGGGGCAACCAGACCCTGTTCATGCGGGGTGACGAGGTCGAGGCCGCTTGGGCCTGGACCGATCCGATCATTGCAGGCTGGCAGGCGCGCGGCGATGTGCCAAAACCATATGAAAGTGGCAGCACAGGTCCGGGCGACGCCGAGCTGCTGATGAAACGGGACGGTCGCCGCTGGCAGGGGATCAACCCATGAATATCAAAGAATACGCCGACCGGGATATGCTGGCCATCGATGTGGCAAATGATTTGGCCGGAGACCTTGAGGCCGCGCTCTTGCACCATGACACGGTTTCGCTGGCGGTGCCGGGTGGAACCACTCCGGGCCCGGTGTTCGACGGGTTATGTGCCGCTGATTTGGAGTGGGACCGTATCACGGTTCTGCCCACCGATGAACGCTGTGTGCCCGGGGATCACGAGCGTTCGAATGAACGCCTGATCCGTGACAGGTTACTGACGAACCGCGCCTCGGTGGCGCAGTACATTCCGCTATACGTGCCCGGCAAGGACCCCGAAGAAGTGTTGCCCGAGATCGAAAGCCTGATTACCCCGATCCGTCCTTTGTCGGTGCTGGTGTTGGGGATGGGCGAAGACATGCATACGGCATCGCTGTTTCCGGGCATGGACGGGATCGAAGCCGCGCTGGACAGCCACGCGCGGCCTTTGGCCGTTGCGCGCCCTGATGTTCAACCGGAACCGCGCATTACCCTGACCGCACCTGTGCTGGACGGCGCGCTATCAAAGCATCTCATCATCTTCGGATCGGCCAAGCGCGACGCCCTCGAACGCGCGATGTCCCTGCCACCCGAGGATGCACCAATCGCCGCGGTGCTGAGCGGAATGACCGTACATTGGGCGGAGTGACACGTATGAACCTCGATACCCTCACATCTCTGGCGGCGAAAAGTCAGACCCGGGCCATTCTGGACCTGTTCGAAGCAGACCCGGGCAGGGCGCAAAACTTTGCCGCCTCAACTGGTGATCTGCTGTTCGATTATTCCAAAACCCGGATCGACGCGGAGATCCGCCAAGCTCTGACCCGGCTGTGTGATGAAGCTGGTCTTGCCGAGCGGCGCGAGGCGATGTTTGCCGGGGAAAAGATCAACGAAACCGAAAGACGGGCGGTTCTTCATACCGCTTTGCGCAATCTTGATGGCGGCCCGGTCGAGGTTGATGGGCTGGATGTGATGCCCGATGTTCTGGGCACACTGCAGCGTATGCGTGTCTTTGCCGAGGAGGTGCGCGGGGGCGCCATCGTCGGGGCAGGGGGCAGCTTTACCGATGTGGTCAATATCGGCATCGGAGGGTCCGACCTTGGGCCAGTCATGGCGACCCATGCGCTGTCGCCTTATCATGACGGGCCCCGGCTGCATTATGTGTCGAACGTCGATGGCGCGCATATTGCCGATACTCTGCGTCAGCTTGATCCCACCCGTACGCTGGTGATTGTGGCGTCCAAGACGTTTACCACCATAGAAACCATGACAAACGCGCGTACTGCGCGGGCATGGATGAGTGATGGCGGTGGTGATCCGTCCCGGCAGTTTGCGGCCGTATCCAGTGCGGTCGACAAAACCGCTGCGTTTGGCATCCCTGTCGAGCGTGTGTTCGGGTTCGCCGATTGGGTCGGAGGGCGCTATTCCGTCTGGGGGCCTGTTGGTCTGCCGGTGATGATCGCGGTTGGGTCAACCGCGTTTGACGCCTTCCTGCGCGGCGGTCAGGCGATGGACGTGCATTTCCGGGCCGCAGACTGGGTCGAGAATATGCCGGTGATGCTGGCCTTGGTTGGGGTTTGGCATCGGCAGGTTCTGGGCCATGCCAGCCGGGCCGTGCTGCCATACGATCAGCGCTTGCTGCGATTGCCCGCCTATTTCCAACAGCTCGAGATGGAGTCGAACGGAAAATCCGTGGCAATGGACGGGAGCGATTTGACCCTGCCATCAGGACCGGTGGTCTGGGGCGAACCCGGTACCAACGGGCAGCACGCCTTTTACCAGCTGATCCATCAGGGCACCGATGTTATCCCTTGCGAATTCATGGTCGCGGCCGAAGGTCATGAGCCCGAGCTGACGCACCATCACCGCCTGCTGCTCGCCAATTGCTTCGCTCAATCCGAGGCGCTGATGCGGGGTCGCACACTGGACGAGGCGCGGCACCGTATGGCTGAGAAAGGCTTGCAGGGCGATGAGTTAGAACGGCAGGCGCGTCACCGGGTATTTGTGGGCAACCGGCCTTCGACAACTCTGATCTATCCCAAACTTACCCCGTTTGTTCTGGGCCAGATCATCGCTTTGTATGAACATCGCGTTTTTGTCGAAGGGGTTTTGCTGGGTATCAACTCGTTTGATCAATGGGGCGTCGAATTGGGCAAGGAACTGGCGACCTCACTGGGCCCCATCGTTGACGGAGAGGCCAGCGCCGCGGCCAAGGATGGATCAACCGCTGCACTGGTCGCGTTTGCGATGCTTCACCGGGATTGAAGGCGGATACATCCGGCTTGCGGGGCGGCAAAGTGCAATCTTTTATTGTCAGACAATTGATTGCTTGGCAGGATTTGAAACTAGAATATGTCGTAAAGCGTCACGGCGGTCATTTGGCCGTGTGCTGACGACAATCACGCGCACCGCCGATCAGAAGTGGTGCCGACCAAGGGAGGATACCCATGCTGGGACAGATGATGACGCAGCCGCTGCTGATCTCGTCGCTGATCGAACACGCGGATCGGTTTCACGGCCAGACCGAGATTGTCTCGGTCGAAACCGACGGGACGGTTACCGAAACCAATTGGTCCGGGATCGCGCGCAACGCGCGCAAACTGGCCTCGGCCCTCACCAAATTGGGGTTGGAGCCGCAGGATCGAGTGGGAACGCTGGCCTGGAACAACCGGCGACATCTTGAGATTTATTATGCCACCTCGGGTGCGGGCTATGTCTGCCACACTGTAAATCCGCGCCTGTTTCCCGAACAGCTGACCTACATCATCAATCACGCCAAGGACCGGGTGCTGTTCTTTGACGCGACCTTCATCCCGCTGGTTGCAGCACTGCAGGAGTCACTGACCGAGGTTCAGCACTTCGTCCTCATGGGACCCGATAACGCGGACGCTGCGGCGCAGATTCCGGGCGTACAGTTTTTTGACACGCTGATCGAGACCGGGGACGCAGATTTCCAATGGCCCAGCTTCGACGAAAACATCGCTTCCAGCCTGTGCTACACCTCGGGTACGACCGGGCATCCGAAGGGCGTGCTGTATTCTCACCGCTCGACCTTGTTGCACAGCTTTGCGTCCAATACCCGCGACGTGATCGGGTATTCTGCGATGGATGTGGTGATGCCGGTGGTGCCGATGTTCCACGTGAACGCCTGGGGATCGCCTTATGCCTGTGCCATGTCGGGATCGCGCATGGTGCTGCCCGGGCCGGATTTGCATGGTGAGGCTTTGGTCAAGCTGATCGACACCTATGGCGTGACGCTGGCCATGGGGGTTCCGACCATCTGGCAAGGCCTGCTGGCGTTTGCTGAAAGTTCTGGCAGCAAACTGGACAGTCTGGATCGCACCGTGATCGGCGGAGCGGCTTGTCCGCCATCGATGATCGAAACCTTCCGTGAAACCTATGGCGTGGATACCGTGCACGCCTGGGGGATGAGCGAAATGAGCCCTCTGGGCACCGCAAACTATCCGCTGGCAAAGCACCTGGACCTGCCCTTGGCCGAACAGCACCGAGTGAGGGAAAGCCAGGGGCGTCCTCCCTTTGGTGTCGACCTGAAGATCGTCGATGATGACGGCAAGGCTCTGCCGCATGACGGAGAGACACAGGGCGACCTGATGGTAAGAGGGCCATGGGTTCTGGACAGCTATTTTCAGATGCAGGATCAGGACCTGCTGCAGGATGATTGGTTCGCCACAGGTGACGTCGCCACGGTGGACGCGGATGGCTATATGACGATCCGCGACCGGTCCAAGGACATCATCAAATCAGGCGGCGAGTGGATCAGTTCCGTCGAGCTGGAAAACATCGCCGTGGCGCATCCGCAACTGGCGACGGCCGCTGTGGTGGGTGTTCCACATCCGAAGTGGGATGAACGCCCGCTGCTGGTCGCTGTAAAAGCAGAAGGTCAGGACCCTTCCGAGCAGGAGCTGCTATCCTTCTTTGATGGAAAAATCGCCAAGTGGCAGGTGCCGGACAAGGTGGTGTTTGTCGATGCGTTGCCCTTGAATGCCACAGGCAAAGTTCTCAAGCGCACATTGCGCGCCGACTTCAAAGACACACTGATGGGGTGACCTTGGATGAGAAGATTGGCTCCGGCGGTAGGGATCGAACCTACGACCAATTGATTAACAGTCAACTGCTCTACCGCTGAGCTACGCCGGAACGGTTTGCGCCGTATAGCAACCGGATTTGTCGCCGTCCAGAGGGCACGGTGACATTTTTTAACTAATCGATTCAAGGCCGAGAGTGACCCAAATCAGTGATGTGTCTGGGCCCGGGATTTAGCGGTTTACGACGCTGAGTTATCCATTTCGGCGGCTTTTTGTTCTTCGCGTTCCTGCCTGGTAAAGACGGGGGCTGCATCGGTGTCGATATTGTGTTTGTTAAGAAGCGTTTCCAGATAACTGCCCGGTTCAGGCAGGCCACCGATCGTTGCAAGAAACTGCCGCACCCTGCGCCCATAAAAATGCACTGAAAAGGTGTCATCCGTTACAGCGCGCGCCACTTTACGCGCCATTTTCGTCCGCATTAAGTGGCGGCGGTTTTTGAAACTGATCGGGTAGAGCGCTTCAATCGGCAGCGCATATTTAGACTCACCCGTTTTTTCAAGGTAATGCGTGATCGCGTGAGGCCCCCAAACGCCCCAGGGCATCTCTCCGACATGGACGGGAGTTCCTTGGTCTTTAAGTGTTTTCAGTCGGACCTGATCTCGTTGCGGGTACCATTCCGGGATGCCATATTCGTCTCGGGACATTTCAAGCAATTGTCCCAATGCGTCGCTGTCAGAAGGAAGACCCAGCACACCTCCGTTGATGTGGAATTCGGATTCCCATCCAAAGAAATGACCGGTTTCCGAAGTAAATGGTCTGACGCAATAGGCGTCCAGATCGGCCCAGATCATTCGGTCATACTTCTGAAGCAGATGGTATCGAAATATGTCAGAAAACAGCGCCAAGCTGCCTGTGCGCTCATGCTTGATTAATTTGTCACTTTTCAGGACCTCATCGCCGTGGACGAGTTCAACGCCGTCGGGAACGTTCTGAACATCTTCGTAGTGAAAAAGCTTGACGTGATGACCAGCGTCCAGAAAAGACTGCGCGCAAAGGACTTCGACGTAGCTAAGCGGTCCTTCGACCCACAACATTCCGATTTCGTATTCCCGGCCCATAACCCAAGTGTTTCCTGCTCGTGGAGTGACGGCCGTTAGGCGCAATCAAATTGACTATTTTTTGATTATTATTTTCCATTTCTGATCGCAGCAAGCAATTGCGGGATCAGAAATCAAACTGTGGCAGTTCCGCCCTTGAGGCGAATCCAGCTACGGACCAGAAAGCCCGAGCCTGAAGTATGGCTTTTGCGATCGGTAAGGTTGATTTTTTGGTGGATTTGGCTCCGGCGGTAGGGATCGAACCTACGACCAATTGATTAACAGTCAACTGCTCTACCGCTGAGCTACGCCGGAACTGAGGGGCATATAACAATCCGGATTTTCGGCGTCCAGAGGGGAACCGCATTCCGCATGGATTTTTTCACGGTCAGTCAAGACGGTGAAACGTAACCGTATCCGACAGTTTGCCGAGGGCGGCTGTTTTGGATCGTCGGGTCAAATCAATCAGATGGGCAAAAACATTGCGCTCTGCCGCGGGCAAAAGCGCGTTTGGCGTGTCGGTGTAGATCATGCGGGCAAGGCGTTGTGCGGTGGCTGGTCCTTGCGCCAGTGCATCCAGAATCTGCGCTTCGCGGGTCAGCCGGTGCTGAATCAGCCAATCAAGCCGGGTGGCGGGATCTGCGACCGGGGCCCCGTGGCCGGGATGAAAGACGGACCACTGGCGTTTGCGCAACTTGCGGCAGGACATCATAAAATCGGTCAGATTTCCGTCTGGCGGAGACACCAGAGAACTCGCCCATCCCATGACATGGTCTGCGGTGAAACAGACATCGTCCCAGGCCAAGGCAATGTGGTTACCCAAATGGCCAGGTGTGTGGATGACCTCGAAGTCCCAGCCATCTGTGGTGATGCGCTGACCGTCCTTCAGCTCGATATCGGGTTTGAAATCCACATCTATACCTTCGCCGCCGCCCGACAGCCCGTCTTGCGCCAACTGATGCATGATATCACTGCGGCCGGCCTCGGGACCACCAAAGGCCAGTATCGGCGCGCCCGTACGTTGCGATAGAGGAGCCGCAAGAGGCGAATGATCCAGATGGCTGTGCGTGACAAAGATATGGCTGATGTTCTGGTCCGGGCCCAGAGCATTCAGGATCGCCTCGAGGTGCTCGTCGCTCATTGGGCCGGGATCGATGATGGCGATTTCTTTAGAGCCGACAAGATACGTGTTTGTGCCGCGATAGGTCATCGGCGAGGGGTTGGGCGCCACGATGCGCCGAATCCCTTCGGACAGGTCCACAATCACACCCGGGGTCGGGTTGAATTCGTCAGGTGGCCGCATTCTGTCCTCTTTCTCTTCGCTGGGCAGCCCGCTAGGTTTAGACCATGACGACCCAATGGCTCAAACCTTATATGCCACGCAGCTTGTATACCCGGGCGGCGCTGATCCTTGCGTTGCCGGTTATCGTGGTTTTGTTGGTCGTGTCGATCGCCTTTCTGCAAAAGCACCTGGAAGATGTAACCGGGCAAATGACCCGTGCCGCTGCGCGCGAGGTTGAGTTGATACTGGACGCGATCGATGGCACCGAAACGCATCAACAGGCCTTTGCCGCATTTCGTATGGATCTGTCTGCACTTGAGATGCAGGCGCGGTTCCTACCGTTTGGTGAAATGCCCGTTCCGGATCGCCGTCGCTGGTACGATTTCATTGCCCCGCGGGTTGAAACGGACATGCGGGCGCTTTTGCCGTCACTGCTGGAAATCTCGTTACCCAGTAGCCAGGTGGCCGAGTTGTATCTGGATACCGATCTGGGCGTTTTGGAATTGTCCTTCGACCGGCGGCGCTTGTCCCCGACCGCCCCGCACCAGTTGATCGTGACGATGGTGTTTTTTGCTGCGCTGATGACGACGATTTCGTTCTTGTATATGCGCAATCAGCTACGTCCGATCTCGCGCCTTGCGGATGCTGCGCAGGCTTTCGGGCGCGGGCGAACTGTGCCTTACACTCCGGGCGGCGCGACCGAGGTCCGCGCTGCGGGCAGTGCGTTTGTCGACATGCGGGCCCGGATCGAGCGGCAAATCGAACAGCGCACGCTGATGCTGTCGGGCGTCAGTCACGATTTGCGAACACCGCTGACGCGGCTGAAACTGGGGTTGTCTTTGTTGCCCGAAGACGACGCCGCACCGCTGTTGAAAGACGTTGATGAGATGCAATCCTTGTTGGACGCGTTTCTGGAGTTTTCACGGGGGGCCGCGGAAGGAGTTCCCGAAGAAATTGAGCCCGATGCCTGGTTGGGCCAAATCGTCAGCGACGCAAAAAGGGCAGGGCATAATGTGGAGTTGCGCACGGTCGAGGGCACCGGTTCGACCCTGCTGCGCCCGATGTCCATGCGCCGCGCGGTTGAAAATCTGATCGGGAATGCCGTGCGGTATGGCACCCGCGCAGAGGTCAGCCTGAACCTGTCGCCCAAATCCCTGCGTATCCGGGTCGAGGATGACGGGCCCGGCATTCCTCCGGACCAGCGCACCGAGGCCGTCAAGCCCTTTACCCGTCTCGACCCTGCGCGCAATCAGAACAAGGGCAGTGGGGTGGGCTTGGGGCTGGCCATCGTCGCAGATATTGCCCGGGTCCATGGCGGTGTGTTGAGGCTGGGCCAGAGTGAGCGCTTGGGTGGTTTATGCGCCGATATCGTTGTGGCGCGGTAACTTCATCAAGTTGGAAAACGTGCTTTGCAGACCGACAATTGATGTATTGCGCTGTCGATCACCCTGGCTGATTATCGTGCCGGAAACGGCCAATGTGCACGAAATCGTTAAAATGTGCTATGATACCCTCATTTATTTCGAAAGAGGGTATAATTATGGCGTTGAAACGAATTGTAATGCACTGGTCTGCCGGCTCACATCGGGCCAGCGCTTCGGACAGGAAGCATTATCATGAAATCGTTGAAGGTGACGGAAACAGAGTTGAGGGTGACAAGTTGCCCGAGGCGAATAATTCGACGTCCGACGGACATTATGCGGCGCATATCAAAGGCTTCAACACCGGCTCAATCGGTTTGGCAATGGCGGCCATGGCAGGTGCCCAGCACAGCCCGTTTTCTGCCGGTTCCCATCCGATCACGCCGGTTCAGCTAGAGGCTTTCACGCAGATGGTCGCGGAATATGCGGACACCTATGGCTTTGATGTGAATCGAAAAACGGTCTTTACCCATTGCGAGGCCCCGATCACACATGACAAACCGCAGGCTGGCAAATGGGATATCACCTGGTTGCCCGGCATGGTCAAACCCGGCGATCCCATCGCAATCGGAGATCGCCTGCGTGAGATGGTGCAAGCCAAACTGGATCAGCTGCGTGGTGAAGCCGCACCTGTCATGGCGTCCGCAGAAGAAGATGATTTCGCGATCAAACTGGCCGCCCATATCAGTGAGTTCATCAAGGAGTATCGGGCCTAGCGATCAGGCGAAATGAACAACTGACTTTACGGCGGTTATCAGTGAATAAACGCCGTACTTACGCGGTGTCAGCAACAGGCCCGGATTACTTGGTCGATCCACTTGACGCCAAGCCGGGTGTCGCTGCAACCGTTGCGGATGGCTCAACTGGGTTTGCGACGACGCGAAACCAAACCCAAGGCAGTCAGCCCTACAAGAAGCAGAGGTAAGGTGGCCGGTAGCGGGACAGGAGCGACCGTGACATCTGACCAAACCACATTTGTCGATCCCAAGTATGTACCATTTGGACCATTCAGAGAGAAAATTCTGGTTGTGAATGAATTCAACACAGGCACGGATATCGCCGTATACCGAGACCAAGTTGTTTCATCAGCCGCGCGTTGTGAAATCTGGACTTGGGGAATGCCACTTAAGGCCCTCGAAAAGAATGTCAGCCCATCAGGATTTACAACGGCGTCCACTGTCGCCAATCCTGTTGAGTTTCTGTCACTTACCGAAGCGGTCTGGGGGAAGTGATGGTAGGCCCGGAGGGACTCGAACCCCCAACCAAAGCGTTATGAGCGCTCTGCTCTAACCAATTGAGCTACAGGCCCGCCTGAGGGCTTTGCCTATCACGGTGAACGCTCGCGTCAAGCCTGACCGTTGCAAGAACCGGCACAATCGACTAACCCGCGCGGGACAGCATTACGAAGGGTTGGCCATGACAGCGGGCAAGAACGGAATCACCTATGCAGATGCAGGTGTTGATATTGATGCGGGCAATGCTCTGGTCGACCGGATCAAGCCTGCGGCCAAGCGGACCGACCGTTCCGGCGTGATGAGCGGATTGGGCGGATTTGGAGCCTTGTTTGATCTGAAGGCAGCCGGGTATCGGGACCCGGTTCTGGTGGGGGCAACTGACGGGGTCGGCACCAAGCTGCGGATTGCGATTGATACAGGTGTGGTCGATGGCGTGGGCATCGATCTGGTGGCCATGTGCGTCAATGACCTGATCTGTCAGGGGGCTGAACCGCTGTTCTTTCTGGATTATTTTGCCACCGGAAAACTGGATACCGACACCGCTGCGCGGATCATTGAAAGCATTGCCGAAGGCTGCGTTCAGTCCGGCTGCGCGCTGATCGGTGGTGAAACCGCTGAAATGCCGGGCATGTACCCGGATGGCGATTTCGATCTGGCCGGATTCTCGGTCGGCGCGATGGAGCGCGGCACGGCGTTGCCCGAGGGTGTGCAGCAAGGCGACGTTTTGCTGGGGCTGGCTTCGAACGGGGTGCATTCCAACGGCTATTCACTGGTGCGTAAACTGGTCGAAATGTCGGGGCTGGGCTGGGACGCCGATTCTCCATTTGGCGGAGGTACGCTCGGGGATGCGCTGCTGACGCCGACGCGGCTTTATGTACGGCCAGCACTGCAGGCGATCCGGGCTGGGGGCGTGCACGCGCTGGCTCATATCACAGGTGGCGGTCTGACCGAGAATTTGCCGCGCGTTCTACCTGAGGGTCTGGGCGCCCAAATCGACCTGAATGCCTGGGAATTGCCGCCCGTATTCCGATGGATGTCGGAGACTGGCGGGATTGCCGAAGCTGAGATGCTCAAGACTTTCAACTGCGGCATCGGGATGATCGTTGTCTGTGCCGAAGACCGCGCCGAGGCGTTGGCCGCTTTGCTGACCGGGTCCGGAGAGACCGTAGCGCGCCTTGGGACTGTGACTGACGAGCCTGGCGTGGCCTACGCAGGCAAGTTGCTGTGAGTCACAAGAGCGTTGCCATTCTGATCTCGGGTGGAGGCTCCAACATGGTGTCGCTGGTCGAGAGCATGACCGGCGACCATCCGGCGCGGCCCTGTCTCGTGTTGTCCAATGACCCGCGGGCTGGTGGGCTGAAAAAAGCGGCGGCACGCGGCATCCCGACGGCGGCCATCGATCATCGTCCGTTCAAAGGCGACCGGGCGGCGTTTGAGGCCGAATTGCTGAAACCACTGGAAGCTGCGCAACCTGATATCGTTTGCCTGGCGGGCTTCATGCGGGTCCTGACCGGAGATTTCGTTTCGCGATTTCAGGGGCGGATGCTGAATATCCACCCCTCACTGTTGCCGAAATACAAGGGTCTGAACACCCACACCCGCGCCATCGAGGCGGGGGATGCGCAGCACGGATGCTCGGTTCATGAGGTCACTGCTGCGCTGGATGACGGGCCAATTCTGGGGCAGGCGCGTTTGGATATTGAACCGGATGACACGCCCGAAGCTTTGGCAGCCCGCGTTCTGGTGTGGGAACATCGCCTGTATCCGGCGGTTTTGCGCAGGTTTGCCGAAGGTAAGCGGACACCGGTGCTTTTGCCCTGATGGGTGCGGGGTGATTTACAGCTGCCTGTTGTTCGGCCTATGATTTGCACTAAGGCTCGGGATAGTAAGAATTGACGGGCAGTCACCAAGAACGAAAAGCAAGAATACACCAACGCATGAAAACCCTCACGACGACGCAAGAGTTGGCCGATTTCTGCGCGGCTGCCACCCAGTATCCCTATGTCACAGTCGACACCGAGTTTCTGAGGGAACGGACCTATTACTCCAAGCTTTGCCTGATCCAGTTGGCGGTTCCGTCCGAAGGTAAGGACAGCGCTGTGCTGGTTGATCCTTTGGTCGATGGGATGTCGCTTGATCCGCTTTATGCGCTGTTCAGTGATGAAAGCGTGGTCAAAGTGTTCCACGCGGCGCGGCAGGATCTTGAGATTTTCTGGGTCGAAGCCGGGGTATTTCCGACACCGCTGTTTGACACCCAGGTCGCGGCAATGGTCTGCGGTTTCGGCGAGCAGGTCGGTTATGAAACGCTTGTGCGCAAGATCTGCAAGGAAGGGGTAGACAAGACATCCCGATTTACCGACTGGTCACGCCGCCCGCTGAGTGACGCGCAAAAGACATATGCGCTGGCGGATGTGACGCATCTGCGGAAAATCTATGAACATCTTGCTTCCGAGCTGGACAAAACCCGACGCAGCCATTGGGTGGCCGAGGAATTGCGTATTCTGACGCGACCCGAAACCTACGATATTCTCCCTCAGGACGCCTGGAAACGGGTCAAGACACGGACAAATTCGTCCAAGTTTCTGGCCGTTGTGCGCGAGCTTGCCCAATTCCGAGAGTTGTATGCCCAGGAAAACAACGTTCCACGCAATCGCGTGTTCAAGGATGATGCGTTGATCGAGATGGCGTCGATCAAGCCCAAATCTCCGTCGGATCTTGGCGGATCGCGTTTGCTGCTGCGCGAGGCGCGAAAAGGCGCGATTGCGGATGGTATTCTGGCCGCGGTTAAACGCGGCGTGAATTGCCCACCCGACCAGATGCCAAAGGTGGACAACAGCCGCGACAAGCTGAAGGTCAATCCGGCCCTGGCCGATCTTCTGCGTGTTTTGTTGAAGTCCAAGACCGAAAGCGCAGGCGTTGCCGCCAAACTGATCGCATCCAGCGCCGAACTGGATCAAATCGCGGCGGGCGAGCGCGAGGTGCCCGCAATGTCGGGATGGCGCTTTGAGGTTTTTGGCGAAGATGCGCTGAAACTGTGTGATGGCAAAATCGCGCTGGCCGCCAAGGGGCAGTCGGTAAACGTCGTCAACCTTTGACCTGCTTTAACGGCGACGGGACTCCAGCGCGTTTTGCGCGCCGGTGACTCGCACCAATCGCACACCCGCCAGCTGTTGGCGGCTGAGATTCACCGCATCTGACACCATTCGGCTACGGGCGTTGCCCTGAGCCGTGGCGTAGCTGGGATACTCAACGCGGAACGAATACTCGATCACGCCATTTTGGGTGTTTTCCTCAGATTCGACGCGCTGCAGTCTTGCGTTGAACGCCCCCTGACGGCTTGCGGTGCCAGTGACATAGACGATCGCACCATTTGGGGTTGGATCAATCCGCAGTTCGTCAATCATGGCAATCGGAACGCTGGTGTCTTCTTCTTCCCCGCGCGAGAACAGGCCAACCCCTTCGCTTTGCTGTGGGACAAGGGCGTTGGCGTCATCAGGCGAGACATCGACCGGGGCCGGTGTGCTGCTGCCAAACCAGTTGGACGGATTCACGCGCGATTCGCTCCACCTGCTGCAGGCCGAAAGCGTCATAGTCGCGATCAAAAGAACAGAGAGTGATTTGTGCATGGACCCAACATTTTACGCAATGGTACCTGAAAGGGGTTAACGCAAATTCAACCGGTTGAAAAGCCACGCATAGGGGTGGACAGGCGCTTGCGCCGGGCATAGGTCACAATTGTGATCGCGCAGCTCGAAGGACCCATCTGCCATGGCAACGCCAGCCTTTGAAGAAATTGTAGAAGATTTCGAATTCCTTGAGGATTGGGAAGACCGCTATCGGCATGTCATCGAGCAGGGAAAGGCGATGTCGCCGCTGGACGATGCATTCAAGGTACCCGCGACCAAGGTTCATGGTTGCGCCAGTCAGGTTTGGCTTCATCCCACTATCGACCAGGGTAAGTTCCACTTCGATGGCGACAGCGATGCGATGATCGTGCGAGGGCTGATTGCTGTGTTGCGAGCGCTTTACAATGATCTGCCGGTTGCTGAGGTCTCGAAAGTGGACGCGGCGGGCGAACTTGGGCGTCTCGGGCTGAATGATCATCTTTCAGCGCAACGTTCAAACGGCTTGCGCGCCATGGTCGAGCGTATCCGTGAGGTTGCGCTGGCAAACGCGTAATCGTCAGGCTTTGGGGTTGTTGGACGTCCGCATTGCCCAATCGGACAAGGTCACTGCCAGATCGCCATAACCGGTCAGCCTGCGTTCAAACGCCAACCCCATCCGATCCGCGCAGTCCTGCGCCCGCCTGGTCAGCTCCGGGTCGTCGGTTTGCGCCTGATAGACCAGTTTGGTGTAATTGCCGAAATACATGTCGCGCAATTCCGGGTGGCGATCCAGCCCAAGCGGTTTCCAGACAAAAGCATCAAACTGGCGCGCCAAAAAATCGGTGAGGTAAAAGGCGGTGGTCTCATCCTCGGCCTGCGCGGCGAATGAGGTATTCCCCTCGAAGAATGAATAGCAATGCGGGCCCTTGATCATCTCGACCTCAAGACGATCACAGGCCTGTTGCAGCAAACCTCCGGTCCCGCAATCGGCATAGACCACAAAGACCTGATCGTAGTTGCCTTGATGCTTGGTCACCGCGTCTTCGACGGCCTGTGTGATCCGTTCGGGGTGTACATGCAGAATGGCTGGAAGGCAGGTCAGCGCAATATGATCCCAGCCATTGCGAGCCTTGAGATCCAGAATCTCGCGCGCCAACGCCCCGCAGGCAATCAGAAGAATGGATTCGGCAGCGCGTGGCGTGGCGTAGCCCTGGCGTGTCAGGCGTTCATCATCTGGCAGGGGGGCATCGGTCATCTGATCTCTCCTCCGGGCTGACTTCATATAGGTACGCGCACTTCTGACGAAAAAGGCCGCCCCTTTGCAGGACGGCCTGTCTCACAGCATGGTCTGTGGCTCAGCCGGCCAGCGAGTTGTGCTTGCGCGACATGAAGTCCTTGGCCATTTCCACGGCCACAGCGGCGTCGCGGCAGTAACCGTCGGCACCAATGGCTTTGCCGAATTCTTCATTCAGCGGCGCGCCACCAACCAGAACCACGTATTCTTCACGCAGGCCTTGTTCCACCATCGTGTCGATCACGACTTTCATGTAAGGCATGGTGGTGGTTAGCAGGGCGGACATGCCCAGAATGTCCGGCTTTTCGTTTTCCAGCGCTTCCAGATAGTTCTCGACAGGGTTGTTGATGCCGATATCGACAACTTCGAAACCTGCGCCTTCCATCATCATCGACACGAGGTTCTTGCCGATGTCGTGGATGTCGCCCTTGACGGTGCCGATCACCATTTTGCCGACGCGTGGCGCGCCGGTTTCGGCCAGCAAGGGCTTCAGGATCGCCATGCCGCCTTTCATCGCGTTGGCGGCCAGCAGCACTTCGGGAACGAACAGGATGCCGTCGCGGAAGTCATGGCCCACGATGGTCATGCCACCGACGAGGGCCTTGGTCAGAATGTCGTAAGGCATCCACCCGCGTTCCAGCAGGATGTTCACACCTTCCTCGATTTCCTCTTTCAGGCCGTCATAAAGGTCATCGAACATCTGTTCGACAAGTTCGTCGTCATTCAGTTCGGACAGGACGATGTCTTCTTCGTCGGACATGGGGCGTTTCCCTGAGCTGTGCGGGCACGCGGCCCGTGGTGGCATTTTTTCCGTTTTGGCTATTTCGTCGCAGGTCTACTGTGACGATTGCGACCTAGGTCGATCCGAGACCGACCTATAGGCGGAAATGTGAGCCCTCGCGATATCAAAATTTGCAAGAACATCGTGCGTTTGTCTCATTTTAACTGAGTTGCTGCCATGGTCGCCGCTTTGCTTTCCGGGTCTGAAGCGCGGGCCAAGCTTGCTTGGCGGCGTTGGCTGGATTAGTGTCGAGCAATGGAACAAAAAGCGAACAAATATACGGACAACCGGAGTCGCGCACGTGGTTCGGCATCGAACGCGGCGGGCCGGTTCGAGCGGTTCGTGACGGTGGCCGACGCGGATGGCTGGGACATTCCCGAAGACTTATCTCTGCTCAGAACAGAAGTACGGGAGGAGGTCGCGCGCAGCGTGATCTCATATAACACGTCGCCTGATCTGCCGTTTGACCGCTCGATCAATCCGTACCGCGGGTGCGAGCACGGGTGCGTCTATTGTTTTGCGCGCCCCTCACATGCCTATCTGGGGTTGTCGCCGGGGCTGGATTTCGAAACCCGCCTGATCGCACGGCCGAATGCGGCTGCGGTCTTGCGGCAAGAATTGTCCAGGGCCAGCTACAAGGTGGCGACGCTGGCCCTGGGGACCAACACCGATCCTTATCAGCCGGTCGAGAAAACACGTTGTATAACAAGGGAATGCCTTAAAGTTCTTAGCGCTTTTTCCCATCCGATTGGTATCGTCACCAAGGGTGCGCTGGTCGAGCGTGACATCGATATTCTGGCGCCGATGGCGCAGAAAGGACTGGTGCGGGTCGGGATTTCACTCACAACGCTGGACGCTGGTCTGTCGCGTCGGATGGAGCCTCGGGCGCCCTCGCCCAGACGGCGGTTGCAGACCATCCAAACCTTGTCACAGGCAGGCATTCCGGTGCGCGTCATGACATCTCCGGTTATTCCGGGTCTGACCGATCATGAACTTGAAAGTTTGCTGGAGGCAGGCAAAGAGGCGGGGGCAGACGCGGCCAGCTGGATCATGCTGCGGCTGCCACGCGAAGTGTCCGAGCTTTGGCAGGATTGGCTGGCACGGAACGAGCCAAATCGCGCGGAAAAGATCATGAGCCATTTGCGCGACATGCATGGCGGCCGCGATTATGACCCGCGTTGGGGGCATCGAATGCGAGGTGAGGGCGTCTATGCCGACCTGATCGCGCGACGCTTCAGAGCAGCGGTCAAACGGCTTGATCTGGCCGTGAAGTCTCCGCCTCTGCGGTGTGACCTGTTCAGTCGGCCAGCGCAGGCGGGTGATCAACTCAGCCTGTTTTGAAAAGGAAACCCCCGCCATGGGGCAGGGGTTCATTGGCAAGCCGAAGTGGCTTAGCGGTTTTCGATGTCCACGTAATCGCGGTTGGTCTCGCCCAGATACAGCTGGCGCGGACGGCCGATCTTGTTCTGTGGATCGGCAATCATCTCTTTCCACTGACTGACCCAGCCAACCGTGCGCGACAACGCGAAGATCGGTGTGAACATGGATGTCGGAAAGCCCATCGCTTCGAGGATGATGCCTGAATAGAAGTCCACATTCGGGAACAGCTTTTTCTCGGCAAAATACGGATCTTCCAACGCTTGCTTTTCCAACGCCTTGGCGACCTGCAGCTTTGGATTGTCTTCAATCCCGAGAAGATCCAGAACCTCGTCAGCCGACTGTTTCATGACCTTCGCGCGTGGGTCAAAGTTCTTGTAGACGCGGTGACCAAAGCCCATCAGACGGAACGGATCGTTCTTGTCCTTGGCGCGAGCGATATATTCGGGGATGCGATCGACCGAGCCGATCTCTTCCAGCATTTCCAGACAGGCCTGATTGGCGCCGCCATGCGCCGGTCCCCACAAACAGGCGATCCCGGCCGCGATACAGGCGAACGGGTTTGCGCCCGAGGACGACGCCAGACGCACCGTCGAGGTCGAGGCGTTCTGTTCGTGATCAGCATGCAGGGTCAGGATGCGGTCCATCGCGCGGCTGAGGATCGGATTGACCTCATATTCCTCGGCCGGAACGCTGAAACACATGCGCAGGAAGTTGGAGGCATAATCCAGATCGTTTCGCGGATACACGAATGGCTGACCGGTGTGATACTTGTAAGCCCAGGCTGCAATGGTCGGCATCTTGGCGATCAGGCGATGCGAAGCGACCTCGCGCTGATGCGAATCGGTGATATCGGTCGAATCGTGATAGAAGGCCGACATGGCACCCACGACGCCGACCATGATGGCCATCGGATGCGCGTCCCGGCGGAAACCACGATAGAAATACTGCATCTGCTCATGCAGCATCGTGTGACGGGTGATCGTGGTTTCGAACTTTTCCAGCACGGATGCGGACGGCAATTCTCCGTACAGCAGCAGGTAGCACACTTCGAGGAAATGCGACTTCTCGGCCAGTTGATCAATTGGATATCCCCGATGCAGCAACTCGCCTTTTTCACCGTCGATGAAGGTGATTGTGCTGTCGCAGCTGGCAGTCGAGGTAAAGCCCGGATCATATGTAAACACACCAGCCTGGCCATAGAGCTTGCGGATGTCGATTACATCCGGGCCCAGAGTTGGTGAATGAATCGGCAACTCGTAGGTTTCGCCATGGACTGTCAGAGTGGCAGGTTTATTGCTGTCGGTCATAGTGTCCCTTCCTCATTCATGCGCAAACCGGTTCGCTGTCCGATGTTGCGACCAACGGACGCGCGGGCGCGCAGTCCGGGTGTTAGCTGAGCAGGGTTACCCAAATATGAAACTTTGGTTCAAACCGCTGCGTCAGAAAGCCGGGCCAGGGTTTCCTCCCGCCCCAGCACCAGCATCATGTCAAAAACCGAAGGTGTAACAGCCCGGCCTGCCAATGCGGCGCGCAAAGGCCCCGCCAGCTTGCCGAACTTGACGCCCTTGGATTCCGCAAAGGAATTCAGGGCATCCTCCAGTTCGTTCCGCGTCCAGCTAGCATTTTGCACATGCGGCGTCAATTCTTTCAGTATACCGTCGGATACAGAGGCCAGCGCCTTCGCGGCCTTCTCATCGGGCTCAATGGGGCGCGACGTCAGAACGAATTCCGCTTTTTCAAGGAGTTCAGGGAATGTGCGCGCCCGATCCTTGAGGCAATACATCGCACGCTCCAGATCACCGGATTGTGTGTCAGTCAGGGCTGACAAACCGGCTGCAGCCCGATATTCTTCGATTTCTTGCCGCAGTGCAGCATCATCTGAGATGGCAATGTGCTGCCCGCATAGATTTTCCAGTTTTTTCAGATCGAAGCGGGCGGGGCTTTTGCCGATTCCGTCCAGATCGAACCAGGAACGAGCCTGTTCATCTGTGAAAAACTCATCATCGCCATGGCTCCAACCCAGGCGGGCCAGATAATTGCGCATACCGGCGGCTGGATACCCCATCGCCTGATATTCCTGTGCGCCCAATGCGCCATGACGCTTCGACAGCTTCTTACCGTCCGGACCGTGAATCAGTGGGATATGGGCCCAAACCGGAACATCCCAGCCCATCGCCTCATAGATCATCATCTGACGCGCTGCATTGTTCAGATGGTCATCACCACGGATCACATGGGTCACGCCCATATCGTGGTCGTCCACCACCACAGCCAGCATATAGACCGGTGTCCCATCCGAGCGGAGCAACACCATATCATCCAATTGGTCGTTGCGGATACTCACATCGCCCTGCACCTGATCGCGGATGATGGTCGTTCCATCTTGCGGTGCTTTTATGCGAACGACGTAAGGAGCATCCGGGAGGGTCGCTGGATCCGCGTCGCGCCAGGGACTGCGGAACAAGGTGGACTTACTCTCTGCGCGGGCCTGTTCCCGGAAGGATGCGATTTCATCCTGCGTGGAAAAACACTTGTAGGCTTTGCCTTCGGCCAGCAGCTGATGGGCCACTTCGGCGTGGCGGGTGGCTCCTTCAAACTGGCTGACGACATCTCCATCGTGATCCAGGCCCAGCCACGCCATGCCCTTTAGAATGGCTGCCGTTGCTTCGGGGGTAGAGCGTTCGCGATCTGTGTCCTCGATCCGCAACAGGAACTTACCGCCGCGACCGCGTGCGAACAGCCAGTTGAACAATGCGGTGCGCGCGCCGCCGATATGCAGGAAACCGGTAGGAGAGGGGGCAAAACGAGTGACGACCTGATCGGACATTGTTGGGATTAACCTTTTGGTAACCGTGTCGGGCATAGAGTGGCGCCTGTCTAACGAGCCGGAAGGACGGGGGCAACCATGCGTGTTCTGGCAGGTGCTGCTGCAGGGCTGCTGAACCAGCGCGGGCACTTGTTCGCCTGGGCTCCGGTATTCCTGGCGGTCGGGATTGGTCTGTATTTCAGCCTGCGGTTTGAGCCGGAAACGGATCATTACCTTTGGGTTGGTGCCCTGATGGTCGTCGCGTTTGGTACGGCGTGGCGTCTGTCTTCCGCCTGGGCTCCGTTGGCGATGGGTGCAGTGTTGGTTTGTGGTGGGTTTCTGCTGGCTGGCGCGCGCGCTCATATGGTTGCAGAACCGGTCTTGCAATGGCGTTTTTACGGCCCGGTCGAGGGGAGGGTCGTGGCGCTGGACCGCTCTGCGTCGGATGCGCTGCGGGTTACATTGGATCAGGTTCGGATCGGGGACGTTCCTGCTGACCAGCGACCCCAGCGCATCCGGCTGTCGATTCACGGCGATGCCGTCCCCCTGCACCCCGGTCAAAGGGTCATGACAACGGCGCATCTGTCACCGCCGCAAGGTCCGGTCGAACCGGGTGGGTTCGACTTCCGACGCCACGCCTGGTTTCAGCATCTGGGCGCCGTGGGCTATACGCGAGTGCCGGTTGTCAGGCTTGCCCCGGCGCATGAGGGTCTGGCAGGCGTGCGCGTGAATGCCGTGCGTATGGCGATCTCTGAGCGGGTACGGATGCTGCTGCCCGGCGAGGTCGGAGGATTCGCAGCCGCGGTAACCACCGGCGACCGAAGTGGTATGGGGCAACAAACCTTCAAGGACCTGAGGGCGTCTAATCTGGCGCATTTGCTGGCGATCTCCGGGCTCCATATGGGGTTGTTAACGGGCTTTGTGTTTCTGACCTGCCGGATTGGTCTTTCGGCCATTCCCGCACTTGCATTGCGGATCTCGGTCAGAAAAATCGCCGCGATCTGCGCCTTGGCGGCCGCCACGATGTATTTGTTGATGTCCGGGGGTAATGTGGCGACCGAGCGGGCCTTTGTGATGGTTTGCGTCATGTTAGGGGCTGTCCTGATCGACCGTCGCGCCATCTCGTTACGGGCGGTTGCGGTTGCCGCGTTGATCGTCCTGGTGTTGAGGCCTGAAAGCCTGCTCAGCCCTGGGTTCCAAATGTCTTTTGCCGCGACCACGGCTTTGGTGGCGGTCTTTGGTGCCTTGTGCGATGTCCGCCCAATGCCGGGTCCGAAATGGTTGCACCCGGTCGCAGCGCTGGTCATGTCTTCGGCCATCGCCGGGCTGTCGACGGCTCCGATCGGGGCCGCGCATTTCAACACCATGTCGCATTACGGGTTGCTGGCCAACCTTCTATCGGTGCCGATCATGGGCACCATCGTGGTTCCGTCTGCTGTTGTCGCGGCCCTGCTGGCTCCGGTTGGTTTGGAGTGGATTGCACTCACGGTCATGGGGCTGGGTCTTAGATGGGTATTGTGGGTAGCTGATCACGTGTCGGGGCTGGATGGCTCGCTTGGCTATATTGCCAGCCCCCCGGGTTTCGTTCTGCCGGTTCTGGCCATCGGGGTCTTATGGCTTATCCTGTGGCAGGGACGGGCGCGGTGGCTGGGCCTTGCACCGGCCATCATTGCGCTGACCTTGTGGGGGCAGGGGCAACGTCCGGATATCCTGATTGCCGATAGTGGCGGATTGGTCGGTGTGATGACGGAAAAAGGCCGCGCCCTGAGCAAACCCAAGGGCAGTGGATTTGTCGCGACGGTCTGGCTGGAAAACGACGGGGACGGGGTGGCACAGCCTCTTGCCGCCGACCGTTGGCCCGCATCGGACAAATGGGTTCAGCGCCATTCAGTGGGCGACAAAGAGATTGTGCACCTGACGGGAAAGCGCGCAGCGCAGAGCTTTGACGAATGCAAAGGCGATCAGATTGTGGTGGCCCCGATCGCATTGACCTTGAACGGGGAATGCATGGTTCTTGATCTGAACAGGCTGCAAGGCACCGGCAGCCTTGCATTCGGCAATGGCAAATGGGTCACAAGCACAACCATTTCGGGTCAGCGTTTGTGGTCACCGGGCGGATCGGACGGCGGTTACGCTCAGTAGCTGCGTATCAACCCAACCAGACGACCCTGAACCTTGACCTTGTCTTCCGGCAGGACGCGGGTTTCATAGGCCGGGTTCGCGGCCTCCAGCGCGATGGCGTGGCCGCGTCGAAAGAACCGTTTCAGCGTGGCTTCCTGATCTTCGACCAGCGCTACGACGATGTCACCATTGTCAGCGGCCGAGGTTTCGCGGATCACCACAACATCGCCGTCGTTGATGCCTGCGTCGATCATCGAATCTCCGCGAACCTCAAGCGCATAGTGATCGCCTTTCCCGGACACCATGGTTCCCGGAACAGCGACGTGATGCGAGACATGGCTGATGGCTTCGATCGGAACACCAGCGGCGATCCGGCCCATCACGGGCAGTTCCATGGCGTCCACGGTAACCGGCTCGAAATTTGCGGGGCGCGGGCCATCCGGCTTGTCGCCTTCGATCACGCGCGGTTTGAAGCTTGCCGTCGGCTCCCCGCCCAGACTTTCGGGCAATTTCACAACCTCGATGGCGCGGGCCCTGTGGGCCAGACGCCGAATGAACCCGCGCTCTTCCAATGCGGTGATCAGACGATGGATGCCGGACTTGGATCGAAGATCCAATGCGGCCTTCATTTCGTCGAAACTGGGCGGAACACCGTCCGCCTGCACGCGTTTATGGATGAATTCCAGCAAATCCAACTGCTTCTTGGTCAGCATCGCTCACACCTCGTCGCTCATGCGTTTTCTTTTGTTCTACGCATGTTCACGTTTTGTGTCAACGGATTTGCCGTGCAACTAGATCGGCAGATACTGAACTTCGTCGCCCGCGGCCCGTTGGGGGTCATGCGGCGCGCGCACCAAAAGCGCATTGGCCTGCGCCAAAACGCTAAGCAATGAGCTGTCCTGATCGTCGCAAGCCCGAATACCGTTTTGGTCAAGGACAGCGCGCATGTAATGTTCGCGCGGACCGTTTTTGCCGATAGGTTCAGCCAGCCTGGCGCGATGGAACGGCGGCAGGACCTGTTCTACCCCCAGCATTTTACGCACCATGGGCAACAGGAACAGATAACCGCAGACCATCGCGCTGACCGGATTGCCGGGCAGGCCGACCATTGCCGCGCCCCCCAGACGCCCCGCCATCAGAGGCTTTCCGGGTCGCATCCGGATTTTGTAGAATGAACGTTCCATGCCCAACCCGTGCGAGACATCCGCGACGAGATCGTATTCTCCAACCGAGGCGCCGCCGATGGTCACCACAAGATCGGCTCCCTGCGCCAGCTCAAACGCCGTCTCAAGCGAGGCCACGGTATCGCGGGCAATCGGTAGGACACGGACATGTGCCCCCTCGTTTTCCAGCAACGCTTTCAGACCAAATGTGTTCGATGCGATGATCTGGTCGGGGCCGGGCGTTTCACCGGGCATGACCAGCTCATCTCCGGTTGAGATTAACGCCACCACTGGTTTGCGAGAGACGGGCACCAAGGCGATGTTCATCGCTGCCATCAACGCGACATCTTCGGGGCGCAAGGTGCGTGGTGCGGTGATGGTTGATCCGCTTTTAAAATCGACACCGGCGGGGCGAATATTGGTTTTTGAACCCGGATCGTCCGTGATCGTCAGCAGATCACCGCGACGCTCCGTGTCTTCCTGAATGACAACGAAATCAGTGCCTTGAGGAACAGGCGCACCAGTGAAAATGCGCACGGCCTGACCCGGCCCTACTGTCCCGTCATAGCGCCGCCCCGCGGCTGCTTCGCCGACCACCTTGAACATGGCATGCAGTTCGACCTCGGTGGATTTGACCGCATAGCCATCCATGGACGAGGCTGCAAAGGGCGGTTGATCCCGCGTCGCCGCAACGTCATGCGCCAACACGCGCCCGGCGGCGTCGGCAAGCGGCACCATTTCGTCGGGCAGAGGTGTTACCAGATCAAAAAGAAGGGCGCGGGCGTCTTCTACGGTGATCATTTTGCCTCGTAAAGTCCGGACTTGCCGCCATCTTTCAAAAGGACGCGAATTCCGCCGATTTCCATCGCCTTGTCCACAGCCTTGGTCATGTCATAAACGGTTAACGCAGCGGTCGAGACTGCTGTAAGAGCTTCCATCTCGACCCCGGTCTGTCCGGTCGTCTTGACTGTGGCTTCGATCTGCACACCGGGAAGGCTTGGGTCCAGCGTCAGTTCGACCGCCACACGTGTGACGGGCAGAGGATGGCAAAGCGGGATCAGATCGGGTGTTTTCTTGGCCCCCATGATCCCCGCCAGTCGGGCGACGCCCAGAACATCGCCTTTCTTGGCGCGTCCTTCTGAAATGATTTCAAAGGTTTCCCGGGCCATTTTGATGTGGCCTGCTGCCACGGCAACACGATCGGTTACCGCCTTGTCCGACACATCGACCATATGCGCCTGTCCCTGCGCATCGAAATGGGTCAGGGTCATCACATCACTCCTGGAATCAGGGGGTTGGCCAGCAAAGTGTGGGTGGCTGCGGCGACGTCATCCTGACGCATCAGGCTTTCACCGATCAGGAAACAGCGCGCGCCATAACGCGCGATATCGGCCAGATCTGCGGGCGTGCTCAGCCCGCTTTCACAGACGATGGTCCGGTCAGCGGGAACCAGCTTGGACAGTCGTCGGGTCGTATCCAGAGTGGTTTCGAAGGTCTTGAGATTGCGGTTGTTGATGCCGATGAGTGCGCTTTTTAGGGCGGTTGCACGCTCCAGCTCGACCTCGTCATGCACCTCGATCAGAACGTCCATGCCCCAATCGAACGCTGTCTGCTCCAACTCGGCGGCCTGCGCGTCACTGACCGATGCCATGATGATCAGGATACAATCAGCCCCCAGCGCGCGCGCTTCGACGACCTGATAAGGGTCATACATGAAGTCCTTTCGCAGTGCGGGCAACGAACAGGCGTCGCGCGCGTCGGTCAGAAAGCTTTTGGCGCCCTGAAAACTGGGCGTGTCGGTCAGGACAGACAGACAGGCCGCGCCGCCATCTTCATAGGCTTTCGCCAACATCGGAGGGTCAAAATCTTCACGGATCAGACCCTTTGAAGGGCTGGCCTTCTTGACCTCGGCAATCAAGCCATATCCACCGCGCGCCGCAGTTTGCAGAGCGTTGGCAAATCCGCGTGGCTCTGACGCGTTTCTTGCTTCGGCCTCAAGGGTTTCCAGCGGGGTTTCTGTCTTATCCGCCGCGACCTCTTCCAGTTTGTAGGCTTTGATTTTGTCCAGAACGGTCTCGGTCATGCGGCTTCCTGTGTTATGCGCGCCAAGGCGGTGATTTTGTCCCGTGCCCGGCCGCTGTCGATACTGTCGGCCGCCATGGCGACACCTTCTCGCAAATCGCCTGCAGCCTCGGCAACCACCAACGCGGCGGCGGCGTTCAGCAGAACGGCGTCACGATAAGCCGAAGGCGCGCCATCCAGTAGCGCGCGGAAAGCCACGGCGTTGTCCTCGGGGGTGCCCCCGAGAATGTCTTCAAAAGGATGAACGGGCAGCCCGGCGTCTTCGGGGTGCAGCTCAACCTCTTTCACGGTTCCATCCTCGACCGAGGCCACCCAGCTTACACCGGTGATGGTCAGTTCATCCGTGCCGTCCGACCCGTGGACCAGCCAGGCACGTTCAGCCCCAAGCAGGCCCAGCGTTTCTGCCATCGGGCGTATCAGATCGCGGCTGAACGCGCCGGTAAGCTGACGTTTGACGCCCGCAGGATTGGTCAGAGGGCCGAGGATGTTGAAGATCGTACGCGTGCCCAGCTCTTGCCGCGAGGGCATAACATGAGCGACCGCGGGATGGTGCATCGGCGCCATCATAAAACCGATACCGACCTCTTTCAGAGCCTTTTCAACGACCTGAGGCCCGACCATCACGTTGATCCCAAGCTGACCCAGCGCATCTGCCGCACCGGATTTCGAACTCAGGTTCCGGTTGCCGTGCTTGGCGACGATTACTCCGGCACCTGCCACGACAAAGGCGGTCGCGGTCGAGATGTTCAGCGTGCCTTTTCCGTCCCCACCGGTGCCGACGATATCCATCGCCCCTTCAGGTGCCGTCACCGCATTGCATTTTGACCGCATCACACCTGCCGCTGCGGCATATTCCTCGACCGTTTCACCGCGCGTGCGCAGGGCCATCAGCAGACCGCCGATCTGGCTGGGCGTCGCGGCACCATCAAACAGAATACCAAAGGCCTGTTCGGCCTCGGCGCGAGTCAGGGGCCGGTCGGCGGCGGCACCGATCAGCGGTTTCAATGCGTCGCTCATGCAGGGACTTTCATCTCATTCAGGAAATTCTTGAGCAGGGCATGACCATGCTTGGACGCGATGGATTCCGGGTGGAACTGAACACCGTGGATTGGCAGTTCTTTGTGCTGCAATCCCATGATCGTGCCGTCCTCAAGTTCGGCGGTGATCTCGAGGCAATCGGGCAGGGTGGCCCGGTCCACGACCAGCGAGTGATATCGCGTGGCCTCGAACGGCGACGGCAGGCCTGCAAACACGCCTTTGCCGGTATGATGCATCTGTCCCATCTTGCCGTGCACGATCTCATGACAGCGCACAACGTTGCCACCGAAGGCCTGGCCGATGGTTTGATGACCCAGGCAAACGCCCATCAGCGGTGTCTGTGTCTCGGCAGCGGCCTCGGTCAGCGCCAGGCAAATACCGGCCTGATCCGGGTCGCAGGGGCCGGGGCTGAGCAGAATGCCTGCGGGGTTCATCGCCATCGCCTCTTGCACGTTCAGCGCGTCGTTGCGGCGCACGACCATTTCGGCCCCCAACTCGCCCAGATAGTGAACCAGGTTGTAGGTAAACGAGTCATAGTTGTCGATCAGCAGCAGCATTGGGGCACTTGTCTTTGCTTGGGCATTTGGGGCTGGCGATGCAGACCCGAGCCGCGATATAATGTCGGGACATACATGCTCAGGCTTGTGCGTCAGCGTCAAGAGGACATCCCCAACTTGACGCCCGTTCGAGTGAGTGCCACAGCAGATGGCGCTTTGGGTGTGTGAGGCAAGAAACAACGCGAAAGGCGAGTTTTCGATGGGCGGATTTTTCGGTGGTCTGATCGCCGGGGCGGTCGCTGTTCTGACAGTGGGGGCGGTCATATCGATGACCTCGCCCCTGACAAGCAAGCCCGAAGTGGTGACACAAGCGCCCGAGGTTGCGGCGACGCCTGAACCCGTAAATGCCGGAAATGTAGATGATTCCGGGGCAGACGCGGATCTGGTCGAGCTGCCGCCCCATGCGCCGGAAACACCCGAAGCGCAATCTGATACGCTGGACAGCCTTGGAACAGCGGGCCTGCAGACCGATGCCCGGCCCGATACCGGCGTAACGCCTGACAGCCCGGATGTTCCAACAGTTCCTGCGTCGCTGTCGGTCTCTTTGGACACGGACGCGCCTGCCGCACCGCCGATGCCGATTCCCGCACCCGCGTCGCCACAGACCGAAGTCGCGCCCGAGGTTGTGACAGACACGCCCCCTGCACCCGAACCGCAACCGGTCGGCGAAACCCCGCCGCAGGACCAGCAGGTCGCGGCCCTCGTGCCCGAGCAACCTGTGCTTCCGGCTGAACCGGTTGGAACCGAAGACACGGAAGAGCCTGATCTCCAGCCTGAGGTGCAGACAAGCCCCATCGTGGTAGAGGGTGAGGAAGACACTCAGCCACGTACTCAGCCCCGCGTGTTGACCTTGCCCAGAATTGAGACCGATCAGCCGGCGACGTCGGGTACGTTGGTCGGCAAGCGCGTCGTGCCCATTCATGAGCGTAACAAAAAACCGGTTGAGGCCGCAGCGGCTCCGGTCCAGAGCTCGGCCAAACCGATCGAGGATTTTGCGGCGTCTTTCGAGAACCCCGAGGCCAAACCCCTGATGTCGATCATCCTGATCGACGAAGAGGGCGCATATGGGGCTGAGGCGTTACAGGAATTCCCGTACCCGCTGAGCTTTGCGGTCAGCCCGTCCGATCCGGAAGCGGCCGAGAAGATGGCGCGGTATCGTGCCGCCGGGTTCGAAGTGCTGGCGATGGCCGACCTGCCGAAAGCAGCCAGTGCGCAGGATGCCGAGGTTTCGCTTTCCGTCTGGCTGGATGAGCTGCCCGAAACCGTCGGCATTCTGGAAGGCGTCGACGGCGGCATTCAGGGCAACCGCAAGCTGGCCGATCAGGTGGCCGCGATTGCTGCCGGAACGGGGCGCGGGCTGATTACGCAGGACAATGGGCTGAACACGGTACAGAAACTGGCCGCGCGAAACGGTGTGCCATCCAGCGTCGTCTTTCGGGACTTCGACGGCGCCCGGCAAGACTCCAAGAGCATGCGCCGTTTTCTGGATCAGGCCGCTTTTCGCGCCGGACAGGAAGGGGCGGTCGTGATGTTGGGGCGGCTGCGTCCCGAAACGATCTCGGCTCTGCTGTTGTGGGGGCTGGAAGATCGCGGAAACCGGGTTGCCATGGCTCCGATCTCGGCCGTGATGATGCAGGAAATCCAGTAGCGCGAACCCTCAGGCAACCTGTGTGACGCGGGTTCGTCAGGTGTTTCCGTTGCCAGTAAACCGGGCCGCGTCGGCGGCGGCGCGCCGGATTGCGTTGGATTTGTGGACGGTCTCCATAAACTCGGCTTCTGGGTCGCTGTCATAGACGACGCCGCCCCCGGCCTGAATATAGAGCTTGTGATCCTTCACGATGGCCGTGCGCAGGGCTATGCACATGTCCATGTCGCCCCCTGCGCTGAAATAGCCTACGCCACCGCCATAAACACCGCGCTTTTCAGGCTCCAGCTCATCAATGATCTCCATCGCGCGCACTTTAGGTGCGCCCGAGACCGTACCCGCAGGCATCCCGGCAAAGAACGCGTCCAGAGCGTCTTTATCTTCGGCCAGTTCGCCCACCACGTTCGAGACGATATGCATCACGTGGCTGTAGCGTTCGATGATGAATTCTTCGGTGGGGCGCACAGTGCCGATCTTTGACACGCGACCGGTGTCATTGCGGCCCAGATCCAGCAGCATCAGATGTTCGGCCAGCTCTTTCTTGTCGGCCATCAGATCGACCTCGTTCGCCTTGTCTTCTTCGGGGGTTGCACCCCGGGGACGCGTGCCTGCGATGGGACGAATGGTGACCTCGTTGCCAAAGACGCGTACAAGGATTTCAGGGCTTGCACCTACCACCTGAAACCCGCCGAAATTGAAATAGAACATGAACGGCGACGGGTTGGTGCGCCGAAGCGAGCGATAGAGTGCAAAGGGCGGTTGCGGGAAATCCTGTGTCCAGCGCTGCGCGGGAACGACCTGAAAGATGTCACCGGCCCGGATGTATTCCTTGGCCTTCTCAACCGCCTCCATATAGCCGGATTTGGTGAAATTTGAGACTGGTGGTGCAACCTCGGACGCGTCGCCCAGATCGCGGGTTTCCGCCGGCATGGCACGCTCCAGATCGCGCACCGCGTCCATGACACGTTCGGCGGCTTGCGCATAAGCGGCCTTGGCCGACTGGCCGTCGCTGACCCATGCGGGCGATACAACGGTCACTTCACCTTTGACACCATCCAGCACAGCCACCACGGACGGGCGCAACATGATCGCGTCCGGCAGGCCCAGCGGGTCCGGGTTTACATCCGGCAGGTATTCGACCAACCGCACCATGTCATACCCGAGATACCCAAACAGACCAGCTGCAGCCTGGGGAAGATCGTCAGGCAGCGCGATCCGGCTTTCAGCCAGCAACGTCCGCAGGTTGTCCATCGGGTTGCCATCCTGAGTGGCAAAATCGTCGGCATCAAAGCGGGCCGAGCGATTGAGCTCGGAGGTTTCCCCCCGGCATCTCCAGATCAGGTCAGGCTTCATCCCGATGATCGAATAGCGCCCCCTGACCTCGCCGCCGGTAACCGATTCCAGCATGAACGCGTCTTTTTGTGCGCCCGTCAGCTTGAGCATCAGCGAGACCGGCGTGTCCAGATCCGCCGCGAGCCGGGTGTAAACCACCTGGTTTTCGCCCGCTTCATAGGCGCGGGCGAAGGTGTCGAAATCTGGGGTCAGGGCCATGCTGCTACTCTTTAAAAGCTCGACTGGACCGCGTTCAGCGCCTGTTGGTCCAGAACGGGGCGGGCGCGAGTCTGGGCGTCGCGCACATAGATGTTGAAGATATCCTGTGCCAGCGCCTGATTGAGCTGCGCGGCCAGTGCATCCTGCATCTGACGTTGCTCATCAGTTTCCGCCGGAGGCAATTCCTCATCCAAGCGCACAATCAACGCCGATTCAGTGCCGGAGATCACGCGGAGCTCTCCGGGCTCCATCTCGAAAACCTGCACCATGAAATCCGCAGGCACGTCGTCCAGAAAAGCCGTGCGGGTCAAGGCGTTTTCAACGCGGAAAGGAAGTCCGGTAGCAGTAAAATCGCCATCGGTTGCCAGTTGTGTCAGCGTGGTATTGGCCTGCTCCTGCAGCGCCTTGGCTATCTCCTGCTGCACCCAGGCTCCGGCGACTCGCGCGCGGGCGCTTTCCAGTGGTTCGGGACGCGGCGGCAGAACTTCGTTCACGCGCAAAGCAAAGATCGAGCCGTCTTCCAGAAAAGCGATTTCCGGGAAATCGCCTTCGTTCACCGCCTGCGCAGCCATGCGGAAGCCATCATAGGCCGCGACACCCTCGTCACTTAGTTGCGTCCAGTCGATGCTGCCAAGCTCCATCTCGGTCTCGCCGACCAGTTCTTCCAGCGTCGCGCCACCGGCAAGCAGGTCATTGATGTCTTCGGCCTGTGCCTCGATCTGGCGGCGTGCCCGTTCGGCTGCAAGTTCTTCGCGCAGTTCCGGCTCGGCCTGATCAAAGGTGACGTTGTTGGCGGCCAGCGATCCGTTGATGCGGAACAGCGCGGGGCCAAATGTGCTGGGCAGGGGGCCGACCACATCGTCGATTTCCGCCGCGAATATTGCATCCGCCGCGTCGCCGAGGTCTTCGCGGGTCACGTCGCCGAGGTCGATATCGCTCAGTTCCAGTTCGCGGTCACGCACCAGCTGTTCAAACGTCGTGCCGCCGACTTCAAGCTGGGCCAGCGCTTCGGTCGCCTCGGCCTCGGTGGGATACGTCAAACGCTCGACCAGACGGCGTTCGGGTTGTTGGTATTGAGCCGCGCGGTCGTCGTAGAGACGGCGCAGCGTGTCCTCATCCACATCCACGCTGTCTTGCAGCATGCCGGGCGACAGGATGGCATAGGTCAGACGTTTGGTGCGGGGCAGGGTGAATTGATCGGTGTTCTCGTCGTAATATGTCTGAACCTGAGCGTCGGTAGGGGCAAGAATCGGTACCTCCAGCGCGCCAGCGGACAGGGTGGCGACGGTAAAGCTGCGCCGGGCGAGCACGTAATTGGCCAGCGCATCGGTCATTGTCAGGGGCATTTCCACCCCGCTCATCAGCGCGCCCTGAACGATGGTGCGGGCCGATTCCTTGCGCAGATCGTCCTCGAATTCGGAATCAGACATGCCGACCTGTTCCAGCTGAAAGCGATAGGCTTCACGGTCGAAGGTGCCGTTCACGCCCTGAAAGGCAGGGATTTGCACGATTTCCTGCTGCAGGTTCTCGTCGCCTATCGAGATGCCCAACTGACCGACTTCGTTGTTGAGGGCGGCCAGTGAGATCAGGCGGGACAGGGCCAGTTGATCGAGCCCCAGATCGCGCGCCTGCGAGATTTGCAGCGGTTGGCCGGTTTGCGCTTCAACGGCACGAATTTCGCGTTGTAGCTCGCGGAAGTACTCATCGACCGAGACGTTTTCGTCTCCTACCTGCGCGACAGTGCGAACAGTGCCGGACAGGCTTGTCGCGCCGAACCCCGCCAGACCCAGCATCAAAAGACCCATGAGAATCCAGACAAAGGTTTTGGATAGGTTTTTCATGCCTACGGCCATGGGTGCCCTCTTTCGTGCGTTTTGGCAGGTGTCTGCCCTGTCAGTTGCGGCCCTGAATACGACGGGCACCGCCGGGGGGCAAGCTCAGAAGGTCAGCGCAAGCAGACGGTCGAACATTTGACCGATTCCGGCACGGTCGAGATTGGCGAACGCAATGCGTACCTGCCGTTTCCCCGCCGGATCGTGGTCAGGCATGAACATGGTTCCGGGCAACAGCAAAATGCCCGCCTCTGGCACCAGCCGCCGGGCCAGCTCGTCTGACGGGATGTCGAACGGGTGTTCCATATAGGCAAAATACGCACCCAGCCCCAGCAAACGCCAGCCTTTGTCGGTCAGCCGGGGCATTGCCTCGGAAATCGCGGCGCGCCGGTCCAGGATTTCGTCGCGTTCCCCTGCCACCCATTGCGACAGGTTCTGCATGCCCCAGCGGGCCGCATACTGGCCAATCTGGCCCGGGCAGATTGCGACGGTATCCAGGAACTTTTCGGTCTCGGCCAGCAAGGCGGGACTGGTGGCAATCGCGCCGACTCGGTGCCCGGTCAGGCGGTACGCTTTTGAGAAGGAATAGAGGTGAACCAGCGTATCCTGCCAGTCCGGTTGCTGGAACAGCGCGTGCGGCGGGCCGCTGCGGCTGTCGAAATCCCGGTAGGTTTCATCCACCAAAAGACGAATGCCCGTTTCGCGCGCAAGATCAAAGAAGGCGCGAACCAGCTCAGATGGATACTCCACACCGCCGGGATTGTTCGGCGTGACCAGCGCAATCGCGCGGGTCCTATCAGTGATCAGCGCGCGGGCTTTGTCCGGGTTCGGCAGAAGGTCGTCACCGGTTGGCAGGTCGACAGTGTTTACCCCTGCCATATCCAGCCACATTTTGTGGTTGAAATACCATGGCGTAGGCAGGATGACCTCATCTTCCTGATCTGTGATGGCCGAGATCGTTGCCGCAAATGCCTGATTGCATCCCGAGGTGATGGCGACCTGGTCGGTGGTCACGTCTGCGTGGTAGTGTTGTCCGATCTGTTTCGCCAGTTCCTCACGAAGATCGTTGTTCCCCAGAACCGGGCCGTAGAGATGCGCACTGTCCTGGGTGACGGCAAACTCGGCCATGGCCTGCCGCATCGGCAGCGGGGGCGGATCGACGGGGGCCGCCTGACTGACATTGATCAGAGGGCGGTCGATCAGAAATGTCACACCGTCAAGCCAGCGCCGTGCCTCCATCACCGGAGGGGGAAATGTGGCGCTGGTGCGGGTCTGGGTCATGGCAATCGCAATCTTTTTGCGAGGCTCTGCCTCGCGCTCCGAGGTATTTTTGAACAGAAGAAGATGGAGTCAGTCTGTGCCCCGGTAGGGTTCGACATATTGCAGAGCCATGTCCCATGGGAAAAAGATCCATGTATCCTGGCTGACCTCGGTGATAAATGTATCGACCATCGGGCGGCCTTTGGGCTTGGCGTAAACGGTGGCGAAATGGGCGTTGGGATACATATCGCGGACCAGTTCCAGCGTTTTGCCGCTGTCGACCAGATCGTCGATGATGAGAATGCCTTCGCCGTCGCCCATCAGTTTGTCGTCGGGCGCCTTGAGCACTTCCGCCTCGCCCTGGGCCTGATGGTGGTAGGATTTGACGCTGACGGTATCGACGGTGCGGATGTCGAGTTCGCGGCTGACGATCATCGCCGGGGCCATTCCGCCACGGGTGATGGCCACAACGGCGCGCCATGCGCCATCGTCGGGGCCTTGCCCGTCCAGCCGCCAGGCCAGCGCACGCGAGTCGCGGTGAATCTGATCCCAGCTGATGTGAAAGCCTTTTTCGTGGGGCAGGCGGTCCTTGGCGCTCATGGTTTTACCCCTTTTCAACGTCTGGTGCGTCAACAGCTTTCATGCCGACGATATGATACCCCGAGTCCACGTGCAGGTTTTCACCGGTCACGCCGCTGCTGAGGTCGGACAGAAGGTAGAGCGCCGATTTACCCACATCGTCGATGGTTACGTTGCGGCGCAAGGGCGAGTTGTATTCGTTCCACTTCATGATGTAGCGGAAATCACCGATACCGCTGGCGGCCAGTGTCTTGATCGGGCCTGCCGAGATCGCGTTGACGCGGATGCCGTCCTTGCCGAGATCCTCGGCCAGATACTTAACCGACGCCTCCAGCGCGGCCTTGGCGACACCCATGACATTATAATGTGGCATGACTTGTTCCGCGCCATAATAGGTCAGAGTGATTGCGGAGCCACCTTCGGTCATCAATTTCTCGGCCCGTTGCATGACGGCGGTGAAGGAGTAGACCGAGACATCCATGGTCAGGTTGAAATTGGCACGACTTGTGTCGACATAACGTCCGCGCAGCTCATTCTTGTCGGAAAACCCGATGGCGTGGACGATGAAGTCCAGTTTGCCCCATGTTTCGGACAGTGCGGTGAACAGAGCGTCGATCGACGCTTCGTCGCTGACGTCGCAGGGCAGAACCACTTCGCTGCCCAATTGCGCTGCCAGCGGGTCGACCCGCTTTTTCAGAGCGTCGCCCTGATAGGAAAATGCAAGCTCGGCCCCGGCGTCGGACAAGGCGCGCGCAATGCCCCATGCGATTGATTTGTCATTGGCCAGTCCCATGATGAGGCCGCGTTTCCCGGCCATCAACTGATTTGACATGTTTGTTTCTCCGCATGTCGTCGCGTTATGTCCGGTTGGTTTATGCCATTGATTGCCTTGCTTCAAGGCCATGCGCTCTTGCCCATAGCAGGTTCTCGCCTTAGGGTTGGCCGTAAGTCTTTCCAGGGGATGGAAATGAGCGAGCGCAGTGGCATCTTTGCCGGGGCCGATCCGTTTGAAATAGCGGGGCGGTGGTTGGCCGAAGCCGAGAAGACCGAGCCCAATGATCCGAACGCGGTCGCGCTGGCAACCGTGGACACGGATGGATTGCCAAATGTCAGAATGGTACTTCTGAAAGAGATCGAGGCCGATGCCTTTGTGTTTTATACGAACTACCACAGTGCGAAGGCGACCGAGCTGGAGATGGCCGGCAAGGCGGCTTTTGTCTTGCATTGGAAATCTTTGCGGCGTCAGCTGCGCGTTCGTGGTATAATATCGCGGGAAGAAGGACCGCAGGCGGATGAGTATTATGCGTCACGTTCGCTCAAAAGCCGGTTGGGGGCGTGGGCCTCGCATCAGTCGCAACCTTTGGAAAGCAGGGCCGCACTGATGGCCGAGGTTGCAAAGGTGACAGCCAAACTTGGCCCTAACCCGCCGCGCCCTAAATTCTGGGGTGGGTACCGATTGGTCCCGGTAGAGATCGAGTTTTGGGCCGATGGCGCATTCCGGTTGCATGACCGCTTCCGTTGGAGCCGGACGCAGGCAGACTCGGATTGGCGGGTGCAGAGGTTGAATCCATGACGTTCGCGTATCGTGAAATGCAACACATAGTAAACAAAGGGTTTTTTCGGCTTGAATTTGTGGACCAATCCCATAAACAACTAGCCTTCTATGAAGCGCTCACTATCGTGATGAGAAAACAGTGCCAGATGACATGAACAGCATGTATCGCGTCCGAGGACACGTAAAGTGGTTCGACCCTGCCAAAGGGTACGGATTTGTTGTGTCCGAAACGGGTGGTCCGGATATTTTGCTGCACGTCAATGTCTTGCGCAATTTCGGGCAAAGCTCGGTTGCGGATGGCGCTGGCATCGAAATCATGACGCATAAGACCGACCGCGGTGTTCAGGCGGTCGAAGTGATCAGTGTCGATCCGCCCGCCCGCGCCGAGACCATGATGCTGGCGGATTTTGCAGAACTTGACCCGGACGTGATCTCTCATGCGCCGCTTGAGGCCGCACGGGTCAAATGGTTCGACAAGGGCAAGGGCTTTGGGTTCGCCAATGTCTTTGGCAGCAGTGAGGATGTGTTCCTGCATATCGAAGTTCTGCGTCGGTCGGGCTTGGCGGATTTGCAGCCGGGTGAGGCGTTGGCGATGCGGGTGATCGATGGCAAGCGGGGCCGGATGGCGGCTCAGGTTCTGGCTTGGGAAGCCGCTCTTAACGGTTGAGACTCTTATGGTCAGGTTGTTCTCGGTACTGGTGATTCTGACACTGTGGTTCAGTGGGATCGCGCAGGCCGAGTGCCGTCCTGACCGGGTTGAACTTAGAAACGACGCGGCTCAGATCAGATTTGATATCGAACTTGCGGTCACGCCGCAGGAAAAATCCCGAGGTTTGATGTTTCGCGAGAGCATGCCGTCCCGGGCGGGTATGTTGTTCGTGTATGACCGGCCTCAGCCCGTTGCCTTCTGGATGAAGAATACGCTGATTCCGCTGGATATGATCTTTGTCGATCAGACCGGGTTGGTGTCGCATGTGCATGAAGGCGCCATCCCGGGTGATTTGACTCCGATCGAAGGAGGGGATTCGGTGTTTGCGGTTCTGGAAATCAATGCCGGGTTGGCTGCACGCTATGGCATTCGTCCCGGAACTCAGATGCGCCACGAAGTTTTTTCGCAAGGCCCCGCAATTTGGCCCTGTTAGGGCTTTTCAAATCAGAACGGCACGTTTAGGAAGGCGCACGGTCCGGGGCGTGGCGCAGTCTGGTAGCGCACCTGTTTTGGGTACAGGGGGTCGTAGGTTCGAATCCTGCCGCCCCGACCACTTTCCTCACTCAACGGGGTTTCCACCGAAATTGGTATAGAGTTGTGAGAAATCCCGATCCAGGCTTTGGCTGCGGACGGGAACTTTTAACGTATTTCCGCTTTTCTGTGGCACCAAGAAAAACAAATCGGCATCGACGCGGTAGCCTTGCGGGTTCTTGCTGGAACTCAGGCGAGTCACGATCCGGGGCAGCTCTTGCGGGTAACCGTCATAGTTCAGAATCAGGAAAGCCGTTGTATCCGGCGGCAACAGTTCGCGGCATTCGAAACTGCTCTGGCCTGTGATCTCGTAATCATCCCCGGGTCCGGCGCAGTCGGTTTTGAACGAGTTGAACAGAGTCTGGGGGTATTCAGGGAATTGAGCGCTGCGCGAGCCGACCACAGGTTCTTGTGTCGTGCAGGACACGATCATTGCGATCACCGGAAAAAATCGAAGACATCCCATACTGAAAACAACCCTGCATCGCAGATTTCGATCTTTTCTGAGTATGGCATGGCATGTCGCGGCCGTACGATGATTCTCTGACCTCATCGTTAATCACATCTTGGTTGATCATCGGCCGGTAAGCATGGGGACATAAACAGGAATCAAGATGCAACTGGTTCGGTGCCGCGGGGGCGTGGCGGATGCACTTCAAGACAAAGAATCGAGCATTGGCTGGTTCCCGCTTATCTGCGGCTGGAGGTCAACAAAAAAGATTTCAAAAATGAGGGAAAAACCCCGTTGACCTACTATGGCAATATACGCCAGATTGTATAAGCCGAACGATGAGCCACAAAATCTGGTAGGCAATGACCAGAACGGCCCATGGGCAAGGGACGGAAACAAACCAGTGTAAACGTGCAACCGTATTGGCGGTTTCGCGCTGTGACAGGCAGCGTCCGGTCCTTTGTGCCTGAAAATGATCGGCTGTGCGGGCGGCACCCCGCACCCCAACATTTAGTGCCGGGAACTTTGAAATTAGCTGGGGCAGCGGACATGAAGATTGAGAGAAAATTCACCAAGTCAGGCCAGGATGCATATGCAGAGCTGGATTTTGTGTCCGCAACTTCTGAAATCCGCAATCCGGATGGCACCATTGTTTTTCGTCTGGACAACATTGAAGTGCCCGCAAAGTGGAGCCAGGTCGCGAGCGATGTCATCGCTCAGAAGTATTTCCGGAAGGCGGGTGTCCCGTCCGCTCTGAAAAAGGTCAAAGAAAAGGATGTGCCCGAGTTCCTGTGGCGCTCGGTCCCGGCGGATGGCGCTGAATTCGACGGCGAGACCTCGTCAAAGCAGGTGTTTGACCGTCTGGCCGGTGCCTGGGCCTATTGGGGTTGGAAGGGTGGCTATTTCTCGACCGAGGAGGACGCACGCGCCTATTTCGACGAGATGCGCTATATGCTGGCAACACAGCGCGCCGCGCCGAACTCGCCTCAGTGGTTCAACACGGGTCTGCATTGGGCTTATGGCATCGACGGTCCCGCACAGGGGCATCATTATGTCGATTACAAAACCGGCAAGCTGACCAAATCGAAATCCGCATACGAACATCCGCAGCCGCACGCGTGCTTCATCCAATCCGTCGATGATGATCTGGTGAACGAAGGTGGCATCATGGACCTGTGGGTCCGCGAAGCGCGCCTGTTCAAATACGGCTCGGGCACTGGTACGAACTTCAGCCATCTGCGCGCGGAAGGGGAGGCGCTGTCGGGTGGCGGCAAATCCTCGGGCCTGATGGGCTTTCTCAAGATCGGCGACCGCGCCGCTGGCGCGATCAAATCAGGCGGGACAACCCGTCGAGCAGCAAAGATGGTAATCGTCGATGCAGATCACCCGGATATCGAGCAATTCATCGAATGGAAGGTGCTTGAAGAGCAGAAGGTGGCCTCGATCGTTGCCGGATCGAAGATGCACGAGAAGATGCTGAATGGCATTTTCGAGGCCATTCGGTCTTGGGACGGGTCTGCGGACGATGCGTACGATCCGAACAAGAACGACGCGCTGAAGAAGGCTGTTCGTGAGGCCAAAAAGGTCGCAATCCCCGAAACGTACATCAAACGCGTGCTGGACTATGCAAAGCAGGGCCACGACAGCATCGAATTCCCGACTTATGATACGGACTGGGATTCGGAAGCCTATAGCTCGGTTTCAGGCCAGAACTCGAACAACTCGATCCGCGTGACCAACGCGTTCCTAACGGCCGTTGAAAAAGACGCCGATTGGGAGCTGATCAACCGCACCGATGGCAAGGTCGCCAAGACCGTTAAGGCGCGGGATCTGTGGGAAAAGGTTGGCCATGCCGCATGGGCCTGCGCCGATCCGGGCATCCAATTCCACGACACGGTCAATGAATGGCACACATGCCCCGAAGATGGTGAGATTCGCGGATCGAACCCGTGCTCGGAATACATGTTCCTTGATGATACGGCCTGTAACCTGGCGTCGATGAACCTGCTGACCTTCCTCAAGGACGGTGAGTTCCAGGCTGCGGACTACATGCACGCCTCGCGCCTGTGGACTCTGACGCTGGAAATCTCGGTGACGATGGCGCAGTTCCCGTCGAAGGAAATCGCGCAGCTGTCCTATGACTTCCGCACCTTGGGTCTGGGCTATGCCAATATCGGCGGCCTGCTGATGAACATGGGCTACAGCTATGACTCGGATGAGGGCAGGGCCATCTGTGGCGCGCTGACCGCGATTATGACCGGTGTGGCTTATGCGACCTCGGCCGAAATTGCCGGGGAGCTTGGTCCGTTCAAAGGGTACGAACGCAACGCGGATCACATGCTGCGCGTCATCCGCAACCACCGCCGTGCGTCGCAGGGCGTGACCGAAGGCTATGAGAAACTGGCTGTGAAGCCGGTGCCTCTGGACCACGGCAACTGCCCAGACAAACGTCTGGTTGATCTCGCAATGTCAGCCTGGGATGAGGCACTGAGCCTTGGTGAAAAAAATGGCTACCGCAACGCGCAGGCTACTGTGATTGCGCCCACCGGCACCATCGGTCTGGTGATGGATTGCGACACGACCGGGATCGAGCCAGACTTTGCGCTGGTCAAATTCAAGAAGCTGGCCGGTGGCGGTTACTTCAAGATCATCAACCGCTCGGTACCGTCGGCGCTGGAAAAGCTGGGCTATTCCTCGGCTCAGATCGAAGAGATCGTCAGCTATGCGGTTGGTCACGGCACCATCGGCAACGCGCCGGGGATCAACCATACCTCGCTGACCGGTCATGGCTTTGGCCCGAATGAGTTGGCCAAGGTAGACGCCGCGCTGGAAAGCGCCTTCGACATCCGGTTCGTTTTCAACCAGTGGACGCTGGGCGAGGATTTCTGCACTGGCGTTCTGGGCATCCCCGCGACCAAGCTGAACGACCCGACATTCGACCTGCTGCGCCACTTGGGCTTTACCAAAGCGGATATCGACGCGGCCAACGACCACGTCTGCGGAACCATGACGTTGGAAGGGGCTCCGCACCTGAAGGAAGAGCACTATTCGATCTTCGACTGCGCCAACCCGTGCGGCAAGAAAGGTAAGCGTTTCCTTGGGGTTGACAGCCACATCACCATGATGGCCGCTGCGCAAAGCTTCATCTCGGGCGCGATTTCGAAGACGATCAACATGCCGAATGACGCGACCATCGAGGATTGCCAGAAGGCTTATGAACTGTCGTGGTCGCTGGGTGTGAAAGCGAACGCGCTGTACCGCGACGGCTCGAAACTGTCGCAGCCTTTGGCGGCGGCATTGGTTGAGGACGACGACGAAGCAGCAGAAGTGCTGGAAAGCGGTTCGACGCAGGAAAAAGCCGTCGTTCTGGCCGAGAAGGTGATCGAGAAGGTTGTGGTCAAGGAAATGATCCGCAGCCATCGTGAGAAACTGCCCCATCGCCGCAAGGGCTATACCCAGAAAGCAATCGTCGGCGGCCACAAAGTTTATCTGCGCACCGGTGAGTTCGAAGACGGCAAGCTGGGCGAGATCTTCATCGACATGCACAAGGAAGGCGCTGGCTTCCGGGCGATGATGAACAACTTTGCCATCGCGGTCTCGGTTGGTCTGCAATACGGCGTGCCGCTGGAAGAATTCGTGGACGCCTTCACCTTCACCAAGTTCGAACCGGCAGGGATGGTGCAGGGCAACGACTCGATCAAGAACGCGACGTCCATCCTGGACTACATCTTCCGCGAACTGGCTGTGTCCTATCTGGACCGCACCGATCTGGCGCATGTTAAACCCGAGGGTGCAACCTTTGACGATCTGGGCCGCGGCGAAGAGGACGGCCTGTCGAATGTCTCGGAAATCAGTGAAAGTGCGGCCACTAAGTCCTTGGAAGTACTGAAACAAATCAGCTCGACCGGGTATCTGCGTAAGCGCCTGCCGCAAGACCTGATGGTGTTCAATGGCGGCCAGGGTGACGTGACGGGCATGGCGGAAACGGCCGCTACGTTCGAAACATCTGCTGAAACGTCAGTCGCAACCGGAATGGACGCGCGTACGAAAGCCAAGATGCAGGGCTATGAGGGTGATCCATGCGGCGAGTGCGGAAACTACACGCTGGTGCGTAACGGCACCTGCATGAAGTGCAACACCTGCGGTGCGACAAGCGGGTGTAGCTGAGAAATTGAAGGTTGGGGACCGGTGTTGGCGCACCGATCCCCGGCTTTTCCCCCGCTTTACCAGTGCGGGCGAGGGATAAACCGACTCGGTTCGAAAGACCGATAGAAAGGAGAAAACACGTAAGAGTTCGGCGATCAACGACGCGCTGCCAACTCACAGGAAATACATGAGTTGTCCTCAACTCACCTGTGGATAAGGAGGGACTGAATATGTCTCGACGTAAGAACTCGGAAGTAACGAGTGCCAAGGCTGCATCTGCCGCAGCCAAGGTTCTTCGTAATCCGAAGTCCTCCAAAGCTGCCAAAACGGCAGCGGCGTCGGCGCTAACACAGCGGCCGAACAAGAAGAAGTAAGTTCTTCTCTTAGCGCCCCGGCAACCCGGGGTGCAGGGGTCGGATAGCTGCCACAGGTACCGACCCCGACGAATACGGAGCGAAGCGCCAAGACTTACCAAGCGCGGTGCTCCACTCGGTCGACATGCCCGTGTTGGCCGGGAACAGGGTGGGGCGGAAGATTGCTCTTTCCCACTCTTTTTGGGGACGGGTGCGCTCGTCCCATACGACGTCCAGGCCGCAGGCAAAAAAACACCGGGCGGTCAACGAGATGAGCCTGGATGGCGAAACTGACAGGGGGCTTCGGCCCCCTTTCTTTTTCAATAACTTACGTCGGCAAGTGAATGTTGAACCTTGATCGTAACGCGGCATCCAGCATCGGGTCGAACCGTGCCGGAGAAGGCGACGACAGAATCTCGTCTTTTCGTGCTTTCGCTTTTTCAACCAGATCGGGCTTGTCCAGCTCTGCCCATTCTTTGGGCGAGGTACGATCCCCCAAGGTTGGATAAACATAGTCCGCCTGCATCCGGCTCAGCGTCGCATCCGTGCCCAGATAGTGGCCGGGTCCGCCCAGACAAACCTCGGCCATCTGATCCAGAGCCAGCGTCTCGTCCGAAACTTCGATCCCGCGCACGCAGCGCTGCGCTTGACCGATCAGATCATCGCCAAGGATCAGGGATTCGTGGCAAAACCCCAGAAGCGACGAGTGCATACCGGCAGCTTCGTAGATCATGTTGGCCCCCGAAAGCCCGGCCATGATGTTCGAGCACATTTGTTCCCATCCGGCTTGCATGTCGGGCAGTTTTGCATCCGAGGCGCCGGCAGCAGTTCCGCCCGGCAAGTCATAAAACGCATGCATTTGCGCGCAGCCTGCGCTGAGCAGTGCCTGCTCGCCAGAACCCACCGACATGGCTCCGGTACGCAGGTCCAGACCAAAAGGCCATGTGCCGAAAATGGCGGGTGCTCCGGGGCTTACGGCGTTGACATAAACCAGGCCAGCAAGGCATTCGGCGGTCGCCTGAGTGATGGCTCCGGCAACGGTGGACGGGGCCGTCGCGCCGGCCATTCCCGCCGATAACAACAGAACCGGCATCCCGGCTTTGATGCACCGCTCCATCACCTCGCAGCTTTCAGTGGCGAACTTCATCGGAGGAACAACGAAGCAATTGGAATTCGACACAAATGGCCGCGCACGCCACGCGTCTTCTCCACCCGCAATCATGTGAAGCATTTCAACCGCTTGCGCCACATAGTTCGGATCGCTGAACGAGGTTCCGATATGTTTGAATGTGCCTGAACAGCAGGCGTAGATGGTGTTCAGATCCATTTCGAGGTTATCTGTGATATCGCGGCAAACCATGGGGCGCTGTACGAAATGGATATTGTCGAGCTGCTCGCAGATGCGGGCCGCATCGTGGAGATCCTGCAGTGTCGAGTCGCGATAGTTGCGCCCATCGACGTCGACCATGTGAACGGCGGCTCCGGCTGTGCCGTAGTGCACACGATTTCCCGAAAGGATCAGGTCGGTTTGACCATCCCGGCTGCACAGGGTGACCGACCGGTTTGCACGGGCCAGCGTATCCTCGACCAGCGCGGCGGGAAACCGAATGCGGCCGTCCTCCCCCAGCACGCACCCGGCTTTTACCAGATAATCGACGCCGCTTTGCGGCGCATCGGCAAGTCCAATGGTTTCAAGCGCCTGCAGCGCGGCTCGGTGAATGCGTTCGACATCAGTTTGGCTGAGCGGGCGATAGGTGCCGCTTTCCATCCCCGGGCGCACCGGGCGAAGGTGATCGGGTAGGGCCGCGGCACGCGCGGCGCGGCGCGCAGCGCGTCCGCCACTGCGAGAGGTGGTACGGGTTTGTTCGGTCATGGGTAAAGTCCGGATTGGGAATCGGGTGTCAGGGTAACGCTCGGGTTAAACCTCAGTCGGGCGTCCCCGCGCAGCGCGCCCGCGATCTGCACCGATTGTTCGGCTAATCAAACGGATTTTCCAGACATCGTTTGGCATGCGATCCCCATGTTGGTAATTCGCGATTATCCAATCTGCTGCTGCACAATCTGTCCTGTTTGCGACCTGGTGCCTAAATTCTTTGCGTCTCAGGTCTGGGATGACGGAAGCCCAACAATGCGTGATAAAATGTTTTTCTCCCGATTTGATGACTTTCTGTTAAGCTGTCATTAGGTATTTGAAACTAGGTCGTAAGTTAATGTTGATTTCATTGCGCCCGAACCAATTTGAAAGGGGCTCGCGCCGGTTCTGCGGACTGGGGTTTTGTATGTGGGGGTCTACATGAAGGCACTTAAGGCCATATGGGTCGCAGTTCTGATAGCAGGGGCCGGTCCTGCATTGTCAGAAGACTGGACTGGGGCCTATGCCGGATTCAGCCTGGGTTATGCGGATGCCGACGGCCCGTCAGGCTCGGGCGGTGGCGACCTCAGCTTTGGACCGCTCATCGGTTACGACTATGACTTCGGCAATTTCGTTCTGGGGGGTGAGTTGGAATATAATCGCCTTAACCTTGATCTGGGTCGTGGCGAAGGCAGTCTGGACAGCATGTCGCGCGTGAAAATCAAAGGCGGCTATGATTTTGGCTCGGCGCTTGGATATGTGGTTGTCGGTACATCGCGGGCCGAGACCTCGGGCGACAATGATACGGCGGCGGTTTACGGGATCGGCGTGGCCTACCCTCTGGGGGATCGGTTCGTGATCAGTGGCGAGGCATTGCGCCAGGATTTTGATGATCTGCCGGATTCCGGCGGCGGGCTGGATACAAACGTGTTCAACCTGCGCACAACCTTCCGATTCTGAATCAACCTACTCCGCAGCGCGCTGCGTAGCCAATTTTGCGGCAAAATCGCAAACCGTGCGCAATGCGGCCTCAAACTTTTCGTCCGCAACAGTCATGGCGATCCTTATATGTCCTGCCGCCGCTGCACCAAAGCTTTCACCAGGCATGACCGCAATGGCATGCGTGTCCAGCAGCGCATCGGCAAAAGCCTCGCCGCTGAGCCCTGTAGCGCGAATATCAAGCATCAGATACATCGCGCCCTGTGCGGGGATGACGCCAACGGTTTGTTGGCTCTTTAGAACATTCAGCGCCAGAGCCCGCCGACGGCGGAACGGTTCAGAAATTTCGGCTTCCAAGGTTGGCCCGGCGGCGAGAGCATAGCTTGCGGCATCCTGAATAAATCCGGGCACCCCGTAAGTGGTATGGGTGGCCAGATTGATCAGATGGGCAACGACCTCTTCCGGTCCGACGATCCAGCCGCAACGCGATCCGGTCATTGCGTGGGATTTCGACATCGACCCGACCACCAGCGTCCGGTCGATCATATCCGGCAGGGCCCGGGGCGAGATATGGCGGCCTTCCCAGACCTGTGTGTCATAGACTTCGTCCGAAATCAGCCAAAGGTCGCGGGCGCGGCAGACTTGGGCGATGTCGTTCAATGTGTCCTGAGAGTAGATCACGCCAGTAGGGTTATTCGGGCTGTTGATCAGCAGCGATGCTGCGCCTTCAGCGACGGCATCGATATCTGCCGCGCGGGGCTGAAACGCATCCTCGGCCCGCAGCTGGATCTCTTTGGCGACAGCACCCGCGCCACGGATGGTGCCGGGGTAGGTGGCATAATAGGGGGCCAGATAGAGACCAATATCGCCTGGATTACAAACCGCCATATGAGACGCGAACAGCGCGGCTTGTCCACCAGGCGTGATCAGAACATTGTCTCGTGTTGTCTTTACCCCGGTCCGCAGTTGCACCCGCGCCGCTACCGTGTCGCGCAACAGATCGGTTCCGGGCACCATTGCATATCCGGTATGCCCATCGCGAGCCGAGGCATCCATCGCCTTCAGGATCGAGGCATCCGTGCCGATATCGTGTTCTCCGATAGTCAATTCGGTGATGGCGTGACCCTCTGCGACCAAACGCCGGGCACGGTAGAACACACCCCAACCATCCGAGCCGCCCTCGGTCAGATGTGTGATGCGATGCGACAATTTCATGGCCGTCTCCGTAGCCTGCGTTTGGGGAATGGGGCAGAGGCGGACGGGTTTGTCAATCACAACAAAGGGTCGTCAAGGGATGGGCAAATGAAACCTTGGCTCGGGTGGCATCCGATGTTATCAACAGCGCATGAACCGGATGACCTGCATCATTATCTGCTGCATTTCCTGCTGAATTCTCAAGCGGGCCGGTTTCTTTCGTTTTCATCTCTGAGACAAGTTGCTAAGCCCGCGCCAACGCGACCGCGCTTGCTGTTTTTTGGAGCTGAACCGATGACGACGATCAAACTGCACAACACTCGGACACGGACGAAAGAGGATTTCGTGCCGATCGATCCCGATAATGTGCGGATGTATGTCTGCGGGCCAACGGTTTATGACCGTGCCCATCTGGGCAATGCGCGTCCGGTGGTGGTGTTTGATGTGCTTTATCGTTTGTTACGCCATGTTTATGGCGCTAATCACGTAACGTATGTACGCAATTTCACGGATGTCGATGACAAGATCAATGCAACCGCATTGGCGCGAAAACAGGCCGGTGCAGCAGGGTCGCTGGAGCAGCTGGTAAAAGAGCGCTCGGATGAGACCATCGGCTGGTATCTGCATGACATGGGCGCGCTTGGGGCGATGGAGCCCGACCAGATGCCGCGTGCGACGCAGTATATCGCGCAGATGATCGCGATGATCGAGGACTTGATCTTAAAATCACACGCTTATGCCGCCGAGGGTCATGTTCTGTTCGCTGTGGACAGCTGGAAAGACGAATACGGCAAGCTGTCGGGTCGGTCGGTCGATGACATGATTGCCGGCGCGCGGGTCGAGGTGGCGCCGTACAAGAAAAACCCGATGGATTTCGTGCTTTGGAAGCCATCGACCGATGAGTTGCCGGGCTGGGACAGCCCTTGGGGGCGGGGGCGTCCGGGCTGGCATATTGAATGCTCGGCCATGAGCTATGAGCTGCTGGGCGAGAGCTTTGACATTCATGGCGGCGGCAACGATCTGATGTTCCCGCATCATGAGAACGAGATCGCCCAGAGCCGCTGCGCGCATCCGCATGGTGAGTTCGCAAGGGTCTGGCTGCATAATGAGATGCTGCAAGTCGAAGGCAAGAAGATGTCCAAGTCGCTGGGCAATTTCTTTACCGTTCATGATCTGTTGGACAAAGGTGTACCGGGTGAGGTGATCCGTTTCGTGTTCCTACAAACCCATTATCGCAAGCCGATGGACTGGACAGAGAAGAAGGCGCGTGAGGCCGAAGCGACATTGCGCAAGTGGCGGGCGCTGACAGCGGGCATCGAGCCCGCCGCCAGCGCGGCACCTGCGGTGATCGGCGCGCTGGCGGATGATCTGAACACTGCCGGTGCCATTGCGGAACTCCACCGGCTTGCGGCGGATGGAGATGCGGCTGGGTTGCTGGCAAGTGCCCGGGTTCTTGGTTTGTTGTCCGATGACATGGGGGGCTGGGCCGATGCAGGGTCTTCTGATCTGTCCGCTTTTGCGGCCCGGCTGGCGGCCGCCCGTGCCGATGCGATGCAAAGCAAGGATTTCTCCGAAGTTGACCGTTTGAAAGCCGCCTTTGTTGAGGCCGGTCTTGAAGTGCGCATGAGCAAGGACGGTGTTGAACTGGTTCCTGGTGCCGGGTTCGACGCGGCCAAGCTGGAGGGTGTCACATGACCAAAGAACGCCTCTATCTTTATGACACCACGTTGCGGGACGGCCAGCAAACGCAGGGTGTGCAATTCTCGACGGCGGAAAAAGTTCAGATCGCGCAGGCGCTGGATGCTTTGGGGGTGGACTATATCGAGGGCGGATGGCCGGGCGCCAACCCCACGGACAGCGCGTTTTTCGACGTTACCCCAAAGACTTCAGCGGTTTTGACCGCTTTCGGAATGACAAAGCGCTCTGGCCGGTCAGCCGAAAATGACGATGTTCTGGCCGCGGTAATGAACGCCGGCACGCCAGCGGTGTGTCTGGTTGGCAAGTCGCATGATTATCATGTCACCCATGCGCTTGGTGTTTCGCTGGAGGAGAATGTCGAGAACGTCCGCGCCTCGGTCGCGCATATCGTGGCGCAGGGGCGCGAGGCGCTTTTCGATGCCGAGCATTTCTTTGACGGCTACAAAGACAACCCGGAATACGCGGTACAGGTGTGTCGCGCGGCGCTGTACGCGGGTGCGCGTTGGGTGGTTTTGTGTGACACCAATGGCGGCGCGCTGCCTGCCGAAGTGGGACGGATCGTGTCCGAGGTTATTGCAGCCGGGCTGCCGGGCGACCGTCTGGGCATTCATACGCATAATGACACTGAAAACGCGGTTGCCTGTTCACTGGCTGCTGTGGACGCGGGTGCGCGGCAGGTGCAGGGCACTCTGAACGGATTGGGAGAACGCTGTGGCAACGCCAATCTGACCTCGCTGATCCCGACATTGCTGCTGAAGGATCCATATGCCGGTCAGTTTGACATTGGTGTGACCGTCGAAGCGCTGGAGGGTCTGACACAGATCAGCCGGATGCTGGACGATATCCTCAACCGCGTGCCAAGTAAGCAATCGGCCTATGTCGGGGCGTCAGCGTTTGCCCATAAGGCAGGACTGCATGCCAGTGCAATCCTCAAGGACCCTTCGACCTACGAACATGTGGATCCCGGCAGTGTGGGCAACGCCCGGATCATTCCGATGTCCAACCAGGCCGGGCAATCCAACCTGCGTAAGCGGCTGACCGATGCGGGTCTGGCGGTCGAGGCTGGTGATCCGGCGTTGGGTCGCATTCTGGAACGGATCAAACTGCGCGAGGCCGAAGGCTATTCCTATGACACCGCACAAGCGAGTTTCGAGCTGCTGGCCCGGGATGAACTGGGGCAACTGCCCGCCTTTTTCGAGGTGAAGCGCTATAAGGTGACCGTCGAACGGCGGAAGAACAAATACAACAGGATGGTCAGTCTGTCCGAGGCCGTCGTGGTCGTGAAAGTGGACGGTGAAAAGAAACTGTCCGTCAGTGAATCGCTGGACGGGGAAGGCAGTGACCGGGGGCCGGTGAATGCGTTGGCCAAGGCTCTGTCCAAGGATCTGGGGCAGTATTCTCCGATCTTGGACGATATGCATCTGGTGGATTTCAAGGTGCGGATCACGCAGGGCGGGACCGAGGCCGTAACACGTGTGATCATCGACAGCGAAGATGGGCAGGGCCGTCGATGGTCCACGGTGGGCGTCAGCGCCAACATAGTGGACGCGTCCTTCGAGGCGCTGCTGGATGCGATTCAGTGGAAACTGGTGCGTGACTGCGTGCCGCGCAGTGAAGCGGCTGAATAAGGTGCAGTTCGACGAGGACGTCAAGGCCTGCGCCGCGCTGGTGCATCGCGCCGATCCTGACCGGTTCATGGCGGTTATGGCGGCACCGGTGAGCGCGCGCGCAGTGTTGTTCCCGATCTATGCGCTCAACGTCGAAGTGGCGCGGGCACCTTGGGTGACCCAAGAGACGATGATTGCTGAAATGCGCCTGCAGTGGTGGCGGGATGCCTTGCAAGAGATCGCCGAAGGTCCGACGGTGCGACGGCACGAGGTTGTCACGCCACTGTCACGGATCCTTTCTCCGCATCTTGCGGCACAGATGGATGAATATATCGCCGTAAGGCGCTGGGATATCTATAAGGACCCGTTTGAAGACCGAGAGCACTTTGACGCCTACATTGATCAAAGTGCCGGGACGTTGATGGTCGCCTCGGCGCAATCGCTGGGCGAGGCCGAAGAGGCGGTGGTGCGGGATTACGGCTATGCCGTGGGGGTTGCCAACTGGTTTCGGGCCATCCCCGATCTTGAGGCGCGCGGTCGCGTTCCATTGTTGGACGGCACACCCGACGGCGTTCAGAGCCTGGCGCAAGATGCGCTGCACCGTCTGGAACTGGCGCGATCGCAGCGATCATCGGTTTCGGCGGCGGCGCGACCTGCGTTGTATGCCGGATGGCAGGCCGAATGGGTTCTGCGCAAAGCCTTATCACAGCCCGGGCGGGTCGCCGCAGGCGCATTGGCGCAGGGTGAGATACGTCGTCGATGGTCTCTGATGCGCGTGGCGGCAACAGGGCGCTGGTGATATCCGCTCAGGCTGTTTGCGCGTCCGAGGGCCGCAGCAGCAGCCACAAAAGCGCACCACCTGCCAAAGTCAGAAGCGGGATCATGGCAAGGTTCACCGCCGTCCACCCCTCGACCGCGGAACCGCCGGAACAATTCATCAGTCCGCCCGAAGCCAGCGAGGCGAGGGTTACCCCTCCGAACACCAGAAGGTCGTTCAAACCCTGCATACGCCCACGCTCATGCACCGCGTGCGAGGCGGCCAGCATCGATGTGGCGCCGATGAACCCGAAGTTCCAGCCGACACCCAGCAGGATCAGGGCGACAAAGAAGTTCTCAAGCTCGATCCCCTGAAGGGCAACAACCCCGGCGGCGGCGAGAATGGCCAGTCCAATGGCCACGATCTTCTCGGCCCCGAAACGCGCGATCAGATGACCGGTGAAAAAGCTGGGCACATACATGGCCAGCACGTGGCCCGTCACCACATCAGCGGCGTCATTGGCGGTATAGCCGCATCCGACCACCGCCAGCGGGGTCGAGGTCATGACAAGGTTCATCAGCGCATAGGAGACCATGGCGCAGATAACCGCGACGGCAATTCGGGGTGTCTTGAGCAGTTCCAGCCGGGTGCGCCCCTTGGGGGTATCCTCGGTCGGGCGCGCCGGCGTCGGAATGTCGAGGAAAAAGAAAAGGGCCGCGCCCAGAACGTTCAGTGCGATAACGGCCAGGTAGGTGCCGAGAAAGGGGATAACATAAGCGGTTGAGGTCAGCTTGACGATCTGCGGCCCAATGATCGCGGCGGCAAGCCCACCTGCCATCACGTAAGAAATCGCTTTGGGTTTGAACGCATCTGACGCGGTATCGGCGGCTGCGAAACGATAAAAACCATGGGCACTCATATAGATGCCGGTCAGCAGGCTTCCCAGCAGGAATACCGGGAATGACCCCAGATAAAGGCCGTACGCGCCGACAAGGCCGCCACATGCCCCGGCTGTAGCTCCGATCAGAAATCCTGTGCGACGTCCCCAGCGCTGCATAATCGCCGAAACCGGCGTCGCCGCCAGCATCGACCCCAGAACGATCAGCGAGATGGGCAGTGTCGCCAGGCAAGGGTTACTGGCCAGCGACTGTCCGGCCAATCCGCCGACGATGAACTTCATCGGCAGCTGCGCACCCAGAATGGACTGTGCGGCAACCAGAACCGCAACATTACGTTTGGCCTGAGAGTTGTCGGGTGTGGCAGAGGTCATCGTCATGCGCCAATGGGTATCGGTGAACAGCTACGGACACAAGCCGCTTGCATCGCCGGTGCATCTGCCTAACGTGCGAATAATCGTCACTTTTGGGAAGCGTGCATGTCCGTCGGTCGTATCATCGAAACACCTGATTGCGTGTCCGAAGGGGCCGAGTGGCTGGCCAAGGCTTGTCCGCGTATGGCCCATGCGATGGAACAAACCGGACCTTTGCCCCTGCGCCGTCGCCCGGACGGGTTCGCACAATTGCTGAGTGCGATCGTCAGTCAGCAGGTCAGCGTGGCCTCGGCCAATGCGATCTGGGCGCGTCTGAAGGATGCCAAACTGACCGGACCACGCAAAATCATATGGGCCACGGATGAGGATTTGCGGGCCGTCGGGTTAAGCCGACAGAAGATGCGATACGCCCGGGCTTTGGCCGAAGCGCGTATTGATTACAAGGCGTTGCGCGATGCGTCTGATGCAGAGGTCGTGGCCGTTTTGACTCAGGTCCCCGGCATCGGCGTTTGGACGGCCGAGATTTATGCCATGTTCTCGCTGGGCCGCGCGGATGTGATCGCGCCGGGCGATCTGGCGCTACAGGAAGCGGCGCGTATTTTGTATGACCTGCCCAAGCGACCGACCGACAAGGAATTGCGCCAGATGGCCGAGGCGTGGTCGCCCTGGCGCTCGGTTGCGGCGCGGGTGCTGTGGGCCTATTACCGGGTAGCCAAGGAACGAGAAGGGATCAGATGACTCGAGTATTGAATGCGCTCCGAAAAGAGCCGGTTTCGGGCGACACGCGCTCGGTCGTTGTGTTTGTGCATGGTTACGGAGCCAACGGGGCCGATCTGCTGGGATTGGCGGATGTCCTGGGCGAACATCTGCCCGATACGCTTTTTGTCGCCCCGGACGCGCCCGAGCAAATACCCGGTATGCCCAACGGTTTCCAATGGTTCCCGATTCCCTGGATCGACGGCTCGTCCGAGGAAGAGGCGCGTCGCGGAATGGAAATGGCCGTCGAGGATTTCAACGCGTTTCTCGACGCGCTGATGGTCGACGAAGATGTGCTGCCCGAGCAGGTGGTTCTGTTCGGCTTTTCGCAAGGCACAATGATGAGCCTGCACGTCGCCCCCCGGCGCGAGGACCCCGTCGCCGGGATCGTTGCCTTCTCGGGCCGGTTGCTCGAGCCGGACCTGCTGCCGGATGAAACTGTCAGCCGGATGCCGGTGCTGCTGGTGCATGGTGACGCAGATGACGTGGTACCGCCACAATCATTGCCCGAAGCTGCCGAAGCGCTACAGGCCGCTGAGTTCAAAGAGGTCTACGCACATGTCATGAAGGGCACCGGTCACGGAATTGCGCCTGATGGGCTGAGTGTCGCGCTGGCTTTCATGCGCGACAAGCTGAGCCTTTAGGCCGTGATCACCATCCGCCCGATGATGCGAGAGGATGTGGCCTCAGCGTGTCGCATTTTGAACGAGATCATCGAGATTGGCGGCTCGACGGCCTTTGAAATCCCCTTTTCCGAGGCTTTGTTTGCCCAAAGCTATCTGAACGGGCCGGACAAGGTCTGCACCCATGTCGCGCTGGACCCGAACGGAGAGGTTGCCGGGTTCCAGTGGCTTGGAACGAATGTGAAACTGCCGGAGGATTGCGCCGACATCGCAACATTCACGCGACGTGACCCGGTGCTGAAAGGCGCGGGCAGGGCCTTGTTTTCCAAGACTGTAATAATGGCGAAATCACTCGGGTTCTGCGCCATCAACGCCACGATCCGGGCGGATAACGGTATGGGCCTGAGCTACTATGATAAAATGGGCTTTCAGGATTATTCGGTGGCGTACGGGGTGCCGCTGCGCGACGGAACACCCATGAACAGAATTTCCAAACGTTTTGACCTGAGAAAGGGGGACTGATGCTGATCGTAACCGGAACTGTTGAGGTATCGCCCGAGGGCGTGGAAAAGGCCAGCGCAGCGGCGCAGGCCATGGTGGCTGAGACGGTCAAAGAGGTGGGGTGTCTGGTTTACGAATTCAGTCAGATTCTCGGCCAGCCGAACCGGTTTCGTGTCTATGAGGAATGGGCTGATCAGGCCGCGCTGGAGGCCCATTTTCAAGCACCCCACATGGCGACGTTCCGTGCGGCACTGGCCGAGATTGGCGTGGTTTCGCGCGATATTTGCCGTGTGGTTGGGGGCGAAAAACAGCCGCTTTAGGGTCGGCGTTCAGCTCCACAACCGCCCTTCGGCAAACTCGACCGAATTCCCGGCCGGATCGCGCACATAAAGAGAATGTGCGCCGTTGGGCCAGTCAAATTCGGCATCCACCGGGATGTTCCAGTCCAGCAGATGCTTGCGCAGACCGTCGATCCGTTCACGCGTCATCGTCAGACACACATGCCCAGCACCACGGGCACCGTGCGGAGGCACCGGCAGGTCCGGATTTCCGGGTGGTTTTTCCGTTTCGTCGGCGACAAACAACAACAGAACCGAGCTTCCGACCCGGTAAAAGACATGTCGGTTCGCCACACGCTGGATTTTCTCAAGCGCCAGAACCGCGCCATAGAACTGCTCGGCTGCATCCAGGTCATCTACATAAAGTGCGGCTTCCAGAATGCCTGTTGGGGCAGGGATGTCCGGCGTAAGTTTCATGGCCTAAGCCTATCACATTTCGCCGTTTTTGTCACCTGCGCGGACGGCGGTCCCGTTTGCGATGCGGTGCCGCGTTGACCTGCGGTTCGGGCAGGCTGTCCCAATCGCCAGACGCCAGTCCGTCGAGGTTCCAATCCCCAATGCGGGCGCGGATCAGGCGCAGGGTCGGATGCCCCACCGCCGCCGTCATGCGGCGCACCTGCCGGTTGCGCCCCTCACGGATCGTAAGCTCGATCCAGGTGTCGGGAATGGTCTGACGTTCGCGTATGGGCGGTGTGCGGGGCCAAAGATCAGTGGGCTCGTCCATCAACCGCGCCTTGGCGGGTCGGGTCACGCCGTCCTTAAGTTCGATCCCGTCCCGCAACGCTTTCAATGCAGCTGCATCGGGAACACCTTCGACCTGAACCCAATAGGTCTTTGGCATCTTGTGCTTGGGATCTGAAATCTGCGCCTGCAGGCGGCCGTTGTCGGTCAGCAGCATCAGGCCTTCACTGTCGCGGTCCAGCCGTCCGGCCGGATAGACGCCTGGCAGATCGATGAAATCCGACAGGGTGCGGCGCGGTGTGTCCGCGTTGGCCCAATCAGTGAATTGCGGCAACACATCAAAAGGTTTGTTGAAACGGATGAACCAGGACATGTCCCCGCCATAACCTGCAGATCACAACCGCGCAAGCTGTGGATAACTGTCACATGGCCGTTACGGATCGCGCGTAACAAGTGCCCGAGATGTTGTGTAAAATCGGGACTTGTCAGAGTTTTAACACGATATATAGTTGAGGTAAGGCCGGGGCGGGTGTTCCCGCTCTGATGTCAAAAAACGGGCAGTGCAGAGCGAGGAGCGATTCTGTTATGGACGGAGACTTCAGGACCGAATTTGTCAGGGAACCCGGTGCGCTCAGGCATCATCCGGCATTGGTTCTGAACGCCGATTACCGCCCTTTATCCTATTATCCGCTGTCCCTCTGGCCGTGGCAAGAGGCCATCAAGGCCGCCTGGCTGGATCGGGTGGACATCGTCGCGGAATATGACGAAGTGGTCCGAAGCCCCAGTACCGAAATCCGAATACCCTCGGTCGTTGTATTGAAGGACTATGTAAAACCCAGAAAGCGCGTGGCCTTCACGCGCTTTAATTTATTTCTGCGGGACGAATTCAAATGCCAGTATTGCGGCAGCCGGGGAGAGCTGACATTTGATCACGTGGTCCCTCGGGCCGCCGGAGGGGTCACAAGCTGGCAAAACGTGGTCGCGGCCTGCAGCCCGTGTAATCTGCGCAAGGGGTCCAAGTCGCTGCGGCAGGCGGGTATGTCGCTGAACAAACCGCCGCGCCAGCCGGATGCCGAGGCGTTGCGCAATATTGGCCGGAAGTTCCCGCCCAACCACCTGCATGACAGCTGGATCGACTTCCTTTATTGGGATGCAGAGCTGGATCAGCAGTAACTTTCAGCGCGCGCGCCACGCCGCCAGCCAGATCAACACCAGCGCTGCCGAAATCAGCGCGTTCCATCCGGCCATTGAAATCCCGAACATCTCCCACGGAATCTCGTCGCATCGTACCAATGGTGCGGACATGATCTGATTGAGCAACTCTTCGGGCGTTAGACCGCCAATATCGCCAGAGGTACAGGTCGAGGGGCCCTCCCACCAGCCTTTCTCAACCCCGGCATGAAACGCGCCGATGCCTGCCGTCGTTGCTGCCGCCAGTGCCCCGAACGCGGGCAGAATGCGGACAGCCGGAAAGGCAAAAGCGAACACTCCCAAAACCACAGCAATCCCATGGGGATACCGTTGCCAGATGCACATCTTGCAAGGGGCAAGCCCACCCAGATACTGGAATCCCCAAGCGCCCAGCAGCATCGCCGCTGACCCGACTGAGGCGATCAGAATCAAGGATCTTTTGGACGTCATAGGTACTTCACGACAAAAAAGCCGCCAAACAGCAGAATGATGAACAAAGTGAACATCAAACCCAGGCGTTTTTCAATAAAGTCGCGGATCGGCTCTCCGAATTTCCAAAGCAGACCGGCGACAAGGAAAAATCGCATCGCGCGGGCCAGAATCGAGGTTGCAATGAACGTGCCCAACGGCATCCCCGTCCAGCCCGACATGATGGTGATGACTTTGTAGGGAAGCGGAGTGACGCCAGCGGTCAGCACCGCCCAGAAGCCGAAATCGTTGAAGCGCGTGTTGAACTCTTCCATAGCATGGGCCTTGCCCATCGCCTCGAGGATCGGCTGCCCAACGCTTTCGTAAAAGAACGCCCCGATCGCATAGCCGAGCATGCCTCCCAAAACGGACGCGACCAGAGCGACCGTTGCGATCAGCCAAGCCCGCGACGGGCGCGCCAGGATCATCGGAATCATCAGAACGTCCGGCGGGATCGGAAAAAACGAGCTTTCGACGAAGGCGACGGCGGCCAAAGCCCACAGCGCATGGGGGTGTTCGGCCAGGCGAATGGTCCAGTCATAAAGCGATCGCAACATAAGAAACTCAAATCCCAATCTCAGACCGTGCAAGCCAAATCATGTGGTCACCAAGCCGTCAACCGCCGGGGCGGAAACAAACAGGGCACTGGGTGTTTTTTGCCTCTGGACCTTCCCGGAATTGAACGATACTTCAAGGCGTGTGGCCCAAGTGGCGGAATGGTAGACGCAGGGGATTCAAAATCCCCCGCCTTCACGGGCGTGAGAGTTCGAGTCTCTCCTTGGGCACCACCACACGTGACTCGTTAAAAATGGCTGAGAATTCGGTAGTTCTAGCCACTTAATTGCAAGTTTCTGACTAAGTCGGTGAATGCTTCATAGTCGCGCAAGTCGTTGTCCGAAAATACTTCGATTTGATTTTTCTTAAGTCCCGCTTCCAAGTCTTTCCGCGCCTGGCCGGTGACCTTTTCCAAGCCGATGGGATGGTATTTGAGCAACCAATCCAGCTTCGTCTGACGCACCGAGGCCAGGATGTCGTCAGGGATATCGACTGCAAGTGACAGCCACTCCGGATCACAGAATTTGGCAAAAACCATAAAGGCAAAGTCGACATACGATTCTTTACCCAAAACAACCTTTTCACGTGGAGGGGCGATGTTAAAGCGATCTGTGGGTTGGTTTTTCATCAGGCTATTTACCAGATGCAATGCCAGCGCTTTCCTGAATGATTTTTCTGAACCGATTGCGGCCAAGGACACCAGTGAGTTTTCAACAGCTTCTTTCTCGTTAACTAAAACAATACGACTACCAAGAAATTCCGAACATCCAAAAAGCAAGGTCTCATTTTTTAACCCGCCGGCCTCCAGAATCGGCAGGTCAGGAGGCGTCCAGTCCAAACCGTACAAGGTCTCTGGGTTTGATTCCAAAGTTGTGCCAAAGGCTGCGCTTCCCCAGCCGAAATGGTCAGCGACCAAAAGCATGGGAGCAGCCATAAAGATCCAACTGTTACGGTCATATTTCTTTCTTCGAAAATTCGTGGAACAAACCGAAGTAATCTGATCGTATTCTTTTAGAAACAAGTATTCGCGTTCAAACCATCCGCCGAAGTCTATCCCGATCAGATCATAGTTGCGATCCGGGGCGATGTGCTTGCTGGCCAACGAGTCCATTCCGCCCGAAAACCCTAGACAATGACCGTTCCCTGCAAGCCTTGGGGGGCAAACTTCAGACGCGGTAACTGTGGCTTGGCACCCTTTGGCGATTAGGGCTTGCGCTTCGGCTGAAACCAGAAACTCAAAGTGAATGAACTGGTAGTTTTTGCCGCAAAGACAAGCGAGCGCAGCAGCGAGGCAATTGCCTTCTATTTTGAATTTTCTTGGGACGGTAAACTGAATTTGATCCTTTTGGAGTTGGGTCGTGACATCTATCGTGAGATTCTGGCGTGATAGACGCCGAATAGCAAATGTGATTGAGCTGCTTTCCGTATCTTGGAAAGGTTCTATGAGGTGAGGTTTGTGTTTGTGGTTCTGCTTAACGCGCAAAAGCTTGTCAAAGTCAGCATCGTTGGTATCAGTACGAAATTTGTTTAAAATTTCTTTTAACATCGTGCCTCTGCTTTTTATTTTTTGCATCGATAAATTCTGAGATGCATCGGCTTTTCCAGTCACAGGACCAGACTCGTGATCTGGCATGAAATGCAACCAAATTCAATCTGAAGCATTTCGACAAAAATAGGTGCATAAGCTGGTGTTTGAACCAGAAGATCGTGGTCGATTGAACCGAGATCAAGGTGACTACCTTTTTGACTTCATGGCTCCAAGTTCGGAATATTAGTGGATTTTTGGCACCAGCGAAAGACTGCCTCGCCAATTTTCGTGAGCCGTCGCGGTCCGTTTTGATATCGCGCGGTGTACGCTCTGTCAGGCTTGGTTTGTGCTGGTAATTGAGCTCTGATTGCTTGTCAGAACTGGGAATTGTGCCCTAGCTCCTGTCCACTGGACTTGACAAGTGCAGTGTCTGAATGAAACCTCTTAGTGGTCGGGAGACTTCGGAAAAAATCAAGTATTGAGATACCTTACGTTGCCGGGTTGGCGCAGTAGCTGATTTCAGGTGTCGTCAAGTCTGCCAAAGAAGACAACAGGGAGAACAGATATGAAGAATTCAGGAAAACTCAGCCTTACTGCATTTGCAGCGGCCGCCTTTCTAGCGCCTGCGGCTTATGCTGAGGAGTTCATCACGATTGGGACGGGTGGTGTAACGGGTGTTTATTATCCGACGGGTGGTGCGATTTGCCGTTTGGTGAACAAGGGCCGGAAGGAGCACG